>JABGRG010000049.1 GCA_018648445.1 Rhodospirillales bacterium | reverse complement strand
CAGGGTATGCCCTTGATTGATGACTTTCGCATGACCCCGGGCGTTTCCTCGGAAGAAAGCGATGCCACCTACAAACGGCTGGTGGAAACGCTGCCGCCCGGCCTTACCTTTGTTGCGCTGCATCCCAACACGTCCGGCGACATCGAAACCATCGTGCCCCCGCGTGCCCATTTCCGCACGGACGAATTCCGCATTCTGAAAAGCGGCGCATTCGCCTCGTGGTTGACGGAAACCGGAATTCAAACCGTTGGCTTCCGCCCCTTGCGCGACGCCATGCGTGGCGTTTAGAACCCGAGATAGTGCGGCAATGCCGTTACCAGTTCGGGGAATACAACACAAAGAATCAACACCACATACTGCAGAACGACAAACGGCCAGACGCTGCGGATCAGATCGGTCATCGGAATGCGCGTGATGCCGCACATGACAAACAGCAACACGCCCACCGGCGGCGTCATCATGCCCGCCACCAGATTGAGCACGAACAGGAAGCCGAAGAACAATGGGTCGATGTTATAGGCGAGTGCGATCGGCGCAAACAACGGCACCAGCATGATGTAGGCGGCGTTCGATTCGATGAACATGCCAACCACGATCAGCATGACCATGACCAGAAGAATGAACGTCGTCGGATCGCTGGTCAGGCTCTGAATGTACTCAGACATCCGCGCCGGAACCATATCGATGGTGAATACGAACGTCACCGTCGCCGCGAATGCGATAAGAGCGCCAACCATCGCCGCCGTAACCGCCGCCCGGAACAACGCGCCGGGGAGGTCGGAAATCTTCAACGCGCGGGTAATAAAGAACCCGATCAAGGCGGCATAAACGACAGCGATGGCCGCACCCTCGGTCGCCGTGAAGACGCCGCCGACGATGCCTCCAACGACGATCACCGGCATCATGAAAATGATGAAGGCTTTGCGCGACTGAATAAGAACGTTGCGAATGCTGAAGGCTTCGCCGGTTAGCGGGTAATTGCGCTTCATGGAGATGAAGCTGGCAAGCGCCATAAAGCCGATGGTCAGAATTAATCCCGGCACCACACCTGCCATGAACAGTCCGCCCACCGAAACACTGGATCCCGCCATCAGGGCGTAAACGATCATCGCGTTGCTGGGTGGGATAATCGGTCCCAGATTGGCCGCCGAACAAATGATGGCGCTGGTATAGCCTTTTTCGTATTGCTTGCTGAGCGACGGCACCAGGGAACTGCCCAGCGCACTGGCGCTGGCGACGGCGGCGCCGCTGACGGCGGCCAGGATCATTCCGGAAATGATAGTGACATGGGCTAGCCCGCCATGAAGGCGACCGATAATGCTGTTGGCGAAGTCGATCAGGCGCTGCATGATACCGGCCTCGACCATCAATTCGCCGGCCAGCATGAACAGCGGAATGGCCATCAGCGGGAAATTGTCGACCGCGTGCATCATGCGCTGCGGCAGCACCAGCAATTCAATATCCGCCATCATCAGCGCGCCCAATGAAGCGAACCCCAGGGCGAAGGCCAACGGCATTCCAAGCAGGGCAAAGATAAGGAAGGAAACGACGACGATGAGGGTCATGACGACGCCTCCTGCCAGATTTTGGATCCGCCCCAGGTCAAAACAACCAAATGAAGGAAAGAATGTCCGGCCGACAAAAGGACCGGAATGTAATAAACGGCCGCCGTAACGTCGATGGTGGGCATGAGGTCCTGCCACTTGTCGGCGGTTACAAAGATCGTGACATAAAATACGATAACCATAAGCACGGCGCTGGCGGCGCTCATCAGGCGGAAAAGAAATTCCCGAAGGTTCTCGCTGAACTGCCGAACCATAAGGTCGATGCCCACATGGATACCAATTTTAATGCCATGGGGAATGGCCATGAACATCGACCACACAAAAAACAGCCGCGATAATTCATCGGCTGAATCAATGGACGACGACAGCGCGTAGCGGAAAAAGACCTGAGCGGCCACAAGGATCGCCATGGCGGCCATAACGGCCACGACAACCCAGTACGACGCTTGGTCCATCCGCCGAACCAAATTCATCAACAAAGTGATGGGGCCAGCGGAAACCGCCGGCCCCTGAGTGTTGGAGATCATTTCGCAGCCTCGGCAAGAACCGCGTCGATCACGTCGCTGCCGATTTTCTTTTTCAGCTCGCCGACCACGCCCGAGGTCGCCTTTTTGAGGGCGGCGCGGGTTGCGTCGGACAGCGGATCAAACTGCATGCCACGCTTCTGCAGTTCTTTGACGGAGGCAACATCTTCTTCGGCGGCCTTAGCGCGCTGCCAGGCAATGGCCTTAGCGGTGGCTTTGCGCACGGCATCCTGGTTCGCGGCGCTCATTTTCTCAAACTTGCGCTTGTTGGCGACAAGGATGATGAAGTCGAAGAAGTGTCCGGAATCCGACAGGTACTTCTGCACTTCGTCGAAACGCTTGGTGGCGATGATGCTGAACGGGTTTTCCTGACCGTCAAGCACGCCCTGCTGCATGGCCGAATAGACTTCCTTGATGCCCATGGAAACCGGGTTGGCGCCAATAGCGCGGAAGGTGGCAAGGTGGGTCTCATTGGGCTGCAGGCGAATTTTCAGGCCCTTGAAATCCTCTAGGGTTTTGAGCGGGCGCACGTTGTTGGTGGCGTTGCGCGAACCCAGTTCCATATAACCCAACGCGGTGTAACCCTTTTTGCCAAGCTTTTCGTTGAGCAGATCGCCAACCGAGCTGTCCATGACGCGGAATGCCTGTTCGCGGTTGGCAAACACGAACGGAAGGCTGACAGCCTCAAGTTCGGGCACCGTGCGCGACAGATAGGCAATGCCGATCCAGGTGGCGAAAACCGTTCCGGAACGCACCTGGTCGACGTTTTCCTTTGCGCCGCCAAGCTGCATGGCGGGGAACAAATCAGCCGTCAGGCCGCCGTTGGTCAATTTCGCCAGTTCATCCTTGAAAACTTCCATGGCGAGGCTGCTTGAATGATCGACGGCGAAGTTGCCGGCAATCCGGATCTTGTCGGCCTGCGCCGCACCTGCGGTCAAAACTGCAACGGCGGTCACTGCCGCGCCCAGTCCACGTAAATAACTCTTCATTTTCGAAACTCCCTTTAGTCCATATCCCTGGTCAAAACCCGATTACCTTCGTCATTTCCGGAACCGTCTGCTTACCAGACGGGCCGATCCGTTCCCCTCGGGCGGGCGGGAGCGGGTTGATCGCATTTGAGAAATTCGCCACGGTCCTTGGCGCCATGAAAGCCGCCGTCGCGAACGACGATTTCGCCGCGCGACACAACGGTTTCGGGCCAGCCTTTGACAACCATTCCTTCGTAGGGCGTGTAATCCACATTGTGGTGGAGAATGTCGTTGGTGATCTTGACCTCGCGTTCAGGGTCCCAGATCGCAATATCGGCGTCCGAGCCGACGGCGATCGTTCCCTTGCGCGGATACAGGCCGTAAGTGCGCGCCGGATTGGCCGCCGTCAGTTCAACGAAACGCGTAATGTCGATGCGGCCCTTGCCAACCCCTTCGGAAAACAGCAGCGGCAGGCGGGTCTCAACGCCCGGAATCCCGTTCGGAATTTCGCGGAAAGAAGCGTTCGTTCCATGCAGCTTTTTGCCTTTCGCGTCGTCAAATCGGAACGGTGCGTGGTCCGATGAAAACACCTGGAAAAGGCCGTTTTCAATGCCGTTCCAAACCGCTTGCTGATCGGCCTTATCGCGCGGTGGCGGGCTGCAAACGCACTTGGCTCCCTCGAAACCGTCAAGGTCCATGTCTTCGGCGGTAAGGAAAAGATATTGCGGGCAGGTCTCGGCATAGACCTGTAACCCACGCCCTTGCGCCCATCGTATTTGTTCCATCGCCTCGCGCCCCGATACGTGGACGATCAGGATCGGAACATCGACAAGTTCGGCCAGCGAAATAACCCGGTGCGTGGCCTCGCGCTCGACCACCGGCGGCCGTGAAGCCGCATGGAAATGGGGCGCGGTCTTTCCTGCAAGTTCCAGTTTTTCAGTCAGCCACGCAATACAGTCCGAATTTTCGGCATGGATCATGACCATTGCACCCTCGCGCCGGGCCAACGCCAGAACCGAAAGAATTTCGCCGTCGTTCAGTTTGAGGGCGTCGTAGGTCATGTAGATCTTGAACGAGGTATAGCCCTCTTTGATCATGGCGGGCAGTTCTTGACCCAGAACCTGATCGCTGGCGTCGGTGACGATCATGTGAAAGGCGTAATCGATGACCGCCTTGCCGTCCGCGCGCCGGTGATACTCGTCAACCGCGGCACGCAGGGTGTCGCCCCTTGTCTGGCAGGCAAACGGAATGACCGTGGTGGTGCCGCCGAACGCGGCCGAAAGGGTACCCGACGCGAAATCATCGGCCATCACGGAGGCGTCACCCGTCTCCTGGTCAAAGTGACAATGACCGTCTATGCCGCCGGGAAGCACCAGCTTGTCCGTAGCGTCTATCTCGGTTGCGCCCGACGACAAATTTTCACCGAGGGCGACGACGCGACCCGTCTTGATACCAATATCGCAAGAAAACACGTCGGCCGCCGTGGCCACCGTTCCATTGCGAATGACAAGATCGAAATCGGACATCACAGGCCCCCCAAATGCGGTCGAATTAATCCACTTCTGTAAACAAGCTTCCCCAGCCCTTGATGCGTTTGGGATCGGCTCCGGCCATCTTCATGGATTTCCAGACAGAGGTGGATACCGTGTCATAAATCGGTATTTCCAGCTCTTTTTCCATGGCGTTGGCAACCAGGGCGCCGCGCATGTTGGTGCAAAATACGGTAATGGCCTGCGGTTTGGCGACGGCCACGGTGCGGATCAGTTCGCAGATTTTTTCCTCCGTGTATTCCGAGAAGGAAAAGTTGCCGCGATCCCGCAGATGCTGCTCGGCGACGCATTCGAAGCCCGACTTCGCGTAGTTGGGAATAATCTTTTCCTGGATTTCGTCCAGATAGGGTGTCACCAGACCAAACCGTTTTACCCCGGTGATCTCGAAAATCTCGTTTAAAGCCAGAACCGACGTGTTGGCGGGAATTCCGGTTCGTTCCTTGATGTCCGCGCAAAGCTTTTCGTCAGCGTCGAAACCCAGCCAACCCGACGAAGTTCCATTCCACGAGATGACGTCGACCTTGGCGTCGGCAAGGAGGTCGGCCGCATCAAGAAAAGGCTTGTCTTCAAACTGGCCAAGGGCTTTGTCGTTCATTGAAATTTCGGTCACACGGAAGCGGCCGAAATGCGCGCTCACATCCGGAAGGTCGGCGAGGATCGCGCTGGTTACCGGTTCAAGAACCGTATTGGATGAGGGTGTTAGCATCCCCAATAGAGCCCGTTTCGTCATTGTTATTTGCCTTCCCTATTTTCCGAGGATCGCGCCCTTCGGATTTGCCGAGAATGAGTTTGTGAGCATCCCGTCATCTCACCATCATCATTATAGAGAATTTTCATTAGAGGACAATGTATTTTTAATTAAAAATCCGAAACGTTCGTAATGTGTTGTTTTTTTTGATAAAAAATGATATTGTGCCGCCTTGTCAGTTGGATTGTTTTTTTTCGGCTGTGGCAATTGTCACCCGTAGCTTGATGTTTCGAGGGCAATCTCTATAAATGCCAAGACGTTGCGGAATGATCGGATCGGCTGGCTGCGGCAAAACAACCTCTAAACCGCGAGCCACAATTAACTCGTGTTTCGGATCAACTGCACAATAGGATAGATTGAATTGAAGATAGGGTGGCGGCAAGATGGCGGCGTCTAGGGATATAGCGGTCGGTGTAGCCGAAAACGGACGGGGAGGCATGCGCATTCGACGCCATTCGCTTCACCGCGAAGTGATCGAGCGACTGCGGGACATGATCGTTGAGGGGGAATTATCCCCGGGACAGCGAATTGCCGAGGGCAAACTTTGCGAAGAATTCGGTATTTCCCGCACGCCCATGCGCGAAGCCCTGAAGGTTCTTGTATCCGAGGGTTTGGTGGAACTTCGGCCCAACCGGGGTTCACGGGTTGCCAAGATAACGGTTGAGGAAATTGGCGAACTGTTCGAGGTCGTCAGCGGAATAGAGAGAATGGCCGGAGAGTTGGCCGCTAAACGCATGTCGGGCAAGGATCTTGAACGGCTGCGGGCGCTCAATGAGCGGATGGAACAGTATTTTAAGAACGGGCAGCGACACGAGTATTTCAAGCTGAACCAGCAGGTTCACAACATGATCGTTCAGCTTGCCGGAAATTCCGTTCTCTCGGCGACCCACGCCACTCTGATGGTCAAGGCCCGCCGCGCGCGGTATTTCGCGATCATGTCCGAGGACCGTTGGGAGGAATCCATGCGCGAACACGGGCAAATCCTTGATGCCTTCGCCGCCCGCGATGCCGAAAGCGCCGGAAAGCTCATCTTAAAACACGTCCGAAAGACTGGCGAAGTCGTCGAAAAGACCTTCGATACCGATCGCGCAAACAACGGCAAACCACCTCTCTACGCGGAGAAATGAGCGCGCGCTCGACGCCGCATCTCATATGAATCGGAAACCTCAAGCACGGCTGGTCACGTTGAACGGGGAGGCGGAAGGCCATGATCATCGATTGCCACTATCACATCTTCCAGCCTTGGACGGGGCCGTGCCGGCATCCTTCGCAAGACATTCATAAGAAATATCTACAGAGCATGCTAACCGCGACGAACGCGCGGGTTTACCGAATTGGCGACGGAGAACCGGCTGAAACGGCGGCGCTGTACCATGGCGAAGGATCGTCATGGGAAGATCTGAACGACGTGAACTTCAGGGTCGGACGCTTCGGGCGTTTGGAATTTACAGTCGAAGACGAGGATTTTGCGATCCAGTTCATGCCTGTAGGTATGCAGAATATCGAAGCGCCGCCGGAAATGGCGGTGGCGCAGATGACTTATGCCGGGGTCGATCATTGTATCCTCCAGGCAGGCGGCGCCTACGGGATCATGAGCGACGACAATGCCGAGGCCCAAAAAATATTCCCTGAAAAGATCACCGGCCTCATGTGGGTCCATTCGCCAACGGCGGGCGAGGCGCAATCGCTGGCCGAAATTGATCGCGCCTTTCACCAATTGGGCTTGCGCGGCATTCACTACGACATCGAAGGCTACACCCGGCAGGGATATGAATGGCGCATGGACGACCAACGGCTGGCCCCGTTCTGGGAAAAGCTGGAGGCGCTAGGGATTGTTGTTTGCATAGAAATCCATGGCGGCCCCATGCCCGGCGAAGCGGGATACAGGTTCCAGATGGAAGGGTTGGCCAATCTGGCCCGGCGCTATCCGGGTTTACGCTGGCATATGTCGCTGGGCTTGCCCGTTCACCACTATTGGCGTGACGCTAGTTGGGACATGCCCGCCGAGATCGCGGCGATCCATTCCCATGAAAACGTGTTTACCGAGGTGACGCTGCCCATTTTCTGGGGCGCAAAATGGGATTATCCGTATCCCGAAGGTCAGGCGGTGATTAAAGGTTATCGCGACAAATTCGGAGCCGAGCGCATGCTGTGGGGGTCGGACATGCCCAATGTGGAGCGCTACTGCACCTACAAGCAGTCGCTGGATTACATTCTGCGCTATTGCGACTTCCTGTCGGCACACGAAAAAGACCGGTTCCTAGGCGGCAACGCGGCGGAGCTTTACGGGATTGGCGGGTGACGGTCCTTAAAGGACCGCCATTTCCGCGTTCATCCGGTCGGTCACCAGCATTCGGCCCGGTTTGTGGGTAATGCAGAACGGCGGCTTCGCGCTTTCCATCACCACCTGCGGAGTGACGCCACAGGCCCAGAAGACCGGCACTTCGCCGTCTAGGAAATCCACCCGGTCGCCGCCGAATTCCGGCTTGTCGATGTCCTCGACCCCGATCATGGACGGATCGCCGAAATGAAGCGGCGCGCCATGCACGTTTGGAAAGCGCGACGTGATCTGAATGGCGCGAATGGCATTCGTCGGGGTGTAGGGGCGCATCGAAGTTACGGTGCGGCCCCGGAACGGTCCGGCCGGTCTGGTCTGGATGTTGGTCGTATACATGGGGACGACGACGTCCATCTCCACATGCCGTAGCGGCAATCCGGCCTGCATCAAGGCTTCTTCGAACGAGAACGAACATCCCAGGATGAAGGTCACCAGGTCATCGCGCCAGATATCGGTCACGTCGAACACCTCGTCGACGACCTTACCGTTTTCAAAAACCTTGTATGCGCCGACGTCCGAGCGGATGTCGATGTCTTCGCCCAGCATGGGAAGGCTGGGATCGCCCGGTTCCGATACGCCGATCAGCGGGCAGGGCTTGGGGTTCAGATAACAAAAGCGTTGGAAATCAGCTGCCCAGTCGGCGGGCAGAATAACCACGTTGCCCTGAACAGCGCCTGACGCCACGCTCGCGGTGTCCCTGGAAAACTTGCCGGCGCGAATTTCGGCGCGCGCGGCACGTGCGCTTTCGGCAACCGCCGCCGGATCGGACTTGACTGCACAAAAACCGGTATCGACCATTTATTTCCTCCCCGATATTTGACTCTCTATCCCACTGGTATGGTCCCGCAGCCGGAAGCCGATGTCCAGAGGATCATTACTCGGATGCGTAAAAAACGCCACTGATCAGGTTTGTCATCAGCAATTTATCGGTATCCGGTTCCCGCGCTTCGTCCGCCGGGCCAATCGTACCAATGGATCGCTGAACGATTGCTTCGAGATCGCGGCGGGCTTGTTCGGCATCGGCCACGCTGACCGCCTCGAAACGAAATCTCCGGCCGGGCCGCATGCGTCCGAGCCTTGGCAGATCCGCCGATATGACGGTGGCGATCTTGGGGTAGCCGCCGGTGGTTTGATGGTCGGCCAGCAGGATGATGGGCTTGCCCGTGCCGGGAACCTGAATCGCCCCCGTCGCGATTCCGTCCGAAGAAATGTTGAAGCCTAGGCTGTGTTCCAACGTCGGTCCGTCCAGCCGAAGTCCCATGCGGTCAGCGTCTTGCGTGATGGTAAATTCACTTTCCAGGAAGGTGCTGAGGCCGGCGTCGGTGAAGTAGTTGTCCTGGGGGCCAAGCACCACGCGAATGGCGCCGGAAACATCAACTGCGGAAATTTCATTCAGGCGTGTTTCAGAGCGCGCCGCAATGGTATTCGCCGCCAGGGGAAGCTGGTCACCTGCCTGAAGGGCGCGGCCCTGATAACCGCCAAAACCGCCCCGCACATAAGTGGATTGGCTGGCGAAGGGGCGGGGCAGATCGAACCCGCCCTCGACAGCCAGATAGCAGCACGATGTGTCCTTCATGGCGCCGATCTGTACGACCTGACCTTGGCGCAATCGAACACTTTGGCCCGATGAAACATGGCGGGATGGATTTCCGGCAATTACGAGGTCGGCGTCGGTTCCGCAAAGCGCCATTCGAACCGAATCGGCTTCAATACGGATCGTCGGCCCCATGATGCGGATCTCCAGTGCACCGGTATTTTCGGCGTTGCCGACAAGGGTATTGGCCAGCCTGAGGTTTATCGGATCAAGCGCGCCCGCGACCGGAACACCCAAATCCTGATAACCGAACCGGCCCAAATCCTGAACCGTCGTGAACATTCCAGGGGAAAGGACATGAAGGAGCGAGGTCATGCGCGGGCCTTTGGTTGCTCTGGATCGAAACGACCTTCGTCGATCATCCGTTGGATTTCGTGGTACTCGCCAAGGGAAACGGAATAAAAATCAACGGTGTCACCGGCGACGAGCAGGACGGGCGGTTCCTTTTTAACATCGAAAACCGAAACCGGAGAACGCCCGATGATGTGCCAGCCCGAGGCGTTGGTGACCGGATAAATGATCGACAACCCCGTTGCGGTCACGATCGAGCCCTTTTCGACCGTCGCGCGCGGATCTTTGCGGCGGGGTATGTTCAACTCCTCCGGCAGGTCTCCCATATGCGGCTGGCCGGGGGCGAATCCGATCATGTAGACGTAGTGAGTGGTTGTCGTGTGAATTTCGATCACGCGCTCGGTCGCCATGTCGGCGCAGGAGGCCACGTATTCCAGATCCGGTGCGAACTCGGGAGTGTAACAGACCGGAATCCGCCAATGGGTTCCGCCTGTAGGGGCGTCCGCAGTTTGATCCAGGAAGGGGCTGATCTCGTCGATCAATTTGGCCTGACTGGTGCGCAATGGATCGTAATGAACCATCAACGCGCGATAGGACGAAACCGTTTCGACCAGACCGTCAAGTCCGGCGGCGTCGACAGCCTTTTTGATTTGAATCACGCGTTCGTTCAACGACCGTTCGATTCGCTCGCCGAACTGAACCGAAAGCGCACAATCCCCGCATGGGAGGAATTCAACCTTCATAACCTGAGCGTTCCCAAACATCTTCCCAATACAGCATTCATAACACAAATTCGGATTTTGGACTGCAATATGAGGGTGTTGCCATTGTGATGACCCTTGACCCGGCGGTTGAAATTTTGCCAAGCTTTTTTTTCGATCAAGGGGGAGGAGACAAGAGCGTGTCCGAAATCCGCGACCCTATCGTATTCGAGTTGTTCAAGAACGCGATTTTTTCTATCGCCGACGAGATGGCGCTGACCATCGTCCGAACAACCTATTCCGGCGTCTTGCGCGACAACATGGATTTCTCGACGGCCCTTACCGATGGTGATGGGCGTCTGGTGGCGCAGGGTTTGACCATCCCGGGGCATCTAGGTTCTATTCCGACGGCAATCAATACGGTGCTGGAGCGTTACGGCGAGGGCATGGCCGATGGCGACGTTTTCGCCATGAACGATCCCTTTGACGGTGGCATGCACCTGCCCGACATTTATGTTTTCAAGCCCATCTATATCAAAGGCGAACGGTTGGCCTTCGGGGTTACCATCTGCCACCACACGGACGTGGGCGGACGGGTTGCCGGATCGAACGCTTCCGATTCGACGGAAATTTATCAGGAAGGATTGCGAATTCCGGCATTGAAGCTCTACGAGAAGGGCCAGCCGAACGAGACGCTGTTCAGCCTGATTGAAAAGAATGTGCGCGTTCCCCTGGTGGTGTTCGGCGATTTGCGGGCCCAACTCGCGGCCTGTCATATTGCAGAAACCCAGTTCGGCGAGATCGTTGCACGCTACGGCCCCGAGCGGGTCAGGGAACTGATGGGCGAAACCATCGATTATGCCGAGCGGCGCACCCGGGCCGCGATCAGCGAACTGCCCGACGGTCAGGTCAGCTTCGAGGACTGGATCGATGACGACGGCGTCGACTTCGGCAAGCCGATTCGCATGTTCGTGACCCTGACCAAGAAGGGTGACACCATAACCGCCGACTGGACCGGTACGTCGCCGCAGGTCAAGGGCGCCATCAACGGAACCCTTTGCTGGGTCAAGGCGGCAAGCTATTGCGCGATCAAATCGGTTCTGCCCATCGATATTCCCAACAACGAGGGTGTGTTCAAACCTATTGAAGTGATCGCACCCGAGGGAACCATCGCCAACGCCGTCCTTCCGGCGGCGGTTGCGGCGCGTGGGTTGACGGGTTTTCGCATGGTTGATTGCATGTTCGGCGCGCTGGCCATGCTGCTTCCCGACAAGGTGTTGGCGGCAGGCGACGGCGGCAATACGGGCATCACCATCGGCGGCTATCGCGCGGATCGCTCGCCCTTCATTTACGTGGATTTCACGGCCGGTGCGTGGGGCGGGCGGCCGTGGACCGACGGCATTGAGGGTAACTCCAACATGCTGTCCAACATGTGCTCGCATTCTGTGGAAATCACCGAACTGGAGCAGCCCATCCAGATCCTTTCCTACGACTTCATCACCGACAAGGCGGGGGCCGGAAAATACCGAGGCGGCGTTCCCTTCCGGCGCATCTACCGGTTCTTGGAGGATGAGGCGATTCTGCAGGTCAGGTCTGATCGCCGGGTTCACCGGCCCTATGGCCTGTACGGCGGTTACCCCGGAAAGCCGTCGCTGAATGTGCTCAATCCAGACGGCGCGAACGAGATTTTGCCGTCCAAACTGACCATGAGTATCAAGAAGGACGATGTCTTCTATCATGAGCTTGCCGGGGCGGGCGGCTGGGGCGATCCGTTGGAACGCAATCCCGAAAGTGTGCTGCGCGACGTGCGCAACGAATTTGTCAGCATCGAAGGTGCGCGCGCTGATTACGGCGTTGCCATCGGCGCAAAACCCTTGGCCGTTGATCGGGGGGCGACCGAGGCATTGCGCGCTGAAATGAGGGCGGCGCGGGACTGGCCTGAAATTCCGAAGGTTCTTTGGCAGGACCCGCAAATCAATAAATAAGGGGATGGGCATTCAAATGGCCGGTTTTCGTTTGGGCGTCGACATTGGGGGAACATTCACCGACATCGTATTTTTGGACGAAGACGGGCGTGTCATCACGCGCAAGGTGTCGTCCACGGTGGACGATTATGCGCGCGCCATTGTTGAAGGCGTGAACGAGGTTTTTGCCGAGAAGGGTTTAAGCGGTAGTGACATCACCGAAATTCTCCACGGAACGACCGTGGCGTCCAATGCCATCCTTGAGCTTAAGGGCGCCAAGACCGGGTTGATCACCACCAAGGGCTTCCGCGACGTTTTGGAAATCCGCAATCTGCGGATGCCGCGTCTTTACGATCTGGCTTGGGAAAAACCGCCGACGTTGGTGGATAGGCATCTACGCCTGGTGGTGGATGAACGGGTCGACGCCGACGGCAATATTCAGGTGCCCCTGCGCCGCGAGGATGCCGAGGCTGTGGTGGATCAGTTGTTGGCCGAAGGGGTCGAGGCCATCTCCGTTTGCCTGCTGAACTCCTTCCTCAATCCGGCCCACGAACAAATGATCAAGGAGGTTATCGCCGAGCGCGCGCCCGATCTTCCAAGCTGCATCAGTTTTGATGTGTTGCCTGAAATCAAGGAGTACGAACGCACGTCGACCACGGTGATCAATTCGTACGTAATGCCGATTGTGTCGAAGTATCTGGCGGCCCTGCGGCGCGATTTGGATGGGGCGGGTGTCACCGCGCAAATGCTTCTAATGCAGTCCAACGGCGGGCTTATTCCCGACGACGTTGCCCGGCGCAAACCCATGAACATTATCGAATCCGGTCCTGCCGGTGGTGTGGTGGGGGCCCAGGCATTGGCCCGTGAAACGGGGTTGCCCAACGTCGTCACCTTCGATATGGGCGGAACGACGGCCAAGGCGTCTCTGGTTGAAAACGGCGAATTCACGCGGGCCGTGGAGTATCAGGTGGGCGGCGGAATCCTCATGGGATCGCGGCTTCTGACCGGGGCCGGATACATGCTGAAAGTTCCGGCCATTGATCTGGCCGAGGTTGGTGCGGGTGGCGGGTCCATCGTGTGGATCGACAGTGGCGGCGCGTTGCAGATCGGCCCCCATAGCGCAGGCGCCGACCCCGGCCCGCTGTGTTATGACATGGGCGGAACCGAGCCTACCGTAACGGACGCCAACGTCATTCTGGGTTACATCAACCCCGATTATCTGGTGGGCGGGGCGCTGGCCTTGAACTCAGCCCATGCGCGGGACGTGTTCGCTGAAAAAATAGCCAAACCGTTGAAGCTGTCGGTCGAAGACGCCGCCTTTGGCGCGCACACCATCGCGGCGTCCAACATGATCCGGGCAATCCGCTCGGTATCGACCGAACGGGGGCGCGACCCACGCGACCACGCCCTGTTTGCCTTTGGCGGAAACGGTGGGGTGTTCGCCGCCGGGATGGCCCGTGAACTGCGCATGGGCCACATTCTTATTCCACCCTCGGCCGGCGTTTTTTCGTCGTTCGGCCTGCTGTACGCCGATGTTGAACACCACTACTCCAGAACTTTCCGGTATCTGGTTCGTGATATCGACCTTGCGACCATCAATGAGACGTGGACGGCGATGGCGGAAGAAGCGCGCGCGCAGTTGCAGAAAGACGGTTTTAGCGGACCGCAAGCCGAAATTCGCCGATTCGCGGGCCTTCATTACCTGGGACAAACGTTCGAACTCAGCATTCCCGTTCCCGATGTTTCGCTGGACGCGTCTTCGCTTTCTGGTCTGGAAAATCTGTTTGCCGAAGATCACGAGCGAAATTACGGCCATCGCGCAGGCCCCGAAGAACCCGTTGAGATCATAAATATTCAGGTTGTCGGACGTGGCATTCCCGACAAGCCGCGCGTTCCCAAATCCGTCAGCGTGGAATTGCCGGCCGAAGTTGAGCGACCGCAACCCCGGCAAGCCTATTTCGGCCGCGATATCGGATGGATGGAAACGCCGGTTCTGTTCCGGGCAGACCTGAAAAAGGCGCGCACCGGCCCTTGCATCATCGAAGAATACGATTCCACCTGCGTCGTGCCGCCGGATGCCCAAGCCGAATTGGACGGACACGGCAATATCGCGATTAAAATGTTCGAGTTCTAAATTTCACCCTCGTGTTTCAACATGTCGAGGGACGCCGAAAACGCCTGCGCGGTTTTGCTGATGTCCTCTTGCGTGTGTGCGGCCGTGATCGTTCCGCCGGGCCATCCCGAAATATCGACGCCGTTCACCAACATGGCGAGGCGCAGTTTGTTGGGTAGTCCCACCGGGTTGGACTTCAGTTCCAGATAATCGAAATCGAACGGATCGAAGGCGTTTGGCGAAACGTCCCGGTTTTGCGGATTGGTGAAAATCTGGAAGGACGAAAACGTGCCATATGCCGCCCAGGGAATTCCCTTCTCCAAAATGACCTCGTTCAACTGCTGCCTAAGTTCCGCGCCGCAGGCGTTGGCACGCTCGCAGGCGTCCGAATTGGCGATGATTTCCAGGGCGGCGATCCCCGCCGCGCAACACACGGGATTGGCGTTGAAGGTTCCCTGATGCTGAATTTTTTCGCGGCCCGTTCGTTCGGTGGCGTCGAAATCTAGGGCTTCCATGATTTCGCATGTCCCCGCCACGGCCCCGCCGGGCATGCCGCCGGCGACGATCTTGCCCAGGGTCGTGATATCCGGGGTGATGCCGAAATGGGCTTGCGCGCCGCCCGGCGATACCCGAAATCCCGTGACCACCTCGTCGAAAATCAGGACGACGCCGTGCTCGGCCGTAACTTCACGCAAGGTTTCCACGAAACCGGCGGGGAACGGGACCATGCCAAAAGTGGCCCCCGTCGGTTCAAGAATGACGCCCGCAATATCCGTGTCGGTCTCGATCAGGGATTTGACGGTATCCAGATCCCAAGGCGCCATGAGCACGATGTTCTCGACAATATCGGGAATGACGCCGGTCGGAACCTCGCCGCCGAAATGCGATGTAATGCCGGCCGTCACATGATCGTGCCAGCCATGGAAATGGGTCTTGAAGCGAATGACCTTCTTGCGGCCCGTATGGGCGCGGGCCAGCCGCAGGGCCAGCAGAGTGGCTTCGGTGCCTGACGACGTGAAGCGCACTCGCTCGGCACTGGGAACCATGTCGCAAATGAGTTCCGCCCACCGCACTTCGAGCCCGTGGTTGGCTCCGAAATGACTGCCGTTTTCCATGGCTTGATTGACCGCCTCGACGACCTTGGGATGGCTGTGTCCCAGCAACATCGCACCGTGGCCGCCGAAATAGTCCACATACTCGTTTCCGTCGGCGTCCCATTTGTGAGACCCCTGGGCACGTTCCACGTAGATCCCATAAGGCTTCATGTGGCGCACATCGTGGGTGACGCCGCTGGGAAAGAGCTGTCTCGCGGTTTTCGCGAGACGGGCGGATTCCGGGGTTTTCTCCCGGTAAGCGGCGACGATGGCCGAGTTGGACAGGAAATCGTCAGGCATTAGAACACTCCGTATTTTTCGAACAGTTCGCGGATGTTGCCGCCTTCCTGCAAAAGGTCGCGGACTTTGTGTTCCCGGTCGCGTACCGATTCGGCCTTTTCGATGACCTCGTCGACCACCTCGCCCGGAATCACAACCACACCATCGATATCGCCCAAGACAAAATCGCCCGGCGCCACCCTGACCCCGCCAATCAAAAGCGGCACGCCGAAATCGGTGATCTGCGAGCGGTAGGCGGCTGTCGCCGGGGTGAAATATTTTGTGAATACGGGAAAACCCAGATCGATGACTTGTGCGGCGTCGCGCAACCCGCCGTGGATGACGGCCCCCGTCGCACCTTGTTTGATGGCGACGTTGCTCATCAGTTCACCCCAATGGGATGCGGCGTCGTCATCGCCCGGTTCGATGACAATGACGCATTCGGGAAAGATAGCGTCCAGCATGTCCATCTGTTTGTAGCGCGGGTCCACGCCGTCGTCGAAATGGCGAAGCCGCGCCCGGATTGTGAACACCGGTCCGGCAACCTTCATGGTCGGAAGCAGGGGCCTGATCGGTGGGGGCAGGCATTGATTGCGATAAGGAGTAGGCTCGAGCTCGTCGAGGATGTCGGCGATGGCCCCGGTATAAAGCTGGCGCAGGCGTTCGCTTCGTTCGGCATCTGTTTTGGGCGTCATGGTTCGTCCCTCCCGCTTGTTTTTCTCGGTCGGAATTTGAACAAACCGTATCATAGGGGATAGCTTCTGCGCGACATTTTAGGTTTGATGGCGTTAGACTAACAAAGCGGGCGGGGACCCGCACAGGGAGGAAACAATCATGCGTGTCTATTACGATCGAGATGCCGATGCCAATCTGATCAAAAGCAAGAATGTCGCCATCATCGGGTACGGCGGACAGGGCCATGCTCATGCCCTTAATCTGGCCGACAGCGGCGTCGGTGACGTTGCCATTGCCGAACTTGAAGGCTCGGAGGCCTGGGAAAAGGCGAAAAAGCAGAAGTTCAAGGTGATGACGACGGTGGAAGCCGCAAAATGGGCGGATTTCCTGATGATGCTGACACCCGACGAATTGCAGGCCGACATCTATGTCCGCGAAATTCGCGATCATATGAAGCCGGGCGCGGCGCTGGCGTTCGCCCATGGTCTCGCCATCCATTACCGCCTGATCGAACCCGATCCCAAAATCGATGTGGTGATGGTCGCGCCGAAGGCCCCGGGCCACACGGTTCGCGGCGAATACATGCGTGGTGGCGGTGTTCCCTGCCTGGTGGGTGTCGAACAGGACGCCAGCGGACACGCCATGGAGGTAGCTCTTTCCTATGCCTGCGCCTTGGGCGCCGGGCGTGCGGGTATTATCGAAACGACGTTTCGCGATGAAACCGAAACCGATCTTTTCGGCGAACAGGCTGTTTTGACGGGGGGCTTGACCGAACTGATCAAAGCCGGGTTCGATACGCTGGTCGAGGCAGGTTATCCGCCCGAAATGGCCTATTTCGAGTGTCTCCACGAAATGAAACTGAACATGGACCTTATCTTCGCGGGCGGCATGGCCGATATGCTTTATGCGGTGTCCGATACAGCGGAATACGGGGCCTATGTGTGCGGACCGCGCGTCGTTGATCAGGGAACCCGCCAACGGATGCGGGAAATCCTGGCAGAGATTCAGTCGGGAGAATTCGTCACCCAGTGGATCAACGAATACCAGGCTGGACGGCCACGCTTTAAATCTCTGCGCCGCGCAAACGCCGACCACCCCGTTGAGAAAGTGGGCGAGAAATTGCGGGAAATGATGCCCTGGGTTACCGAGACCCGACTGGTGGACCGCTCGTCAAACTAAAGGACATGCCCGATGGCAGACTTAAATGGCAAGGTGCAAACCGTTCTGGGCCCTATCGATCCCGGCGATCTTGGGCCGACCCTCATGCACGAGCATATTGCGACTGAGTTCACACCGCCCGCGGAGCGCGGGCGGGAGCCCGCCGAGATCACGCTGGAGACGGTGTGGGAGCTGAACTACAACTGGGTCGACGTGCCGGGAAACCGGTGTCTGACCGATAAAGAAGTGTCGGTTGGTGAAATCCGGCGGATGCTGGATGCCGGAGGTAAATCAGTCGTCGACGTCAGTACCCGTGGCATGGGGGTAGATCCGGTCGCCCTGCGCGAAATTTCCGAACGCACCGGCGCCCAAATCATTCTTGGGTGTGGACGCTATCTGGAAGAGTTCATGTCCCCGGAAGATTTGGAACGCAGCGTCGACGATATGGCCGAGGAATTCATCGGTCACATCAACGACGGGTTCGACGATTCCGGCGTGCGGGCGGGAATTATCGGCGAAATCGGATGTTCGTGGCCCTGGACGAAGGCCGAGAAGCGCTCCATGCAGGCGGCCGTCCTGGCACAGCAGGAAACCGGATTGGCCCTGACCATTCATCCCGGCCGGCACGAAGATGCCCCGTTTGAAATCGCCTCGTTCCTTCGCGATGCCGGAGCGGACCTTTCGCGCACCATCATGGATCACGTCGAACGCCGATTGTTCGACGCGCAGAGCATCCTTCGGTTAGCCGAAACCGGGGTCGTTCTCGAATTCGATATGTTTGGGTTTGAGACGTCGCGCTTTGCCCAGGCAGGCGACGTGGACCTTTCCAGCGACGGCGTTCGGTTGACGTGGATGCGGGCGCTTCTTGACGCCGGTTTCCGGGATAAGATCGTCATTTCCCACGACATTTGTACACGGACCCGGCAGACGGCATTCGGCGGTCATGGGTGCGGCCACATCTTTCGCAATATCGTGCCGATGATGCGTCGAAGGGATTTCGATAAAAGCGAAATTCAGGCGGTCCTTTTCGCCAATCCGGCGAATCTCCTAACTCGAAGACAGGTACCTTCAGATTGAATTAATAATTAACTATTCTAGTACCGCCTTGAAATGAAAAGAATTACATGGGTACTTGACATGTTTCCCGAATTTGGCAGACACTTCCATGACTGGGGAAGGCATGCGGCCACTGAATAGGGTGAGTAACCGGAAATGTGGCGTCCGCGGAAAAGTTTGAACAGAGAAAATGACGGAATCTCGGTCTCGGGACTTCGGGGCCGACTGGAATCCGCGTGTGGGAAACCATCGGAAGGTATTCCGGTTATGGCGTGTTTCTCCAAAATGGCCCGTTCCCGCTGGACCGCGGGAAGGGGTGAATCACAGACATTACGAAGTTCGTAAAATCCAGTCGGCGCGTGTCGTGCCGTCTGGCGTTGAGTCGGTGTTTTTGTTCAATCTGGGAGGTTCAAATGAAAAGTTGGTGCTTAGGTCTTGTCAGTGCGACCGTTGCCGCGACATTTGCTGTTTCCGCGACGATGGCCGCCGATTTACCGCGATTGGAGGTCAAGGGTGTTGGCCTCAATAGCCAAACGATCGTTTCCTTCAGGGACGAGGTTCCCTTCTGGAACGAGGTGATCCCGAAAGCATCGGGCGGAAAAATCACGGCCACCTTCTCACCTATGGATGTCATGGGCGTCAAGGGCCATCAGATGATGCGCATGTCCAAGCTGGGCGTGGTTGACTTTGCCTCCAGCGACGTCAGCAAGATGGCTGGCGACGATCCGGTATTCGAGGGATGTGACCTTGCCGGTCTGGCCCTCGATATCAAAACTGCGCGCAAGGCTTGCGAAGCCTGGTTGCCGGTGATGTCCAAGGTCGCCGAGAAGAAATTCGGCGTGAAGATGCTTGCCCTTGGTGTCAATCCGCCGCAGGTGGTGTGGTGCCGTGTGCCGGTCAAGGGCCTGTCCGATCTTAAGGGCAAAAAGGTCCGCGTTTTCAACAAGACGATGACCGACTTCATCCAGGCCGTGGGCGGCAACACGATCAGCATGCCGTTCGCCGAAGTGGTGCCGGCGCTGCAACGCGGCGTGGTCGATTGCGCCGTGACGGGCAGCCTCAGCGGCAACACCGCCGGTTGGCCGGAAGTCAGCACCCACCAGTTCAAGATCATCCTGGGTTGGAGCATTAACTACCAGTCGGTGAACTTGAAGTCTTGGCAGCGGTTCGGCCCGGAAGCCCAGAAGTTCTTCGTCGAGCAGTTCGCGATGTTCGAAGACAAGATGTGGGAAACCGGTACGTTGGCCGATAACGACGCCGATGACTGCAACTTCGGCTATGGCAAGTGCGATCTTGGCAAAATGGCGAAGACTCCGTTGACCGAGGTCAAAGTCAGCAAGGCTGATTCGGCCCTGCACAAGCAGTTGATGCAGGACGTGGTTCTTGTCCAGTGGGGTAAGCGCGCGGGTAAGGCGCATGCCAAGTCCTGGAACGAAACCGTCGGCAAGGTCGTCGGCCTTTCGATTCCGCTCGACAAGCTCTAGACCTGTCATGGGACGGACGTCGCTTGATCGGCGTCCGTCCCCCTATTTTCGACCCAATCTCAACTTTTATTGATGTGTTGAAAAAATGGATCGTCTGATCGCAATCGCTTTTCGGTATTCGCGTTACGGGGTCTGGTTCGGCGGTGGTCTTATTATTCTTTCGGCGTTCATCGTTGCCGCCGAGGTCCTGATTCGCAAGTTCTTCAACCATACGATCGGTGGCGCCGACGAACTTTCGGGCTTCGCGCTGGCGATCGGTTCCGCGTGGGCCTTTAGCTTTGCCTTGTTGGAGCGTGCCCATGTCCGAATTGACTCGGTCTATGTCTGGCTTCCCGTTCGAGCTCGGGCCATTCTCGACCTCATTGGGTTGACGGTGTTTTTGCTGTTCATGGGGCTTCTCGCCTATCAGGGCACGGGCGTGTTCACGGATTCCGTTGAACTGGGTTCGCGGACCATGTCGGCATTGGAAACACCGCTGCAATACCCGCAGTTCTTCTGGGTGGCAGGCCTCTACTTCTTTGTCGTGGTCGCCGTTCTGATGCTGGTCCGGGCGCTGGGAACCGCTTTCCGCCTCGATTTTTCCGGCGTGCAGCGGCAGATCGGGTCGAAGACCGTCAGCGAGGAACTCAATGCGGAAATGCGGGACATTGAACGGCGTACCGCTGAGCAAGCAAAACATGACGGGGGAGCCGCACAGTGATTGGAACGACCGTTGCCGTCCTGATCGGAATGCTCGCAATGAGCATCCCTGTTGCGGCCGCTCTTGCCGTTTTGGGGCTTGTCCTCGATCAGACTTATTCATTTTTGCCGCTTTGGCTGGCCATTGGCGAAGTCGGCTGGGTCTCGTCCAATGATGTGATCCTTGTCGCCATTCCGCTGTTCATTCTTTTGGGTGAAATTCTTCTGCGTTCCGGCATTGCCGAAAGAATGTACCAGGCCGCGACCCACTGGCTGTCGTGGTTGCCGGGCGGGCTGATGCATTCCAACATTGGATCTTGCGCGATGTTCGCGGCGATCTCGGGCTCCAGCGTGGCCACCGCTGCAACCATCGGCACCGTGGCCATCGATCAGATCGATAAACGCGGTTACAACGAACGCTTCTTTTTGGGCACCATTGCCGCCGGCGGCACCATCGGTATTTTGATCCCGCCGTCGATCAACATGATCGTCTACGGCGTTCTGACCGATACCTCCATTCCGCAGCTCTATCTGGCGGGCTTCACGCCGGGTTTCCTGTTGGCCGGGTTGTTCATGGTGACCGTCGTTATCGGCTGCCTGATCAAGCCGAAATGGGGCGGAAAAAAGATCGAGACCAACTGGGATAACCGGATCAGGAGCCTGCCGGATCTGATCCCGCCCATTCTGATTTTCATCGTCGTTATCGGGTCCATCTATGCCGGATGGGCGACGCCGACCGAATCCGCCGCCCTTGGCGTTCTTGCGGCCCTGGCTCTGGTGGCGTGGCGCAGGCGCCTGAACTGGCCGATGATGCGCGAGGCCATCGAAGGAACCATGCGTTCCACCGCCATGATCATGGCCATCCTGGTCGGCGCCAAGTTCCTGAATTTCGTGATTACCGGCATCGGCCTGACCGCCAAGGTCAATTCCTTTATTACCGATCTTGGCCTGTCACCCATGGAAACGCTGATTGTCGTCATCCTTTTCTATGTCGTCCTCGGCATGTTCATGGAGACCCTGTCCATGATGGTGGCGACCGTTCCGATCATCACGCCGGTCATCGTGTCGCTGGGCTTCGATCCCGTATGGTTCGGCATCATCATCATTTTGCTGATTGAAACGGCGATGATTACGCCGCCGGTCGGTATCAACCTGTTCGTGGTTCAGGGGGTGCGCGGGCGAGGAGGCATACATGACGTGATGTTTGGCGCGGCACCGTTTGTCGTGACCCTGATGGTCATGATTGTGCTGCTCGTTATGTTCCCTGAAATTGCCATGTGGCTGCCGAACCTGGGTGCCGGCTAGCGCTGATCAACCGACACATCCGGGGGGTGTGGCTATGGACAAGAAAGTGACTTTCGATCTAACGGGGAAACGTGCGTTGGTCACGGGCGGGCGGCGGGGTATCGGTCTGGCTATTGCCCGCGCCATGCGCGACTTCGGGGCCGATGTCACGATTACCGGAACGCAACCGGGCGAGGCCACGGTCGAGGGGTTTCCGTTTGTTCAGTTCGAACTGCGCGACGCGGGCTCCATCAGCGCCCTTGCCGAACGGATCGATCAGCTTGATATCCTTGTGAACAACGCGGGTCAGTTGATTCGCGACGGCAAGGAATACGACCCCGGCGAATTCGTCAAAATCATTGATGCGAACCTCAACGGCACCTATCGGATGTGCCACGCTTTTCATGAGCATTTGAAGGCGTCCAGGGGCTGCATCGTCAATGTGGTTTCCATGCGCGCCTTTATCGGCAGTCCGTTGGGTCCCGCCTATGGGGCCAGCAAGGCCGGAATTCGGCAGTTAACGCGAACCCTGGCGATTCATTGGGGTGTCGATGGCATCCGGGTAAATGCGCTGGCGCCGGGTTGGGTTCGCACGGATATGAACATTTCCGTTCAACGCGACGAGGAAGCGGCCCGCAAGATTGCCGGGGAGGCCGCCCTGGGCCGATGGGGCGAACCTCATGAAATGGCCGGAGCGGCCGTTTTCCTGGCCTCGCCCGCGGCTAGTTTCGTGACCGGTAGCTGCCTTGTCGCCGATGGCGGTTTCATGGCTTGATCCCTTGAGGGCGCGATGGGAGGCAATAGATGATCGGCGATTTCAACGAAATTGATATTGAGGGCGGATGGGAAACGCCCGAAGGATACCCGCCGACGGTCGGCTCGAAAATCCTGAGCGGTGGCCTCGACGAGGCCAATCGAACCGGCCGCTGCACGCTTTTGATGCGTTATCTCCCGGGAACCGACGATCCGCGGGTTCTGTCCCACGACTTTTTTGAAGAGGTATGGGTTCTCGACGGTGAAATGGACTGGCTGGACGCCGACGGCGGGATCGTCCAGCACATCCCCAAAAACAGCTATGTTTGTCGGCCACCCCACGTGCCGCATGGCCCGTTCCGTTCGAAAACGGGATGCCTGATCCTTGTTAACTTCTATTACGCGGACGAGGGCGAATGAGCCGGACCACGCCTTTGTTTTATTCCGCCTTGCCGTCGTCCATCATTCCGCCGGCCGCCAACACGTGCCAGAAGGTGTAATCGGCATGGTGAACGATGGTCGCTTCCAGGCTTCTTTGCACCAATTCCCCTTCGCCCGAATGGCAGCCCGAGATGTGGGCGACCTCTTCGGGCAGGCCCACAGTCAGGCACACATGGACGCCGCGCGGGGGATGGCGGATCGACGGAAAACCGGTGGCGCCCGGCGAGGCCTTCCAGCGGGCCTGATTGACGGGGTCAAACTCCCACGGTTTTCCAACATCGTGACACAGCGCACCGGCGACCAGAATATCGCGTTTCACCGGCAGGGCGGGGAACATGTCTTTCAACTCGTCGGCGATGCGCATGGCCAATCTGGTGACGCCGCGCATGTGATCGGTTTGCGTTCCCGACGAAAGCTGCCGCGTATCGGGATTGCCCGACGGCGGAATTTCGCCGATGGCGCTGAAACTGCTTCCGGCAAGAGCCGTTGCCCAGGCTTCGACCACCTTATCGCGCAATCTGACGTTCTGAATTTCAGATATTTCCGGCAACTCGCCGCGCACCGTCGCGCGCAGTTCCTCGGTCACTTTTACTTCGCCCATGACATATCCTCCGACATGTTTTGTCTTGGGTGTAACCCCTTTGACAATCCGGGAATCGTCCCGCTTGCAAGATTTGAGTATACCGAAAAAAACAAAAGGGAGGTGGATCATGAAGTTTCGTGTTCATGAAAACGGACAGATCAACGAGGTCGAGGTTGCCGTTCGCGAAGTGATCATCGCGGGCATGACGGGACGCGACGTCGAAGCCGTGCAAAAGCATATCGACGAGTTGGCCGAACTGGGCGTCGATCCGCCCAGCACCATTCCCATCTACTACCGGGTTTCGGCCGGGTTGCTGACCCAGGCGCAGCGCATTGAAGTGGTTGGCTCCGATAGTTCGGGTGAGGTTGAGGCCGTTCTGATCGGAACCAACGAAGGGATGCTTGTGGCCGTCGGTTCGGATCACACGGACCGCAAGGTCGAAGCCGATTCCATCGCGATTTCCAAACAGATGTGCCCCAAACCCATTTCGGTGGATGTCTGGCGGTATGCAGACGTAGTGGACGGCTGGGACGGAATCCAGCTTGTCAGCGACAAGATAGATGGTGGCGAATGGACACCGTATCAGCGCGGCAGTATGGGCAAGGTCAGAAAGCCCGAAGACCTGATCGGCGGGTTCTTCAATGGCCTGAGCGAACTGCCCGCAGGTGTCGTCATGTACACCGGCACCATCGAAACGCTGGTTGAGATCGGCGGCGCCGACCAATTCGCCATGGCGCTGGTCGATCCCAAGAACGGGCGTACGCTTTCGTATGTGTACGACGCGGCAATTTTGCCGAACGTCGCGTAACGAAGAAACCTGAAGGTTTCGCGAGGGAGGAAACGATGACCCGATTGACACCCGATCCAATCGGCAAGGGCGGTATCGCGCAATTTGGCGAACGCCTGCGCAAGGGCGAGATTTCGGTCGAGGCGACAACGGCGGCCTATCTGTCGCGCATCGAAGCGCTTGATCCCAGCCTCGGCGCTTTCCAGCATATTGCGGCGGATCAGGCGTTGGCCGCCGCGCGCGGTTTGGACGCTTTGCTGGCCGGCGGTACTGACCTGGGACCCCTCATGGGCGTTCCGGTGGCCCTCAAGGATCTGTTTGCGGTCGAGGGGATGCCCGCCACCGCCGGCTCCAAGGTGGACGTCAGCGATCTGATTGGTTCCGAAGGAAGTTTTGTTCGGGCCTTGCGCCGGGCCGGATGCGTCATTATCGGCAAGACCAAAACGGTCGAATTCGCGTTTGGCGTGACCGGAATTAGCGCGCCAAGGGGGACGCCTCGCAATCCGTGGGGCGTCGACGCGCACAGGCTTCCGGGCGGTTCCAGCAGTGGTTCGGCGGTGGCGGTGGCGGCGGGGCTTTGCGCCTTTGCCATCGGCTCGGACACCGGTGGATCGGTCCGCATTCCGGCGGCGTTAAACGGCATATTCGGCCTCAAGACGACGTCCGGGCTGTGGCCGACCGACGGTGTTTTCCCGTTGGGCCGCGATCTCGATACCATTGGACCGATAACCAAATCGGCAGCCGATGCGGCGATCGTTTATGGGGTTCTTACGGGGACGCCGACACCGGAACCGGCCCCGCTGGGTGGCCTGCGTTTGGGCAAACCCGAAGGCTATTTTTTCCGCAATCTGGACCCCGAGGTAGAAAAGTGCACGGTTGCAGCAATGGCCGCGTTGCAGGCCGAGGGGGTCGAGATCGTTCCCATCGAAGTCCCCGAAGCCTCGGAACGCGAAGTGTATTTCCCGGTCGCTCTGGGCGCTTGCCTGATTGCCGTGCTGGGGCATGACAGGTTCGTCGAAAACCGCGACAAGATGGACCCGACGGTCGCTTCGCGGGGTGACAAGGGACTGGAAGTCATGGCTGCGGATTTCGTGCGCCTTGAGCGCCGCCGCGAAGAATGCCGCGAAATCGCCAAGACCAGAATGGAAGGGCTGGACGGCTGGATCAGTCCGACCGCCACGATCATGGCGCCATCCCTGGCCGACTTCGACGATCTGGACTTCGCCATGCGCATGACCCTGGGCATGACCCAGAATACGCAGCCCGCCAACCATATGGGCCAGTGTGCAACGACCACGCCGGTCCACGGCCTGGGCGCGCCGCTTCCCGTTGGCTTGCAGGTCATTTGCGCGGCCGGTCAGGACGCCAAGGCGGTCTCCATCGGGCGGGCCTTCGAGAACTTGTTTGGCCCCGCGCCGAAGCCGGATCTGGAGGGTTTTCTCTAGTTAAATAACCAGACCAGAAGGGTCGATACCGTCACCACCGATACGCCCGTGGAAACGACGATGGCGGCGGAAGTGCGCCCGACCAGAAGGTCGAAGCGTTGCGCAACCACGTAGACCAGCGCGCCGGACGGTAGTGCGGCAAGAAATACCGCGGCCTTCATGGCGCCGGTATCCAGCGCGAACACGTACACTGCCAGCATCCACACCACGGCGGGATGAATTAGCAGCTTGGCCACGACCAGCCAGGCGACTTCGTGCATGTCGGCCCTGAGGGGTTGGCCGAACAGTGACAGCCCCATGGCGAACAAGGCCGTCGGCCCGGCGGCCGCGCCAAGAAGATCGAGATAATTTCCCACCGGTTTGGGAATGGAAAATCCGGCGAAGGAAAACGCAATTCCGCCAAGTGCGGCCATGAGTAGCGGATTTCGCGCAAACGACATCAAGGTATCGAGCAGTATCTTTCGAACGGTGGCCGAGTCGCTTGAAACAACGTCGATAGCCGCGATCACCGTACCAATCACAATAAGATTGCATAGCGAGGCGACGATGGCGGGCATTGTTCCGTCGGGTCCATAGGCCGTCAGAAACAAGGGAATACCCATGTAAACGGTGTTGGCGAAGACGGCAGCCAGCCCGTGAACGATGGTCTCTGCCGGGGTGTGGCCGAAGAAGGTCCGTCCCACCACCAGGGCAATGACAAGGGTCAAGACGGTTCCGCCCAGAAAAACGCCGATGAACGGCCAGTTCAGGACGTCCGTGACCGGCGCTCTGGCTGTGAACGAAAAAAGAAGCGGCGGAAGTGCGATGAAGAAGATGAAACGGTTCAGCGCCGAAGCTGCCGCCGTTCCCAGAATACCGAACCGGCCAGCCAAAAAGCCGGTCAGCACGATCCCAAATACGGGAAAGACGATATTGACGATCGTTTCCATATTGCGGCCCAGCATAAAGCGGAAAAACGACAGAAAGCGATACGAAAATTGTTTCGACCTGGAGTACAATTTCGGTTCGCGCTACGGGGAATGAATAAGCGCAGGGGAG
>JABGRG010000193.1 GCA_018648445.1 Rhodospirillales bacterium | reverse complement strand
CTTCAGCGTAACGCCACGGCATGAGTTCGTCGGGCACTGTCAGACAAACGAGAACTGGTCTGAAAAACCCCGTAACCCATAAATCTCAGGCCGCAAGTTGACGCCATTCGGCAAGGGCGAGCAAGCGATTGAGTTTGAAGATTTGGCGGCTACGAAGATGACGTTCATGGTTAAAATGATTATGGACCGAAGAATGGATTGAAACGAATTTCTGTAGAGATTTGGCGCTCCTGAATTTTGCCATCGCGCGCTCTCGTCGCCGGAATGGCTGGTGTGAATTTTCGGCCCTATTGTTCAGCCAGCGACCGGTCTTCTGGCGTTCGGCATTTCCGATTACCTCCATCGCTGCCCGGTAGGACCGAAGCCGGTCCGTCACCACTACTTTTGGACAACCGTATCGTTTCATCGCTTTGCGCAAAAACGTTAAGGCAGCCTTGCGATTCCGCCGTTTGGTGACAAATGACTCCAGCACTTCGCCTTCGTGATCAACCGCCCGCCAGAGGTAATGCAGTTCGCCATTGATCCGCACGAATACCTCGTCCAAATGCCACCGCCTTACTCGAAGGGGCGCGGAGTAGCGACAGAAATTGCATGCCGAACCAGCGGCATGCTTATCAAAACGGTTCAATTGTCCATAGATAACTACTGGCAACCGCCTTGTTCCTGCGGATCATCAGTCCAAGTTCCACAGCCGATCAGAATAGCGTTCAAACGCCGTTATCGGGTGGACGGGTATCGGACGCTCCTGGCCATAGATTTCAGATTGAAGCCAGGCAATTTCAGCTTCCGGCTCGGCAGTCACCGTCCACCAAACTCTTCCATTTGGCAGCTCCGCAGGGCGCCAGCGGTAGCCACGTTGCCGCAGTTTGTCCTTAAGATCGAAGGGCGCGTCGACCCCGCGGATCAAATGGTCATCCTGAAGGGCGGCCTCTCGCACCAATTCCATCACGCGCCGACCGGAGTTGGGAAGTGCTTGTGCCAGAAGTGCCAAACAGGCCTCGCAATCTGTCATGGCGCGGTGGCCGTCGTAGAACCAGCCGAACTGCATGCCGAGGTAATCCAGTTTTCCCGAACCATAGCCCTCACGGAGCCAATCAATGCTGCTCAGCGTGCATGTCCAGGGTTTCTCGGTAAAGCATTTCCAATGGCGTTCGACCATCGGACGATCAAAAGACGCGTTGTGGGCTATGATCAAGTCGGCGTTGGTAACGACCGTCGCGACGGCGGACCCATCGATAGATTTTCCAGCAACCATTTCATTAGTAATTCCGGTAACCAACGACGCCTCTTCGGAAATCGGTACCGCCGGTTCGCGCAAGTGATCGAAGGCTTGATCCTTGAGGACTGCCAGAATGCGGCCGCTTTCTGCCTCATAGTCGAAAGGCAGCATGGCAAGTTGAGTGACATCGTCATTCTCGGTCGAAAGACCCGTCGTTTCGACGTCAATCACAAGGGCTCGCTTGACCGTGCCGCCTTGCGGATCATTGTACCTGTCGGGTGTTTGCAAGCGGCGGATCAATCGCCAGTTCGCCCGATCGGCGTGGGTGTCCGGGCGGATTAGGTCCGCTTCATCAACTGCGAAGTGGCTGTATTGGTTCATGGCCTACCCAGTGTCTCCCGGTCCGGATCGTGCAATACGGGAGAAATAGCATATTCTAAATGTGCTCGCGGTTGATACATTTGGGTTCGGTAAGTTGGTGATTGGCTCGGACTTATGGATACGGAACCAGATGGGTGCACGAGCGAGTGGCAAATTTTCTGCGGGTAGATCTTGGCATAGGCAATCGGCCGTATGATTGGGGATCAGCGTGTCATCGGAAAAAGGCGAACATCCGGACACCGTTATTCTTCGAAGGACAGGAAACTCAAAATTCCTGCTGCCACTTCTTGGCTACACGATCGACAACGTGACCCATTCAAGTCGGGGCATTCAGTTCAAGTCGGGCAATGCCGTTCGAAAAGACATCCCCTTCGCTCAGGTTACCGAAATAAATGTCTCATCCGGCCTGTTTTGGTCTCGCCTTGAATTGAAGCATGATGACGGCACGACACTCAAAATTGTTGGCGTCGACAAGAAAATTGCCAGGAAGTTTCTTAAATCAATCGAAGTTCCCTGGAAATATGAACTGCGTCGCCTCGTGGATGAAAATCGAGGCCGTATTCTCGCTGAAGCCCAGAAACTGGAGGAGTTAGATCGCCCAATCAGTTATCTCGCCGCATCTGATGGAACGGAATTACATGAAGCCGTACAAACTGCATTGGGGAAACTTCCGTCGAAGTTTCCCGAGGATGTGCTGGCGGCGGACGAGCGTGATGCAATTGCTCGAATTCGGAGTTTCCTTGCTGCCCCATCGAATTTTCGAAACGGCGCCAACAGGAAGTTTATTGGCGCTGAGATTGCCCTGAAGAAAAGCTATTTTGATTCTGTTGAGTCCGATCCACTCACGCCTGAGCAACGGGAAGCCGTCGTCACGGATGAAAACGCAACGCTCGTTTTGGCGGCGGCGGGTTCTGGAAAAACCAGTGTGATCGTTTCCAAGGCTGGTTACTTGGTAGAGACGAAGCGCCGGGCCCCCAAAGAAATTCTGATGCTCTCTTTCGCCCGAAAGGCGGCAGGTGAAATGACCGACCGTGTCAAAAACAGAACGGGTCACGACATCAAGGCTACGACATTTCATGCCTTGGGAATGGCTATCATTGGGCAAGCTGAAAAACGAAAGCCCGCCCTCGCTGCCCATGCGGACGATGACAAGCAATTGCTAAAGCTGCTGCGGGATATCCTGAAAACCTTGATGGAACAGGACCGACGGTTCGAAACTACCATGCAACGCTGGTTCGCCGAGTTTTTCGCCCCCGAGAAAAATGAGTTCGATTTCAAGGAGTTATACCAATATTATCAATACCTGCGGGCCGTTGAACTCCGCACTCTTCAGGGCGAGAAGGTAAAAAGTTTCGAGGAATGCGAGATTGCAAATTTCCTCTACCTGAATGGGGTCGCCTACGAATACGAACCCGATTACGAACATGACACGGCGTCTTCCGAGAAAAGAGTTTACACGCCTGATTTTCGATTGAGTGACAGTGGCGTTTATATCGAACACTTCGGTGTCAGAAAGGAGACCGGGTCGGACGGCCAGGAGCAATGGGTAACGGCACCTTATATCGATCGGGACAAATATGTTGCGGAGATGGAATGGAAAGTAGATCTCCACCGGCGACACGGAACACCGTTGATCAAGACCTACAGCTATATGAAATTCGAGGGTCGACTTTCCATATGCCTGAGCGAACAACTCAGGGATCATGGCGTCGAGCTTTGTCCAATAGCGGCAGACCAGTTCTTCGGAAAACTTTTGGAGCTTGGGGATATAGACCGATTTAGCAGGACGGTCGCAACCTTCCTGCATCACTTCAAGTCAGGGGATCTGGATCGGGATCAATGTTTGACCAGGGCCGGACCTGGTAGGATGAAGGCTCGAAATATCGCCTTCCTCGACGTGTTCATTCCGCTCTTCGAAGGCTATCAGAAAAGCCTTGGATCAAGAATCGACTTTGAGGACATGATTGTTCGAGCAAGCAGACATGTCGAAGATGGCAATTACAAAAGTCCCTATCAGCATCTTTTGGTGGATGAATTTCAGGACATATCCTTCGGTCGCGCTCGACTCCTGAAGGCCCTATTGGGACAGCACCCTCATTCAAGATTGTTCGCGGTGGGTGATGATTGGCAATCAATATATCGGTTCGCCGGTAGCGATCTATCCATAATGAGGAATTTCGGAAAGCACTTTGGCCGGACGTTTGATGGCCGCGATGACCTTCACACGACCGTCGATCTCGGCCGAACATTCCGTTGTGTAGACAAGATCGCTGAGCCTGCGAAACGCTTCGTGCTCCAGAACGATCGACAGATAGATAAGCGGGTTGAGCCCGCTGGGCGAACGAAGAAACCAGCTCTGCGGGTGGTCTTT
>JABGRG010000048.1 GCA_018648445.1 Rhodospirillales bacterium | reverse complement strand
CCCAAACCGGAACCCAAGCCCGAACCCAAGCCCAAGCCCGAGCCTGAGCCCGAACCCGAACCCGAACCGGAACCGGTTCCGGTTCCGGTCCTGAAGGCAGAAAACGTTGAATTGGCCGCCGTTGAGAGGCGTGCGCCGGGGTCGAAAAGTTGTGCGGTTGCCGGTTTTGGCAACGCGGCGTTCGCGGAAAAACCGATCGGCATGTCTTCGCCGTCGCGTTTTGACGTCAGCGCCGCGAAAGGGCTTTGCGCCATCGATTATGCGGTCTCCAACGCTTTCGAAAATCCCATCCGGGTCTGGGTGTTCGCTTCGCCGGTTGGAGCCCGCAAACGGTTCGGGGCCACGGCGTCGGCGTTCGTTGGCAAGGTATTGGCGCCAGGCGAAAGTTCATCCGTTCAGCTGAACCTTCCGCGCTGGGTTAGCCAGCCCCTTAGTCACCGGGTCATTGTCATCGCCACCGGCGACGCGACACCCGGCAAGTTTGCGTGGATCGATCAGGGATTGCGCGGCATCGAAAGCGCGTTTGACTTTGCCCGCTGGGCCGATCTGCGCGAAAGGATCAAAAGCGAAGGATTGATCCTGCTATCCGCTTTTCACGAAATAAATCACTAGCAACCCACCGAAAAAGCCTCAGCGCCTTCCATAGCCCCCGTTGAAACCAACAGACGGGGGTATGTCATGCATACTTCAATATCTCGATCATCTTCGGCGCGCCTGATGTCGCGCGGAGTCGCCATGGCGGCGGTTCTGCTGGCGTTGGGTGCTTGTAACATGAACGCGCAGGTCAATCCCATGGAAGGGATCGGCTTCCGCGAAGCCCGTTTCCAGGAAATTTCGGCCATGCAGCAATACCGGCAATGCCGGGACGATGCGCTTGCATTGGACGAACAGGCCCGTACTACCGGAAACGCCGGTCGTTATCTGGCCAGCGCCCGGCTTCTCGAAAAGTGTGAAGCCGAGGTGGGGTCGGAAGTCGCAGGCGTTGCCAAGGACGAACGCATGAAGTCCTACGCCCTTAGCGTTCAGAACTATCTGAAGGGCGGCGATGTGTCCAAGGCCGGCGAAAACTTCGAAGCCTTTAAACAGGCTTTCCCCGGTCAGGACCTCTACTTCCATGACGGGTCATCCTTCATCGAGACCATGGCCGCCTTGTTCGGCCACAAGAAGGATACCGATTTCGGCCGTTTCGCCATGCTCAACGTGAACGACACGCTGAAGGGTGAAATGCGCCGGGTTAACTACTGGAAGCGCAATTAGGCCCGCGAAATAAAGGAGACGCACCATGCAACCCATTTCGTCCTCTAATCGCACCGTCTCTTCCGGCCTTCTGGCGGGGATTGCGTTTGGAATCATCTTCTTCGCGGCGTTCTTCCTGGCGACATCTTCGTGGGCGTCTACGCCTTCGTGGCAGCCCAGCGCCAGCGAACGTCTAGTCAAATTGCCCAGCAACTACCTGAAGAAAGCCATCGACCGGGACTTCGCCGAATCCGATCTGGCGTCGGCCCTGGGCGACGTTAACTCGCGGGTTCAGTTGAAGGGGCAAACCCTTGGCGATTTGCAAGCTGCCATCGATAAGGCCGAAGGCGAGGTCAAAATCGAACTTCGCCACCAGTTCCTGGCCGAAAAGCAGGAGTTCATCAAATTGATGGGCGAACAGCAGGAAATGCGCCGCAAACAGGTTGAAACCAAGATCAAGCTGTACGAGCGCCTGTTGGCCAAGCTGGAACGCCGGGGTGCGGGTATGACCCCCACCAAGGCGAAGCTGATCGAAAACCAGAAAGCCGCGCGCGAGCGTTTTGAAGGCACGGCCAGCAATGTCGATATGGCCATTTTTGGTTCGGCTGCCGTTTCCGAAAGCCGTTATTCGCGCGAATACGCGCAAAACATGACGGCCATCGAATCTCTGGTCGAGGCGATTAAGGCTCATCCGATGACTGCCGAGCCCGAAATCAACGGCCAGCCGGTCAGCAAGCAGGACTATCTGCGCCAGTTGATCGCCGAAAATCAGGCCCGCGTCGCCATCGTCGATCAGGAAGAAAACATTCTCGGATACATGGCCAAAATCGTCGCTCTCGACGCCATGTCTCTGTCCGAGGAAGTGGCGGCGGAAGACTTCGAGGATACCGGCGTTACCGACGAAGACGGTCAAGTCACCCCTTCGACGGCTGTCGATTTCTTTGTGCCTTGATATTTCCCAGACGGAGGACAAAACGATGACGATCAACACCCAAAACCTGCTGGTCAGCTTGGCAATCGCCGGGGTTATGGCCACCGGTGCAGCTCAGGCCGGCACCCTGGAAAACCTTGAACGCGAGCGCGCCATTATGGTCGAAACCCTGATTTCGCCGACACTCACGCCGGAAGAACGTCAGGACAAAGTAGCCGTTTCGAAACACCGGCTCGTCGATCTCGAACGCATGGTTCTTCGCGACCAGTCCCTGGTCGGCAAAAACCGCCCGGTGGTTCGCAAGGCGTTTGAGAACTACGACCTTACCTTCATCGTCCACTCGGCCATTGAAAAGGATCTCGTCCTTATCGATCACTGGCTGGATCAGATCGGCGTTTCCACCGATACGCTGATGAACGCCCGGGTAGGGAGGCGTTAAGATGCGCGCCGTCATCCTGGCACTGGATACCGGGTCCCGGGCCGCCGCCCTCATGCTTGGGGGTGTCGTGCTCGGGCTTGCGGCGATCACGCTGGCCACATCGTGGACGGCGGGCGACGTCGCAGGCTGGGCCCATCAGGTGTTTGGCGCGACCTTTATCGCGATCATGGCGGGGATGGTGTTTACCGCCGTCTTCTGCTGGGTGAAGCTGCGCCAGACCGGTGGCGAACACGTTTGGCTGGAAGCCGGGCTGCAAGCTGCCAACGCCATCACCACACTGGCCCTGACCTACACGCTTTTGGGAATCAGCCTCGGCGTCGGTGGTCTGGCCGCGCAGGAACTGACGCCTGAAACGGTCCGGGTCGTTATTCGCGAACTGACCCAGAATTTCTCTCTGGCTTTTCTGACCACGGTCATTGGCTTGCCGTTGTCGGCCGCCTTGCGGACCGTCCTCGTCGTCACCAACGCCCGCATCAAATCGGCGGGCCGCGTGGTCACAGCCAGGCAACATGAGCAACACGAGCAACGTGGGGACCCATCATGAAATTTCTTCTTTTCAATGCGCTCGTCATCGGCGCGCTCTTCTACCTTTTCAACGCGGACCGCTCGGACATCGCATCGGTGGCCGATAGTGCCCATGCCGTTGTCGCCAGCGCCGAAGATGTTGCCGCCAAGGCCGTTGATCAGGTCGACGGCTTTATGCACCGGGACGCGGAGGTCGAGGCCGAGGTTCCGGAATACGCAGTCGCGCCACCACCGCCATCGGTAGCCGAACCCGCGCCTGTTGTCGAAAAACAGGTCGTTGTCGAGGAAAAAGCGACGCCGATGCCGCCAGCGATTCCCGAATCGGAAGAAACTGCTACGCCCAAACCCAAGCGTTCGCGCGTGGCCGAGCAGGAGCTTCCTCTGCAACTGATTCCGGAACGTCCGCGTCCGACCGTTGATTACGCCAAGGCCGAGAATGTGGAGGAGGCCGAAAGCGTTGCCGCCGGGTCGAGTGATGGCGAAATCACGATCGCCGAGGGTGAAACCCTGATGACGCCTCGCGAACGGCGCAAGGAACTTTTTGCGCTGGCCGAGGATATGGAAATGATGTTCATCAAAAAGCTGAACAGGTAACGCTATGTTCGGCTCCGGCGCATGGGGAAAAGTATCGGTTCTGGTCTCTCTGGTTGCGGGCGTGATCCTCGTCTTCCTTGTCTTTTTCGAGGATCGCCCCGACGAGAAAAGGCTGCCTGACCCGGTCGTCCTGCAGACACCGCCCCCATTGCCGCAGCCCGAACCTGCCGCCGAGGCTGCGTTGGCCGCAATTTCCCTACCACCGCCACCGGCCCCGCCTGCGCCGGAGGTTTCCGTGAAACCCATCCAGCCGACGGAACCGGAGCCCAAACGCGCGCAAAAGATCAAGCCGATGGAACCGGCTGCGAAACCTGAAAAGGTTGTGGCCAAGCCAAAGGTTTTGAAGCCGTTGGAAAAAAAGGAGAAACCGGTCCCACGGCCAGTGGAAGTGAAACCACGAAAGCCTTTGAAAGTGGCCAAGGTTGTCGAGAAAACGCCCGCGATCAAACCTCGCCAGCCCCAACCCCGACCTAAACCAAGAACGGAAAAAATTGAACCCAAACCAGCGCCCAAACCAGCGCCCAAACCCGAAACGGTTCATGTGTCTGTGCATACCAGCGGACAGGTGGCCAAGGAAGGGCGGGCCTTGCTGCGCTTGCTGGAACACGGGTCGGGACCGACCATTGAAATTGCCTGGCCGAAGGGATCATCCAGCCGCCGCAACCTCTATCGTGCGCTTTCCGGATGTTACGGGATGCAGGCGATTCTCATGGACGGGGCGGGGAACCTTTACGCCGCCAAGGGCGAAAGGGGCCACAAGTGGGAGATCAATCTGGACCGTTACAGCGGTTTCGTTCGCCAGCCCGCCGGTTTTATTGCGCCCGAGGAAAGGGCCAGCGCCGAAGCCATCCGCCGCTATCACGGCTTTGGCTGGCAGCGCGGCGTCGTCAGGGTTTTTCCCCGTCAGGTGGACAGCGTTCTTCTCGGCGGCCTGCAGAAGGTTCTCGGTGCAAATTACCGCAGCACAAAGGTGATCCGGGGGACTTACAGGCAGGACGGAAGCACCCTTTATGTTGAAGGGATCGAGGCTGACGGAATGAAAGTGGACGGCCGTATCGCGTTTAATCCGAAACGCGGCAGCGGTTGCCGGATTTAAGGGAGTTATGGGCATGTTGAAACGCACCTTGTTGCTGGTGACCGCGCTTGGGATGCTTGGCGCCTGTGCTCAAACGCAATACGGGCAATACGGAAAAGACGACGAGTCCGGATTTCTGGACCGAAAAGTCGGCTTCGAGGTGGCGCGGACGTTTTATGAAGACCCGCCGCAGGGCGCGGTGGTTGCGCCCTTCGAGGGGGCCGAAAAAATAGGCGGACGCGCCAGGGTGATCGAAGAATCACTGGCCCGTCAGCTGTCGGCGCGGGTCGACCGTGTGATCGGGCCGGGCCCGCGGGACCGCATGGTACGCAGCTTTGCCGTCGATCTAAGCAATCCGCGTGACCGCAAATCCTTCGCCAGTTCGGCAAGATGCGGATATTTGGTTGAATCGAGGCCGTGGGGCGGGGATTCCGTCTTCGCGCTGTTCTGGACCCAGGAACGCATCGGGCTGGACATCAGTATGGTCCGCATCATTGACGGCGCGGTGGTGTGGAAAGCGCGCCACATAGCAACGCGCTCGGAAGGCGGGTTGCCGCTTTCGCCATTCTCCGCCGTATACAATCTGGCCACGGTCGGGCAATTCAAGATGGACGGCGACGTCGCCATTTCCCTGGTTGACGACGCGACACGCCGCATCGTCGCCACGCTTCCCGACGCGCGAACCTATGGCATCGCCGAAAATGGGCGGCCCAATAAACGGCAATGACGAGGGGGCGCTACGGTGCTAGATTTCGCCAACACACTAAGGGGTTTATCGTCATGTTCAGTTTTTCCGGTTTTGCAAAAGTGTTGGTGGCCATGGTCGCGGCAGGTTTTATGGGTACTGTGGCGTTCGCCAGCGAGCCCGTAACTTCCAGCTACATTCTCGGAAAACTCATGCCGATTACGGGCGAGGATGAGGGGCGCTCCATCGACCTTCAAATCAACTTCGAGCTGGGTTCGGCCAAACTGTCCCAATCGGCCACCGCGCAGCTTGACGCCCTTGGCCAGGCCCTGATGTCGCCCCGATTGGTTGGTGCGCAGATCGGCGTCTACGGCCACACCGACGCCTCGGGCCGGGCATCCTACAATCAAAAGCTATCGGAACAGCGGGCCGCGTCGGTCAAAGCCTACCTGATCCAAACTTTCAACATCGCTCCCGACCTTCTGTTCTCCGCCGGATACGGCGAGGACAAGCTGAAAAACGAAGCCCAACCCAACGCCGCCGAAAACCGCCGCGTCCAGATCGTCAACCTGACCCCGCCCAAATCCATGCCGGTGCAAAATCCGGCGCAGCCTGCCGCCGAGGCCATGCCCGCAATGCCCGCAATGCCCGCACCGCTCCCCGAAGGCGGCGGAATGCAGACGATTAATTAGGGGTTTAAAGCGCCGCAGTTGGGTCGACGGTGGACAACGGCTGGGGCAGTTACGTTTTCTGGCGGCGATCCGTTTAGGAGTGTCGGCAACAGCTATCAAGGCGACGGATGGGCTATATTCTTGCAGTTAAACGCAAATAGCCAATGGCAGCGATTGTGGGCGCGTCTTTGATCGTGCCTTCCGTGATCATCTGAACAATTTCTTCCATCGCAAACATACCCGAAATCATACCGTGCTCTTCAGTTTCCCTCTCTGGAGGGCCCTGGAAAAGCCCGGTCGCCAAAAAAAGGTGAAACCCTTGGTTCGAGAATCCGTAAGCCTCGAAAAAGTGACCGATAGGTTCCATTTTCTTTGCTCGAAGTCCGGTTTCCTCCGCCAACTCGCCAAGTGCGATCTGGACGGGATCTACACTTTCCTTGGACTCCCACGACCCCTGGGGGAGTTCCCAATACCTTCCGCCAACCGGATATCTGAACTGCTGAACCATCTGGATCGTACCATCAGGATGGATCGGCACGACAAGAACAAAATCGTCTTTGTCTACGATCCCATATATTCCTTCATGACCGTTCGAAAACCTGACGGTGTCTTCTCTGACTTTCATCCACCTGTTTTCATAAACCGTCTTGGAGGAAAGCATTTCGATTTTTCCGGTCATCGCTTTAGTCCCTCCCACAATTAGACCCGTCGGGCGTCGCGCCTCGGCAGTGCAAACACCAGCAAGTTGGCGATGAGAATGGTTCCGGCCAGCATGAAGAAGACCGGGTGAAGGCCCCAATTGTCGGCGATTATTCCGCCGATGATGGGGGCCGTGGCGGAAAACGCCGACTGGGTTCCGAATAACAGGCTCATGGCGCTGGCGCCGACGCCCGGCGGCGTCAGGTCCATCATCCAGCTTTGAATGACCGGTCGGATGCTGAACAACAGGAAGCCGACGGCGGCGACGGCCGTGACGAACAGCACGTTGCTTTCCACGAAAATCATGGCGACCAGAGCCGTAGTTGAGATGGTCAGCACCACGATCATGATGGCGCGGCGGCTCATGCGGTCGGAAGCGACGCCCGCAATGGGTGTTCCGATCACGGCACCCAGTTGCAGGGCGGTCATGGTCGCGCCCATCAGCAGGGGCGAAAATTCCAGCACGTCGGCAAGATATAGCGGCAGGAACAGGTACAAGCCGTTGATGGTCATGTTGCGAAAACCCGACATGACGCAAAGGGCGATGACCGCGCGCTTTGTGACAAGCTGGCGAATGCCTTCCAAATATTGGCGAAACCCCATTGTCTGGCGGCCCGTGACCGCCTTGGTGTCGCCGCGCAGCAATATCAGCGCAATCAGCCCAGCGCCGATGAAGGCCGGAAGCGCCCCGAAAAGCACAGCCCCCTGCCAGGCGATCCAGGAGATAAGCGAACCGGCCAATAGCGGAGCAAGCGAATCGGCGACGCTGGCACCGGTCACGTGCAGGGAAAGCGCATACCCTTTCTTCGCGGGATATCTGTGAGAAAGATAAGCGATGGCCGCCGGATGCCACAGGTTGGACGACGCGCCAATCAACACCACCAGCGCGACCATCACCGGATAACCCGGCCCGAAGGAAAAAATGGTGAACGCGCAGCCGCCGATGATCAGCGATATGATCAGGAATATCACCTTGCGGCCGGTGACGTCGACGACCAGCCCGCTGCCGAAATTGGCCGAGGTCGAACTGATGTGCACCACCGATACAAGAAAGGCGGCTTCCGTGTAGGTTAGGCCAAGGTCGGTGCGCACGAACGGCAGGATCAAATAGAACGTCATTATTATCCAATGGGTCCCGGCATGGCCGAAACTGACCAGCAGGGCCAGCCCCTGATCTTTCCAACTTAAACCGGTAACGCGTTCGATGGCCGACGACATTCGATTATCCTGAACCTTGTGCTTCGACCCCTGGTATAGAACATCGTAAGAAATTTTCGACGCCCTTTTTCTTGACTTGAGGCACACATGGGATTGGGATGCATGAAAGTTTGGAATGTGGAGGAGCGATCATGGCCAACGTCGGCAAGGGCAATGCGGTAAATCAGGGAAGCGACATCGAAATCGCGCGCACCGCCAAGATGCTGCCGATTGACGAGATCGGCGAGAAAATCGGGGTTCCCGCGAAGTCCCTTTATCGATATGGCGCCTATAAAGCCAAGCTCTCGACCGAATTCGTCGAAGGTTTGAAGGGGCGGCCCGAGGGAAAGCTCATTCTCGTCACCGCCATGACGCCGACTCCGGCGGGCGAAGGAAAAACGACCACGTCGGTGGGCTTGGCTGACGCTCTGGAACGTATCGGCAAGAAAACCATCGTGTGTTTGCGCGAACCCAGCCTGGGCCCGTGTTTCGGTGTCAAAGGCGGTGCCGCGGGTGGCGGCTACGCGCAGGTTGTTCCCATGGAGGACATCAACCTTCATTTCACCGGCGATTTTCACGCCATCAGCGCCGCCAACAACCTTTTGGCCGCTCTGATCGACAATCACGTCTATTGGACCAACGAGTTGAACATCGACCCGCGCCGGGTTGCCTGGCGTCGCGTCATGGATATGAACGACCGGGCCTTGCGGGCAATCGTCTGTTCGCTGGGCGGCGTTCCCAACGGGTTCCCGCGCGAGGACGGCTTCGATATCACGCCGGCTTCCGAGGTCATGGCCATTCTGTGTCTGGCTGAGGATCTGGAAGATCTGAACCGGCGTCTGGGAAATATCATCGTCGGTCATTCGCGGGACCGCGAACCCGTCAGGGCGCGGGAAATCAAGGCCGACGGCCCCATGTCGGTGCTTCTGCGCGACGCCATGATGCCCAATCTCGTGCAGACCCTTGAAAACACGCCCGCCATCCTTCACGGCGGGCCGTTTGCCAATATCGCCCACGGCTGCAATTCGGTGGTCGCCACCCGCACGGCCCTTCGTCTCGCCGATTACGTGGTGACGGAAGCCGGATTCGGCGCGGACCTGGGGGCCGAGAAATTCTTCGACATCAAATGCCGCAAGGCCGGGCTTAAACCCGACGCCGCGGTTCTGGTGGCGACCATTCGGGCCTTGAAGATGCATGGCGGCGTGGAACGCGAGGACCTTGAAAAAGAAAATATCGACGCCCTTGAGAAGGGCGTGGAAAACCTGTCCCGGCACGTTGAGAACCTGCGCAACTACGGCGTTCCGCAGGTCGTTGTCATTAACCGGTTCACCTCCGATACCGATGCTGAAATCAACTTCGTGCGCCAGCAATGCGCCGAACTGGATGTCAGCGTCTCGGTCGCCAATCACTGGGCTGAAGGCGGCGCAGGCGCGGAAGATCTGGCCCGAGAGGTGGTCGACGTAATCGAAGACTGTCCCACCGAGTTTCGTCCCCTTTATCCCGACAACATGCCGCTTTGGGACAAGGTGCGCACCGTCGCGCAAATGATATACGGCGCGCGCGGCATCATCGCCGACAAGAAGGTGCGGGATCAGTTCAAGGAGTTTCAGGACGGCGGGTTCGGCGATTTCCCCGTCTGCATCGCCAAGACGCAGTACAGCTTTTCGACCGACCCAAATCTAAAGGGCGCGCCAAGCAATCACGTCGTCCCCGTTCGTGAAATCCGTCTTGCCGGCGGGGCCGAGTTTTTGGTCGTCCTGTGTGGCGAAATCATGACCATGCCGGGACTGCCTCGCGTGCCGGCGGCCAATCACATGTTCGTCGACAAGGATGCCCGCATCGAGGGGCTTTTTTAGGATGAAGCCACTAAGCGAATTCACCATCGGTGCGCGTCGCAATGTTCGAGGCGTGCTTACCGATATCGACGACACCATCACCACCGACGGCAAACTGACCGCACACGCCTATGGTGCCTGCGAGCGACTTCACGACGCCGGGTTCATGGTCATTCCCATCACCGGCCGGCCAGCGGGATGGTGCGATCATTTCGCCCGCATGTGGCCGGTCGACGGGATCGTCGGCGAAAACGGCGCGTTCTATTTTCGTTACGAGGCTGCGGCGAAGAAAATGACCAAGCGGTTTTTGATGTCGGACGCCCTGCGCACCGAGAACCGAAAGCGCCTGACACGCCTGCGCGATGAAATCCTGAAAAAGGTTCCGGGGGCCGGCGTCGCCTCCGACCAGCTTTACCGCGAGGCCGATCTGGCCATCGATTTTTGCGAAGACGTGCCAGCGTTGGCGAACGAAGCGGTCAGCCGAATCGTCGCCATTATGACGGCCGCCGGGGCAACGGCGAAAGTGAGTTCCATTCACGTCAACGGATGGTTCGGCGATTACGACAAGCTGTCCATGACGCGAATCATGATGGCGGAGTGTTTCGGCATCGATATCGACGCCGAGAAGGAACGATTCGTCTATATCGGCGATTCGCCCAACGATGTGCCGATGTTCGGATTCTTTCCGCATTCGGTCGGTAACGCAAACGTGCGGCGTTTCGAAGGGGCGCTCGACGCCGAGCCCACTTACGTTACAAAGCGGGGTGATGGGGCGGGTTTCGCGGAAATGGCCGACTTTTTGATCGCGGCCCGAAGATGATCGTTGAAGTTAAATTGTAAACTCGACACAATCCGACCTTGAAATTGCCGCAGGATGGATGACATCTTTGCAAACAATTTCGAGCTTGGGTGATTTGGTTGGAGGCCGAATGTTCAATCGACGAAGCGTCCTAAGCTTCCTTGTGGCCTGTACGTTTGCAATGGGCGTTTGTGGCGTTCCCGCTGCGCAGGCGGAAGATATCGAGGTGCGGGCAAGCGCCTTCATCGAATCGCTGGCCGAGCGTGCAATCAATGCATTGACGAAGGAAGATGTCGTCCGTGAAGAAAGAGTCGAACGTTTCCGTGCGCTCCTCAACGAAAATTTCGCCGTAAAAACCATTGGTCGGTGGGTTCTCGGGCGCTATTGGAAGCGGGCGTCCAAAGACCAGCAGGACGAATATCTGCAACTCTTCGAAGACTTGATCGTCACCACGTATGTCGACCGCTTTGAGGCCTATTCAAACGAGGACATCGTTGTCACCAAGGCTGAGGCCGGAAGTGGACGCGATTTTTTGGTTAAGTCGACGATTTCGCGGCCCGCGGGCGGACATCCCGTAAACGTGTCCTGGCGCGTGCGCGTGCGCGACGAGATATTCAAAATCGTCGATGTGGTCGTCGAAGGCGTCAGCATGGGGCAAACGCAACGTTCCGAATTCGCATCGGTTATCCGGCGAAACGGCGGCACCGTCGAAGGTCTTTTGTCGAAATTGCGCGGCGATTTGAAGAAAGGGGCGTAGCGGCTTTATTTTTCGATGGCCACTTCCCCAGGACATTCAGCTGAAACGCCATCAGGCAAGGACGTTGCCTACGAGAATTTTCCGGTCGGCTCAATTCTGCTTCCCGCGCCCTTGCGTCCGCATATAGCGGCTTTCTACGCATTTGCGCGCGCCGCCGACGATATCGCCGACAATCCGGAATTATCGCCCGAAGAGAAGATCGCGCGCCTCGATTTGTTTGAGGACGTGCTTATGGACCGCGACGGCTCCGACGTGACGGTGGCCACACGGATGCGGCACTCGTTGGCCGAGACCGGGGTGGATGCGCGCCACTGTGTCGATCTGCTCGCCGCTTTCAAATTGGACGCGACCAAACTGCGCTATGAAGACTGGGACGATCTGATGGGCTATTGCACCCTTTCGGCGGCTCCCGTGGGGCGCTTTTTGCTGGATCTGCACGGCGGCTCCCGGTTGGGTTATGAGGCGTCGGACGCCCTTTGCATGGCGTTGCAGGTGATCAACCATTTGCAGGACTGCAAGGACGACTACCTTACGCTGGATCGGGTTTATCTGCCGCAGGACTGGATGACCAAAAGGGGCGCGACGGTTGAAGACCTGGGCGGGACCGAAGCGGCCGCTCCGTTGCGCGGTGTATTGGATCAGGCTCTCGATGCGACGGCGGAATTGCTGGTGCGTGCGCGGGCCTTGCCGTCGGGGTTGATTTCGCGGCGGCTGGCCATGGAATCAGGCGCGATTGTAACCATCGCCGATCGCCTTGTCGGTCGGTTGCGGCGGGAAGATCCCCTGGCCAAAAGGGTGGAACTGAGCAAACCCGGTTATTTGTGGTGTTGCGCGCTGGGCGCCATCAAAGCGTTGGTTTGAGGGTGGACGTGACGATATTCGCCTGGATCGCCGGTATTTCGGTTTTTGCGTGGCTTTGGCTTTTATTGTTTCGCGGAAGGTTCTGGCAGGCGGATCAGCGGCTTCCAATGGCTTCCGGCGAATTGGCCAACGCTCCGGCGGTCGTCGCCGTAATCCCCGCGCGCAACGAGGCGCAAACCATCGGCGCGACGATTGCCTCCCTTTTCGAACAGGATTACGCAGGGCAACTGTCCGTCATCGTCGTCGATGACAACAGCGACGATGGAACGGCCGCCGCCGCCGCTTCGGCCGCGTCCGGGCGCGCTGACTTCCACCTGGTTGCGGGGCAAGCCCTGGAGGCGGGATGGACGGGCAAGCTATGGGCGGTATCGCAGGGCATCGAAAAGGCGGACGAAATTGCGCCGTATGCCGAATTCCTGTTGCTGACGGACGGCGACATCGAACACGATCCCGCCAACCTTGGCCGCCTGGTGGCCAAGGCACGGGAGGCCGAAGCCGATCTCGTTTCCCTGATGGTGGCGCTTCGTTGCAGCTCGTTCTGGGAACGACTTCTAATCCCCGCTTTCGTCTTTTTTTTCCAGAAACTTTTTCCGTTCCCGTGGGTCAATGACGCGGCGCATGGGACGGCCGCTGCCGCTGGTGGATGCATGCTCGTTCGGCGCAACGCCCTAAAGCGGGCAGGGGGACTGTTCGCCATTCGAGATCAGTTGATCGACGACTGCGCGCTGGCGCGGAAAATCAAACGGAACGGCAATATCTGGCTAGGTCTGTCTGCGACCACGCGCAGCCTGCGCGCCTACGATAGTCTGGATGAGATCCGCCGGATGGTTGCCCGTACGGCCTTCGAGCAGCTTGGCAATTCTGCGCTGTTGTTGGTTGGGGCCGTTTTGGGCATGGCGCTGGTTTATGTGGTTCCCATCGTCGCCTGCATTGCAGGTATTGTTTTGGGCGATGGCGCACTGGCGTCCATGGGGGCGGTCGGATGGGGCCTGATGGCGGCGGCCTACGGGCCCACGCTTCATCTTTACGGAATGGGGCGGGCGTGGGGGCTTTTCCTTCCTGTTGCAGCGGCGTTGTACACGCTCTTCACCATCGATTCGGCGCTTCGTTTCTGGTCGGGGCGCGGTGGTGAATGGAAAGGCCGTCACCAATCTGATATGCATTGACCATGCTGAATACTCCATTGGAAAAATCTGACCAATCCGCGCAAGAATACGTCGAGGCGCTGGCCCGGAAATCGGGCAGCTCGTTTCTGGCGGGGATGCGGGTTCTGTCCGCAGAGAGACGTCAGGCCATGTTCGCCGTATACGCGTTCTGCCGGGAAGTCGACGATATCGCCGATGAAGAAGGCGAGCCGGCACAAAAAAGGCGGCAATTGGGGCAGTGGCGCGGTGAACTGGATCTTTTGTTCGATGGATCGCCACAATCGTCCATCGGCGAGGCCCTGAAACCCCCTGTGGAACGCTACGGTCTCCGCAAATCGGATTTTCTGGCCGTTATCGACGGGATGGAGGTGGATGCGCAGCCGAGCGTGCGGCTGGCCGACGAAGGTGCACTGACCGGCTATTGCGACCGTGTCGCCTGTGCGGTCGGCAGGCTTTCTTGCGCCGTGTTCGGCGTGCCGCCCGAGTTGGGCGATCCGCTTTCCAACGTACTGGGGCAAGCCCTTCAACTGACCAATATTCTGCGCGATTTCCACGAGGACGGTCTGCGCGACCGATTGTACGTTCCGGCATCCTTGCTGCGCGAACACGGAATTCCCGACGATGCCGAGGTTGCGGATATTCTTGGTCATCAGGCTTTTCCCACCGTATGCGGCGTGCTGGCGGCGCGAACCCAAGAATTCTATGACGCGGCTGAAGTGGCGCTGGCGGCGTGTGATCGACGCTCGGTTCGCCCCCCCCACATTATGATGGAGGTTTACCGGCGCATATTTATCGCCCTGAAGGACAGGGGGTGGGACGGCCCCGCGCTGAAAACCGCCGTTCGCGTTTCATCGGCGCGCAAATTGTGGATCGTCGTGCGCCACGGGGGGTTTTGAGTTGAGCGCGAAAACCATCATTGTCGGTGGCGGAATGGCCGGTCTGGCGTGCGCGGTCTATCTGGTGCGGGCCGGTCGGCGGGTTTCGTTGATCGAGGCCGCGAATGTGCTGGGTGGCCGTTGCCGTTCGTTTTTCGACAAAACCCTGGACCGCCGAATCGACAACGGAAACCATATTCTGCTAAGCGGAAACAAAGGGGCGTTCGACTACCTTTCGGTGATTGGTGCGACGGATACCATGGGTGGGCCGGAGCGCGCGGAATTTCCGTTTTATGATCTCGACACGGCGAAAAGGTGGACGTTACGGCCCAATCGCGGCCTTTTCCCCTGGTGGATGTTGATGAAGGACCGGCGGGTTCCGGAAACCCGCACCATGGACTATTTGCACGGAATTCGGCTGGCCTGGGCGCGCCCGGATCAAACGGTCGACGACGTCTTGAAGCGCGACGGCGAGCTGTATCGACGTTTTTGGGAACCCTTCGCCCTTGCCGTGATGAACACGGCGCTGGACGAAGCCTCGGCATCCCTTTTGTGGCCGGTTGTGCGCGAAACGTTTGGTCGTGGTGAACAGGCCTATCGCCCGCGCATTGCGCGCGAAGGGCTGAGCGAGAGTTTCGTCGACCCCGCACGGGCTTTTCTGGCCGAACGGGGCGCCGAGGTTCGAACGGGATGCCGGGTTCGTGAATTGGCATATTCCAATGACCGGGTTACTGCCGTCGAATTGGTTGAAGAAACCGTGGCCGTAGGATCGGACGATCGGGTTGTTCTCGCGGTTCCGCCGCCGGTGTGTGGTAATCTCATAGCCGGTCTGGAGGTTCCAACCCAATTCCGCTCAATCTTGAATGCGCATTTCAGGGTGGATGGGATGAATGAAGAACCGGCGCTGCTGGGTCTGATCGGCGGTGTTTCGCAGTGGATTTTCCTTCGCCGCGATATCGCGTCTGTGACCATCAGCGCGGCTGATCATCTGACCGACCGGTCCGCCGAGGAGTTAGGCGCGCTGATATGGAAAGAGATCGCACGGCCCCTGGAAAAGGAAAACCAACCGGTTGCGCCGTTTCGCATCGTTAAGGAAAAGCGCGCGACATTTGCTCAAACGCCGGACCAGATAAAACGTCGGGCGATGACCCACACCAGCCGGAAAAACCTGTTCCTGGCTGGCGATTGGACCGATACCGGCATTCCCGCGACCATCGAAAGCGCGATTTTGTCTGGAAAAAAGGCGGCGGACGCAGTCATTTCCTTGTCAGAAAACTCATGAGAAGGTAGGTATATACGGTGCATCAAGGCGGTCGACGAACCACGCAGAAGGTTGACGTGTATCAGGATTCCGAAGGCAATCGCATCGTTGGGGGGCGGGCGAACGCGTCACGCGGGTTGGAAGCTGCGGGGATGTCTCTTGCGGAACGAACCAGCGCTGGCAGCGTCAAGATCGATTCCCTGATCGGCGAAATGACGGAATCCCTTCTGGGCCGACAGGCCGACGATGGACACTGGGCCTTTGAGTTGGAGGCCGATGCGACCATCCCAGCCGAATACATCCTGCTTAATCATTTCCTCGACGAGGTCGATGACGGGCTGGAAGCCAAGCTCGGTCGATATTTGCGCAAAATCCAGGAAGACCACGGCGGCTGGCCGCTTTTCTTTGACGGTGATTTCAATATCAGCGCATCGGTGAAGGCGTACTTCGCCTTGAAGATGATTGGTGACGATGCGGACGCGCCGCATATGGCGCGCGCGCGCGCCGCCATTCTTGCCCACGGCGGGGCGGCCAAAGCCAACGTGCTTACCCGATTCACGTTGGCTTTGTTTGGACAGGTGCCGTGGCGCGCGACCCCCGTCATGTGGCTGGAAATGCTGCTTTTGCCAAAGTGGTTCATTTTCCATGTGGACAAGGTTTCGTACTGGTCGCGAACCGTCATGGTTCCGTTGATGGTGATGGAAGCGTTGAAGCCGAAAGCGCGAAATCCGCGTGGCGTCGGGATCGAAGAATTGTTCGTAACGCCGCCTGACGAAGAGAAAAAATATCTGGTCAACCCGACCGACCATTGGGCTGGCGAATTGATGCTTTTCTTCGACCGGATTGGGCGCCTCGTTCATCCGTTTGTGCCGAAGTTTCTGACCAACATGGCGATCAAGAAGGCGATGACGTTTGTTACGGAGCGCCTGAACGGAGAAGACGGCCTTGGCGGCATTTACCCGGCAATCGCCAACTCGCTCATGGCTTTCGATGCCTTGGGGTATGGCAAGGATCATCCGGATTACGTGACCGCGCGCAATGCGCTGGACGGCCTGATCGTGACCCATGGGGATTGGGGTTATTGCCAGCCTTGTATGTCACCGGTCTGGGATACGGGGCTGGCGTCCCACGCATTGCTTGAAGTCGGACTTGATTTGGATGAAACGTCCATTGCCGATGCGGCCCAGTGGCTGGTTGATCGGCAAATTCTTGATGTTGACGGCGATTGGATCGCCGACCGGCCGGGGCTTCGTTCCGGCGGCTGGGCTTTCCAGTATCGAAACGACTATTACCCCGATGTCGATGATACGGCGGTCGTCGTCATGGCTTTGCACCGTGCCGATCCGGAGCGCTACGCCGATGCCATCGAACGCGCGACCGAATGGATTATCGGCATGCAAAGCCGAAACGGCGGCTGGGGCGCGTTTAACGCCGATAACACCCACTACGTTCTTCAGCACATTCCTTTCGCCGACCACGGCGCGCTTTTGGACCCGCCGTCGGCGGACGTCAGCGCGCGGTGCATCGGAATGCTGGCGCAGCTCGGGTATGATCGGACCCATCAGGCCGTGGCGCGGGGGGTCGAGTACATTGTTCGCAAACAGGAGAATGACGGATCGTGGTTCGGGCGATGGGGTAACAACTACGTTTACGGAACCTGGTCCGTTCTTTGCGCGCTGAACGCCCTTGGCGATGACATGGATGCGCCTTACGTACGAAAAGCGGTCGATTGGCTGAAGGCCCGGCAAGGCGATGACGGAGGCTGGGGCGAGGATTGCGCCAGCTATTGGCAGCACCGCCGCGACGAAGTGAAGATCAGTACGCCCTCGCAGACGTCATGGGCCGTTCTCGGACTGATGGCGGCGGGCCAAGTGGACTGCGACGAGGTTCACCGGGGTATTGCCTATTTGCTGGATGCGCCGATTGAGGGCGGAAAGTGGAAAGAAGAATACTTCAACGCCGTCGGTTTTCCGCGCGTCTTCTACCTGCGCTACCATGGATACAGCGCTTATTTCCCGCTGTGGACGCTGGCGCGTTATCGAAATCTGGCCGCGTCCAATACCAAAACCACTCCCTACGGCATGTAGGTGCCCAGGCTCGGGATCATCACCGGCCTTGCGAGCGAAGCCCGCTGCTTGACCGGATGGCCGGGCGATTGCCAACTCAACATCGCTTGTTCCGGGGCGGATTCGGCGCGCGCAACCGAGATCGCGCGGGAAATGGCGGCGTCCGGTTGCGATGGCCTCGTCAGTTTTGGATTGGCGGGGGGATTGGACCCGGGCCTGCGCTGCGGCGATCTCGTTCTTCCTGAAAGTGTGATTTACAGTGACACCGTTTGGCCTGTTGACGCCGAATGGCGCAAGCGTCTTCTTGGGCAACTTTCGCCCAAAATAAGGGCGGTGGGCGGCGCAATTGCGGGTTCAAGCGCGTTGGTGACCTCGCCGGAGGAAAAGGCTGCGTTGCGCAAGGACACCGGCGCAATGGCCGTCGATATGGAAAGTCATGCGATCGCCGGAGCAAACCTGCCCTTCATTGCCGTCAGGGTAATCGCCGATCCTTACGACAAAGCGGTTCCCGATTGGGGGGCGGGTGTGATCGGAACCGACGGAGCTGTGATGCCAACAGCCGCCGCGAAAGCGATTTTCAAAAACCTTGGGAGCTTTACCAGATTGCTAGGCGTGGCCGTGGAAAACCGGCAGGCGATCTCTGTTTTACGCCGCGTCGCTATGCTCGTTCGTGGGGACTTCGGCTTCGGGTAGAGCGTCTTCAAACACGTACTCAGCCGGTCGTTGCCCATCCAACGAAATTTCGGGAGCCATCGGTTTTTCCGTTTCGATGCCGCGGGTCGCCACTTTTAGGGCGCGTAACGGGTGGGCGAGGGTGTTGATAACGGCGGTCGGCTCGTAGCCGCAATGCACCATGCAGTCGGCGCATTTTTCGTAGTTGCCGGTGCCGTAACGTTCCCAGTCGGTTTCTTCCATCAGCGCCTTGAAACTTGGCGCGTGGCCTTCTCCCAACAGGTAGCACGGGCGCTGCCAGCCGAATATGTTGCGTGTCGGATTTCCCCACGGCGTGCACTTGTATTGGCGGTTCCCGGCCAGAAAATCCAGATACATGATGGACTGGTTGAAGTCCCACTTGCGCCTCTTGCCAATGCGGAACAGGGCCCGGAAGAACTCCTTGGTGCGGGTCCGTGTCATGAAGTGTTCCTGGGCCGGCGCCCGTTCGTAGGCATATCCGGGCGCTACCGTCACCCCCTCCACATCCAGATCCTCGCACACGAATGACAGGAAATCGGCGACGTTTTCCGGTTCGGCATAGTCGAAAAGGGTGCAGTTGATATTGACCCGGAATCCGCGCTCTCGGGCGGCGCGGATGGCGGCGACCGCGCGATCAAACACGCCGTCCTGACAGACGGCCCGATCATGATGATTCTTGTCCCCGTCCAGATGGACGGAAAATGTCAGGTACGGGCTGGGCGCGAACAGATCGAGGCGCTTTTCCAGAAGCAGGGCGTTGGTGCACAAATAGACAAATTTCTTGCGCGCGACCAAACCTTCGACGATGCCGACGATTTCCTTGTGCAGCAGCGGTTCGCCGCCGGGAATCGAGACAATCGGAGCGCCGCAGTCATCCGCAGCATCCAGGCATTCCTGAACGCTCAGGCGCTTGTTCAGAATTTCGGCGGGATAATCAATCTTGCCGCAACCCGCGCAGGCCAGATTACAGCGAAACAGGGGCTCCAGCATCAGGACCAGGGGGTAGCGCTTGTTGCCAAGAAGTTTCTGGCGAAGAACGTAGGCGCCGACGCGCATTTGCTGAATTACCGGAACGGGCACGTGATCTGTCCTCCTAACCTTTGCTGGCGTTTATCTGAGTTGCCGCATCTTCAAGGCTGCGGGGAAGTTTGAAGTGCAGATTTTCCTGGATACCGCCGACCTCTTCAACCGACACCCTGCCGAAATCATCCAAACGGTAGATCAAATCCAAAACCAGCTCCTCGGGCGCGGACGCTCCCGCCGTGACGCCGATGGTGCATACACCGTCAAGCCACGAAGGATCAAACCCGTCGGCGTCGTCGATAAGATAACTGGGAATTCCAATCTCGTCGCCGATTTCTCGAAGGCGATTGGAATTTGAGCTGTTTTTTGCGCCGACGACCAGCAGAATATCGGCGTGATCCGCCAATTTGCGAACCGCCGTCTGGCGGTTTTGGGTGGCGTAACAGATATCCTTCACGTCCGGCCCGGAAATTGACGGGAACCGATCCTTTAGGGCCGTGATGATGTCGCGCGTCTCATCCACCGACAGGGTCGTCTGGGTGACATAGGCAAGCCGCTCGCCGTCCTCCACCCCAAGGTCGGAAACCTCGTGGGCGGAGCTAATCAAATGCACGCCACCCGGAATTCGTCCTTGCGTTCCCTCGACCTCCGGATGGCCCTCGTGACCGATAAGGATAACCTCACGCCCTTGTTCCGCGTGGTTCCTTCCTTCCTTGTGCACCCTCGAAACCAGGGGGCACGTTGCATCGATCACCGGCAGGTTTCTGCGTTCGGCTTCACCGGCGACTGCGTCGGAGACGCCGTGGGCGCTGAAAATGGTGACGGCGCCGTCGGGAATGTCGCTCAGTTCCTCGACGAAGACGGCTCCTTTGTTGCGAAGGGATTCGACCACGTGCTTGTTGTGCACGATCTCGTGGCGCACATAGACCGGCGGGCCGAACATTTTCAGCGCGCGTTCGACAATTTCGATGGCGCGCTCCACACCGGCGCAAAACCCGCGTGGCTGGGCCAACAAAACCCGAAAATGTCTTTTCGATCTCTCGCTCACGTCCGTCCTTCCCAAAATCCCGAAATGGCGTCATCTGCGCTGAATGGAAAATAAGGACGATTGTCTCGTGATGCAAACAAGGATGAAAGGAATTGGCGGCTTTGTGGGCAATCGTTATGCTCTGGCGTTATGCTCCGGGTTAGTGATTTTGGATGGCCGCGTTGGAATTCAAGTAGATGAAAATTCTGGTAACGGGGGGAACCGGGTTCGTTGGGTCTGCGGTCGTCCGCAGACTTTTGCATGCGGGGCATGAAATCCGCGCGTTGGTTCGGCCCGATAGCGACAGGCGAAATCTGGACGGTTTTGACGTGGAACCGGCCATCGGCGACCTGAACGATCCGTCGTCCCTGACCGGTGTGTGCGCGGGGTGTGAGGCGCTATTCCATGTCGCTGCCGATTATCGGCTGTGGACCCGTGACGGCGCGAAAATGATCGACACCAATGTCGGCGCCGTGCGCAACATCATGGAAGCGGCTATGGCCGCTGACGTTTCGCGTATTGTCTATACGAGCAGCGTGGCGACCTTGGGAATTCCGACGAACGGCGTTCCGGGCGATGAAGAGACGCCCGTTTCCTTCGATGACATGATCGGATTCTACAAACAATCGAAGTTCCGCGCAGAGCAAGAGGTTCGCAAATTCATTTCGGAACACAAATTGCCGGTGGTTATCGTCAATCCTTCGACGCCGATAGGCCCGCGCGATATCAAGCCCACGCCCACGGGACAGATGGTGGTCAGGGCGGCGGCCGGAAAGATGCCGGCATTCGTCGATACCGGTTTGAACATCGTGCATGTGGACGATGTGGCGGACGGCCATTTGCTGGCATTCGAAAAGGGAAAGATCGGCGAACGATATGTTCTGGGGGGCGAAGATATGAACCTTCGCGATATCCTCGGCGCGATCACCAAAATTGCCGGAATTGCCGCGCCCAAATTCCGATTGCCGCACGGGGCGGTCCTGCCCATCGCCTATCTGGCGCAGGCTTGGGCGTATGTGACCGACGGTAAGGAACCCTTCGCCACGGTGGATGGGATTCGCATGGCGAAGAAGCACATGTTCTTTTCCAGCGAGAAGGCGAAACGTGACTTGGGCTATCAATCGCGGCCGGCGCAAGATGCCTTTGCCGACGCCGTTGATTGGTTCCGGGCCAATGGGTATTTGAAATAGCGGCGGCGGGCGCGTATTTTGTCCGCCGACAAGCCTTTGGTGATTTAGAATCGGGCGGAAGGGTAAAGTATCGATGATTGCCTTGATGTTGGCAGCGGGAATTGGCAAGCGGTTGTACGGCGACGGTGAAACCGAGCCGCCCAAGGCATTGCTGCAATTTGAGGGCAAAACCCTGCTTGAGCGCCATGTGGACATCCTTCGGGCCTGCGGGGTCGATGAACTGGTCATGGTTCTGGGCTACCGCCACGAGGAAATCGAGGCCGAGATTGAGCGGATCGACGCGGGCGGTTTTGTACGCACGCTTTTCAACGCTGATTTTCATGGTGGCCCGATCCTGTCCTTTTGGACCGCGCGCGAGGTTTTATACTCGGGCGAGGACATCGTGTTTATGGATGCCGATGTTTTGTATCCGCCGCACCTTCTGGCCCGTTTGATCGATGCCTCTGAACCGAATGCATTTCTTTTCGACCGGGCGATCGAGCTTGGCGAGGACCCGGTGCGCATCTGCCTGCGCGATGACCGAGTGGTCGAGTTTGGAAAAATGATCGAAGGCGAATTCGATAGCGTCGGCGAATGGCCGGGATTTATGAAGATGTCCGCCGGGATTGCGGCCAGGGTCGCGGAAGCGGCCGGTCGCCGGGTCGATGCGGGCGAAACCGAAGCGACCTACGAGGTGGCGATGCGCGATGTCTTGCTGGCCTCGCCCTCCGGCACTTTCGGTTGGACCGACATTTCGGGGATTCCCTGGATCGAGATCGATTTTCCAAGCGATCTTTTGCGCGCGCGCGAACGGATATTCCAGCAAGTCTCTGCGGCAGACAGCGACGACGACGAAGTGCCTTTGCAAAGGGCCGAAGTGGCTGCCGGAGACTAGGGAATATGGGAGGGCGCCATTAGCCACAATACATGGATACACCGCGGCGTGCGGGGGGTGGTGCGTCCCCTCGCCAAGACTGCGGTTACGCCCAACCAGCTTACCTTTGTTCGGTTGATCACCGGTGTCGGCGCAGCCGTCGCCATTGGCGTCGGCGAGACACCGTGGGAGCATATCGGCGCGGGTATATTCGTCATTTCCGTAATTCTGGACCGCGCCGACGGTGAACTGGCGAGAATGACGGGAAAAATGTCGCGTGGCGGCCATATTCTGGACCTGTGGGCCGACGCGTTGTGCAATGTCTTGATACTGGTCGGCCTCGGCGTCGGGCTTCGTGAAAGCGCATACGGGGCCTGGGCGAGCCCAATGGGCGTCATTGCGGGTGCGGCGGTGGCGGCCATTCTGTGGATGACCATCCGCATGGAAAATCTTGAAGGCCGGCGCGCTGCCGAACTTGGGAATTTGGCCGGATTCGATCCGGACGACGCGATCCTGGCGATTCCGCTTCTTATCTGGTTGGGCTTTTCCGAAGGATTGTTGATGGCGGCGGTGATTTGTGCGCCCCTGGCCGCGCTACTCTTTTTCCTGCGATTCCGGCGCAAGTTGTTTCCGGCTACGCATTCGTAAAAGCTGGGTCAGCGTCCAGACGCAGTAGACGGTCGCGCCGATTCCGGCGGCCACGAAAAACGGCTGCAAATACCCGAGCCACGTAATCGGGGCCAGCAGATAAATTCCGTCTTCCAGTTCGAACCCGGCGTATCCCGGATATCCCACGGCGTCGCCCTCTTCGGCATCAGTGGTTTCGGCGTCAATGCCCAGGTTCAGGAACATGGATATCAAGGCTGACGCCGTTCCGGCAAACCCCAACACATAGGCCCACGGCCCCAGACCACTATCGCGCAAGCCGATTCCGATGCAGGCGAACAGCGCGCCGTAACTCAGCGCGCCCGAAATATAATCGAGGTAATAGCCCAGCTTTGACGTCTTTCCCGATTGGCGGGCCAGCTCGCCGTCGAAGTGATCAAGAAAGCGGGCGAAAACAAAAAGTCCGGCCCCCCAGCTTGCTGCTTGCATGTCCCCGACGGCCAGCAATCCGGCCCCAGCCAACGCAACAATAAGCGTCACGACCGTTACCTGATTGGGTGTCACCGGCGTATGAACCAGGGGGCGCACCAGGATTCTGGCTAACCTCTGGTCCCAGGGGGCGTTTTTCATCCGTATCTCCGCTTAACCTTGCAACCCTTGCCCCCTGCGCCGCCGCGTCGTAATAAGCAGCATCTTTTGGGGGTGGAAGCGTTCTTATGAGCGAGACAATATCCGAACTGGGCCGCCGTGTCGTCGTCGGATGGGTCGATCTGATGCGCCGCTTCGCCGTGGCGGCGTCGATTATCGCCGTATGCGCGACGATATGGACCGGATATTTCGTTGTTCAGAACGTATCGATCAATACGGATACCGAGGACATGCTGTCGGCGGATTTGCCGTTCCGCGTGAATTCGCGCGCGCTAAGTGAAGCCTTTCCGCAGTTCTCCGACAATATCCTCGTGGTTATCGATGGTCAGACGCCCGATGTCGCCGATGACGCCGCAATGGCGCTGGGCGAAGCGATGCGGGCCATGCCGGGTCAATTCGGCGATGTCTATGACCTGGCGGGCCACCCGTTTTTTCGCCAGAACGGTCTGTTGTATCTGGATGTCGATGAACTTTACGAGTTGAGTGACCGTCTGGCCGAAGCCCAGCCTTTCCTGGGGACATTGTGGCGTGATCCGAGCCTGCGCGGACTGCTGGATATGCTGGGCCTCGCCATCGACGAACTTTTGAAGGACGAAGGCGGCGAAGCGCCCATTGAAATTGACCGCGTTCTCAACGCCATGTCGGCAACCCTGGAGGCCCAGAAAGAGGGGCGTTTTGACCGGTTGTCGTGGCAGCGGCTGATGATGGAAGCCGAGGACGATGAAGGACCATACCGGCGCTTCATCCTTATTCAACCGGCCCTGGATTTCGGATCGTTGCAGCCCGCCGAAGACGCCATTGACGCGTTGCGCGCATTGGCCATGGATATTCATTTAACCACGGAAAACGGGGTGCGGGTTCGGCTGACCGGCTCGGCGGCGATGGCCCAGGAGGAATTGAAAAGCGTTGAGCAGGGGATGGGGCTGGCGGCGCTTTTGTCCTTCGTGCTGGTTGTCGCTCTTTTGCTGACCGGTTTTCGTTCCATCAAGCTGGCGGCAGCGACCCTGGCGACGTTGGTTATGGGATTGGTGTGGACGGCCGGGTTCGCGGTTGCCGCCGTTGGTCAGCTCAACCTGATTTCCGTGGCCTTCGCGGTTTTGTTTATCGGTTTGAGCGTGGATTTCGGCATCCATTTCGGGCTCAGGTACAAAGAAGCCGTCGATCACGGTGGTGACCATGCGAATGCTCTGGGGGAAGCGGCGCGCAGCGTGGGCGGTGCGTTGACCCTGTGCGCGGTCGCTGCCGCCATCGGGTTCTTCTCTTTCCTGCCCACCGCCTATCGCGGACTTGCCGAATTGGGCCTGATTGCCGGGGCGGGGATGTTCATCGCGCTCTTCTCCAATCTGAGCGTTCTTCCCGCCTTGATTTCCTTGGCTCCGATTCGTCCCGGCACGTCAAAGCCTCGCCGCGTAGGAATCTCCATTGGCGCCAACGCTAGGGTCGTGCTGTGGGGGGCGTTGGCTTTGGGGGTTGCGGCGGCGTTGCTTCTGCCGAAGGCCCGTTTCGACTTCGATCCGTTGAATCTGAAGGACCGAAATACCGAGTCCGTTGCGACCTATTTCGATTTGATCGAGGGGCAGCATACCGGTCCTTATTCCGTAACGGTTTTGGCGGAAAATTTATTATTAGCCGGTGAGTTGGCAAAGAAAGTTAATGTATTAGATGAAGTTGACGAAACGGCGACGCTTGCCGATTATGTTCCATCGGATCAAGACGAAAAGCTCGACATCATCGGGACCATGGCGCTGTTTATTGCACCCGCGTTGGCGAACGAAAACACGACCGCCGCCCCCCCGGCAGATCAGAACCGCGCCGCCCTGATCGCCGCCCTCGACCGTCTGAAACGACTTGCGAAAATGCGTCCCGACAGGACGGCTGGTGGGGCCGCGGCGCGCCTCGAAACCGCCTTGGAAGCGCTTGGCGGCGCCCGGGCGGACGAAGCCGCAATCGGGGAAATGCAGGATCGGTTGGTGTCGTCCTTGCCGGCGCGGCTCGCTCATTTGCGTTCTTCGCTGGATGCCGAACCGGTCAATCTGGACTCGCTTCCCGAGGGGCTTCGGACACGCGAGATTGCCGCCGACGGGCGGGCGCGGCTGGAAATTTATCCGCGCGAAGATCTGACGGATCGCGAGGCCTTGAAGCGCTTCGTCGCCGCCGTGCGCAAAGTTGCTCCCGACGCGACCGGCGGTCCGATCGTTATTCTCGAAGCCGGGGATGCGGTGGTTGAAGCGTTTCGCGACGCCGCCCTGATTGCGCTGGGCGGCATCACGATCCTGTTGGCCCTTGTGCTGCGCAATGTGCGGGATACGTTGTTTGTTTTTTCGCCGTTGCTTTTGGCGACTTTGCTGACAGTCGCCTGTTCCGTTTTGTTCAACCTGCCCTTCAATTTCGCCAACGTTATCGTGTTGCCGCTGCTATTTGGGTTGGGGGTAGCCAACGGTATTCACGTTGTGTCGCGGGCGCGCGATGATGCGGCCGATGATGGGAGCGGCGGCGGGGTGTTTGCCACCAGTACGCCCCGGGCCGTTGTTTTCAGCGCCTTGACGACGGTGGGATCCTTCGGTTCCATTGCGCTCTCCAGTCACCCCGGAACCGCGAGCATGGGTATACTGCTGACCATCGCCATTTCACTCACGCTGGTTTGCACTTTGGTCTTGCTACCGGCGTTAATGGCGCGGTGGCCGTCTTCGAGGGAACAATAAGAATGCCCGTGTTTCCGCTGATCAGACATGTCTCCGCCCGCGTGACGCCTGTGTTGCTGCGAACACCGGTTTCGGCCAATCAAGTGACGGCGCTGTCCCTGGTTTTCGGACTGGCCGGCGTGGCCTGTATGGCGGTGGGCGACTGGCATTGGTCCATGGGCGGTGCCGTCTTGTTGATCGTCGACTACATTCTGGACAATTGCGACGGCGAAATTGCGCGCTTCAAGGATCAGTGTTCCGATTTCGGACGCCGGTTCGACTCCTTTGTCGACTGGATCGTCCATGCCGCATTTTTTGCCGCCCTCGGCTACGGCGTCAGCCAATCGACGGGACAGGGGTTTTGGCTGTGGCTGGGTATGGCGGCGATGGTTGGGGCGACCGTTAATTTCGCCATTGGCCAATATTTCGACCGGCGTGCGGCGGAAAACAATGAAACGACCGATTCGCCCGAAGAATCAGCCGATCCGTCGGGGCTGGGCGAGTGGGTTCTTTTCGCCTTTCGTGAATTGTCACGAGCGGATTTTTGTTTTCTGGTCCTGATCTTGGCCGTTTTCGACCTAATCTGGGTGTTGGTCCCCTTGGGCGCGATCGGGGCTCAGGCCTATTGGATTACGCAGTTTTTTCGCGCGACGCGGAAATTCCACGTTTAGGGAGCGAAGCCACGTGAAGGTATTGAAAATCCTTTACCTGCTTTTGGGACTGGGCCTTCTGGTTTGGGTCTTCCAGGGCGTCGACCTGGCTGAATTATGGCGTGTGGTTAGCCAAGTGGGTTGGGGAATACCCGTCGTTCTGGGCCTCTATTTCGCCGCTTTCCTTATCGATTCGTACACGTGGCAATTGACCCTCATTTGCGTGCCGCTAAGCGCGCGATGGCTCTATCGCACATGGAAGGTGCGCATGGTCGGCGAGGTGTTCAATACGGTGGTTCCGGCTGGCGGAATGGGCGGCGAGCCCGTGAAGGCGGTGCTTCTGAAG
>JABGRG010000192.1 GCA_018648445.1 Rhodospirillales bacterium | reverse complement strand
AAAATGGCTGGGCATCGTGGAATACCTTGTCGGAATTAGCGCTTATCAATCCGGGATATATCCTTTCACTGCTATTCCGTGTAAGCCTGCTGCTTGCCTTGCCAATGGGTATTTTTGCGGCATTGGTCATGGCTCCGTCAAAGCCGCGAGCTTTGATGGCGTGCTTGCCGCTTGCCTATATTGTCATCACTCTTTCAGGCTATTATGTGACGCCGGTCGTTGTTACGACGGCGCATAGCGCGACATTGCCTGTTGCAATCGCCGGGTGGTTCTTGATTTTGAATCGCCTGACGCGTCGTATTCGAGGATACTAACGATATCTTGATCGTAGCATCATGCGGTAACTTCTTCTTTTGGACTATCAATGAAAAAACCAAAGCAAAATAAAGGACTCCAGGCAGCTTCCGTTGCCGATTTCGATCCGCGAAAACAAGCGATTCGAACATTTTTCGACGGGTTGGCGGAGGAAAGGGACGACTGGGTTCGCCGTAACGAGTTCTTTTACGCGGCAGACCGAGATTACATGCGCTTTCTAATTCCACAAGGCGCACATGTTCTTGAATTGGGGTGTGGGACGGGGCAGCTTCTGGCCTCACTCGACCCCGCCCGCGGCATTGGTCTCGATATCAGCGAAGGTATGATCGATATTGCCCGGTCAAAATATCCCAACCTGAAATTCCATGTCGGCGATATGGAGGATTCATCTGTCATAGCCTCTTTGAAGGGGCCGTTTGACGCGATTGTCCTGACGGATACCATCGGGATGCTTGGCGATATTGAATCCACATTGAGGTTGTTGCGCCATCTTTGCACGCCGGAAACGCGCATTATCATCGCCTACTACTCACAACTCTGGAACTGGCCTCTTTCGGTTGCAGGGAAATTAGGCAACAAAATGCCTCAGGTGGCGCAAAGCTGGTTGAGTCCGACCGATATTGCCCAACTTCTTTCCCTCGCGGACTTTGATGTCGTCAAGTTTGATTGGCGGCAAATCGTGCCCAAGCGTTTGTTTGGCGCCGGGACATTCCTGAACCGATATGTCGGATCGCTGCCGGGAATTAGGCACCTCTCGTTACGCAACTATGTTGTCGCGCGCATGCAGCCGTCAAAGCCGAAGGCCCCAAAATCCGTTACTGTTCTAATCCCATGCCGAAACGAGCGTGGAAATATTGAGCCCGCGATTAAGCGGATCCCCGATTTTTGTCCCGACATCGAGGTTCTTTTCGTCGAGGGCCACAGTCAGGACGGAACTCTTGATGAAATTAACAGAGTCATCGAGGCTTACCCCGACCGCGACATTAAAGGGATGGTTCAGCCGGGGAAAGGAAAGGGGGATGCGGTGCGGGCTGGATTTGACGCCGCCCGGGGCGAGGTGTTGATGATTCTCGATGCCGATCTTACGGTGCCACCGGAGACACTTCCCAATTTTTTCAATGCGATTGCGTCGGGGAAGGGCGAGTTTGTCAATGGTACCCGTTTAATATATCCGATGGAAAAGCGTGCGATGCGCTTTTTGAACAAGATTGCCAATCGTAGCTTTTCGGCGATTTTTTCTTGGCTGATCAGCCAGCGGCTAACTGATACGCTATGCGGGACCAAGGTTCTTAGTAAGCGGCACTATGAGATGATTGCCGCCAACCGGTCATATTTCGGTGATTTTGATCCGTTCGGTGATTTCGATCTTATTTTCGGTGCGTCGAAGTTGAACCTAAAAATCATCGAAGTTCCCATCCGTTATGCCGACCGCGCCTACGGAAGCACCCAGATCTCACGATTTAGGGATGGTTGGCAGCTCATTAAAATGGTTGTCTTCGCGTTTAGGAAGCTCAAAGCATTCTAAGAATATGCCCAAGTTAAGTCATCCCGCTCAGGTCGTATCGGCGTTTGATAAATGGGCCGCGAATTGGAGTGCGCACTACGCTGATGGCAATCAGATGGGGCCGCGGATCGCTCGTTTCGAGGAAGCCCTTCAGGCGCACGGCAGCCCAGGCGGGAATGTCCTGGATTTTGGCTGTGGAACTGGTGAAATTTCCCGTGGTTTGGATGCCTCCGGATGGCGGGTAACGGCCTGCGATGCGTCCAGAGGCATGATCGAACAGGCGGAAAAGAGGGATACGCGATCGGGTGTGGAGTGGATTATCCTGGACCACGGAAACGCACTGCCGTTCGAGGATGCAAGTTTCGATGCGGCGATATCATCCAGTGTATTTGAGTATCTGACCGATCCGATTGCGCAAGCCAGGGAAATTTCGCGCGTTCTTAAACCCGGAGGATGTTTTTGTTTGACGGTGCCGGATCCAAGGCATCCGGAGCGAGACCGCGAAATCAAAAAAATTCCGTTTGCGCGCTGCACGCCGGTTTGGTGGCTGATTAGTCTGACCCGGTGGCGCGACGAATTTACATATTTGCGCATTTCGATAAATCGCTGGCATCTGGAAAAATGGGTTGAATTACTCCGTTCGGCAGGTTTTTCCGTAGAAGAGCCGAAGGGGCCATTGCATCCGCTATTGATGCTCGCAGCGCGGAAATCTTCACCCAAGACCTGAGAATTTTGCACACGTTACCCCAGATACGTTCCTTGCTGAGACTTCTCGTGAATATGCCCGTTCGCGAAGTGTTTCCGCGTGTCTGGGCAATGGGTAGGCGAAAGGCGGTTGCCATGGGCAATCGAAGGCGCGACATTCGCGCCCCGACCTATTGCGATGAGACCATCGCCGGTGACCTTCATCGGTTTGTGGCAGTACCGGATATTGGAGATTGCGAACCGGTCCTCGAGTTGGCGGCGCGCATCCTTGAGCATCGCTTCAACCTGCTGGGATCGGGGTGGACGCGCCTTTCAGGCTCGGTGAAATGCGAAGGACTTGAAGGAAATCTCTACAGCGCTGCCGACACGTCGATCAACGCCGCCAACCGGCCTGAAAGCGAACGCATTCGCGCGCTGATCGATAAAACGTATGAGCCCATCAACTGGCATCTCGATTTCAAATCGGGGTATCGGTGGGGCAGGGATGTTTGGTATCAGGATGTTCCCTACGGCCACCTTCCGGGGGTGGATATCAAGGTGCCGTGGGAATTGGCGCGAATGCAGCATCTGCCGACGCTGGCTTTTGCCTTTGCTCTGGCCGACGGTTTGGAAAAATACGCCGGGGAATTTCGCAATCAGGTTCTGGATTTCATCGTCCATAATCCGCCGCGCTTCGGGGTTAACTGGCGGTGCACCATGGATGTTGGCATTCGCATTGCCAACTGGCTGGTGGCGCGGGATTTGTTTGTCGCTGCGGGCGCAACCTTCGATGACGAATTCGAGGCCATATTTGCGCGAAGCGTTCTCGAGCACGCCCGGCATATTCGCGGCAATCTGGAATGGGACCCGGATTTCCGGGCTAATCATTATCTCGCCAATATCGTTGGGCTTCTGTATGGGGCCGCCTATCTGCCCCTAAACGATGAAACGGATGCGTGGCTGACCTTCGCCGTTCAGGAGCTTCATGCAGAAGTGCTGCGCCAGTTTGGTCCGGACGGGGCAGGATTCGAGGCCTCCACCGCCTACCACGGGTTATCGGCGGAAATGGCCCTTTATGGGACGGCATTGGCCCTGGGGCTTGGCGAAGAAAGATCGGCGACGTTCAGCGAAACCTGTTTCTCCCGGCTTGCCGCCGCCGCTCAATTTTTGCGGGACGTTACCAAACCGAACGGACGTATTGCCCAGGTCGGCGATAGTGATAGCGGACGTTTTCTGAAGTTTTTCAACGAAAAATGCCTCAATCATGAGCATCTTCTGGCGGCGTTTGGCGGCTTATTCGGCGATGCGAATGGCTTGCCGGAAACGGCCATTGTGGCGAGCCTAGCCGGAAACCGGAAGATCGCCGCGCGACCTGAAGAACGTGATTTGCGACTGAGCAGCGGGTTCGTACCCACGGGCCGGGTGCTTCTCGATGTCGAATTCGTTCTGCCAGAGGCGGGACTGAGCAAGGACCTGCGCCTCGCCGCATATCCAGATTTCGGCCTGTATATCTGGCGCTCGGAACGTTTGTTTTT
>JABGRG010000191.1 GCA_018648445.1 Rhodospirillales bacterium | reverse complement strand
TTTTCCGGTTTGGGATCAAATTGTCTCGCGCCTCCCCGTAACCTTGGAACTCCTCATATTGTCACAAACCTTGGCTTTGCTAATAGCCGTTCCGCTTGGTGTATGGGCGGCCTATAGGGTTAATCGTGGGGTTGATCGGGCGTTGAGCATGATTGTTTTTGCCATTGTTGCCGCCCCGCCTTTTGTCATCGCCATCCTTTTTGTCTTTATTTTTGCCGTCACGCTAAAATGGCTACCGGCGGCGGGATACATTGCCTTTTCGGAAGACCCGATAGAAAATTTAAAGTTTTTTATCCTCCCCGCTACTGTGGTCGGTCTTCTCGAAATCCCTATTTTGATGCGGGTATTGCGGGTGGATATGGTAGCGACCCTTCAAGAAGATTATATTTCCCTGGCCAAGGCAAAAGGCATGTCACCGGCTTACATTCTGTTTCATCACGCCATTCGTCCCTCTTCGTTTACCTTGATTACGATTGTTGGCCTGCAACTTGGAAACCTAATTAGTGGTGCGGTAATATTGGAGACGATTTTTGCCCTTCCTGGCATTGGTAAATTGCTGATCGACGCCATCGATGGGCGTGATGCCATGGTCCTGCAAGGCGGGGTAGCGTTTTTGGCGCTGGCCTATGTTGTGATTAATCTGTTTATCGATTTAATGTACACCGTGTTGGATCCCCGAGTTCGGATGGGAGGCGGCAGATGAGTGCTGTAGCGGCTATTTTTCGCCGGTTTTTGTATCCCAAATACGATTTGGCTGAAAATGAATCCGAGGCAGGCGAAGCACCCGCGCAAAAATTTGGTCTGGTTTTCTGGTTCAGCCTTAGTTGGATCGTACTTATCACCTTAGGTGCCCTATTCGCAGATTTCCTGCCGCTCGCTGACCCCTTGAAGTCAGAATTAGACAAAAAATACTTAGGCCCTTTCAGCGGAGAGCATTGGCTTGGCACAGATGATCTTGGCCGGGATATGTTATCTCGGATGGTTTATGGCGGTCAGATTTCGCTGATCATTGCTTATACGGCACCGGTTATTAGTTTGATTTTCGGTCTCGCTTTCGGCATGGCAGCGGGGTATTTTGGCGGCCGTACCGATACCGTCGTTGGTGTGTATGTCGATTCTCTGTTAGCCTTCCCAAATATCGTTGCAGTTATGGCCGTGCTGTTCGTTCTTGGTGCCACTTTATTAAATATAATCCTGGTATTGGCATTTTTTGGCATGGTGAACGATATTCGGATTTCAAGAGCCGTTACCATTCAATATCGCAACCGGGATTTTGTTACCGCAGCCCGGGCGCAGGGTGCATCGCATTTTCGCATTCTAACACGAGAATTGCTGCCCAATGTTATTATTCCGGTCCTCGCCTTAATGCTGATCGCCATGTCACGCGTCGTCATTATTGAAGGTGCTTTGGCGTTCCTCGGTGTAGGGTTACCGCCGCCGGCGCCCAGTTGGGGTAAGATGATTGCGGAAGGCTTCGCGGAGCTCAGCTACAAGCCGCATGTGACGTTTATTCCGTCTGTCTGGATGTTCCTCACAATCTTGTCGCTCAACCTGATCGGCGATAAGTTGCGCAGCATGACAGATCCTCGAACCGGTAACGCCTAAACCTAATATAGATCTCTGTGTTATTGAACGATCCCGCAATTTGAGGGATTATCAAATCAATCAGTAAAATCGAATGAGTAAGCGGGAGACGAGAAACATGTCGAGGGATCAAGAAGAGAAATTGCAACCGTGGCAGTGGCCCGAGGAAAAATGGCGCAGCGTCGTGGAAAAGGTGCGTGCGGGACGTTCCCTTAAACCTAAAATATGGCCAAACGGGGCCCGTGTCGCGGTTGCGCTCTCATTCGATTCTGATCATGAGTCCATCGTCCTGCGCCAAGGCGACGAATCGCCGGGCAGACTGTCACAGGGCCACTACGGTGCACGGGTGGCGATCCCCCGTATCCAGCGACTGCTCGACAAGTACGGCATTAAGGTGACGTTTTTCGTACCAGCAGTGATCGCCCAACTCTATCCTGAGCAGCAGCGGGAGCTCGCCCAATCGGGCCATGAGATTGCCATTCATGGCTGGATCCATGAGGTCAATAGCGAGTTGCCGCCTGCCGCCGAACGCGACTTGCAGATGCGCGCCGCCGACGTGCTCGCGGAGATCGTCGGTAAGCGGCCGGTTGGTATCCGCACGCCGTCTTGGGAATTCAGCCCAGTTACCCTCAAGATCAGCCGCGAGTTGGGCCTTTTATATGATTCGTCGTTGATGGCCGACGACGATCCTTACGAGATATTGGACGAGGGTGAGCCAACGGGAATCGTCGAATTGCCGGTCGAATGGATCCGTGACGATGCGGTGTATTTCAATATGAACCGCTTTTCGGCGCTCCGGCCTTACACGCCGCCGACCGCTGTCTTCGACATTTTTAAGCGCGAGTTCGACGGTGCCTATGAAGAGGGTGGTCTGTTCCTGTTGACCAACCATCCTCACGAAATCGGTCATCGCTCACGGCTTTGGATCGTTGAGGAACTGATCCGTCACATCCAGGGTCACGAGGGTGTCTGGTTCGCCACTCATGAAGAGATCGCGCGCTATTGTCTGGAAAACGCGTAATCAACCTAGGTCGTTTCGCCGATGCCGAATTTCAAGCGTTTGCCGTCAACAATCATCATCTCGCCACTAGCCATCAAATAACGGATCGAGAAATCCTCGTCGAATAGGATAAGGTCGGCATCACAACCGACTTCGATACGTCCCTTGCCTGGTAGTGATAATATGCGCGCCGGATTTGCAGTGACCAAGCAGAGGGCCTGCTCCAGCGGAATATTCTGCTGGCGGACCATGCGGATCAGTTCGGCCAGTACCAAGTTGGGCATGCCGATGCCGATACTTGTTAAGTTCTGGTCCGCATCGAAAACGGGGATCGCCCCGCATGCGTCGGATGACAAAGTTATGCGATTCAAATCGACACCGGCGTTCAGCAATGCCACCACCGCCTCGGAAGGCGAGATGGATTTTCCGAGCGGCTTACCGTCGGATTGGATGCTAGCGGTAAGATCGACCGGCGTAGCTTCATCAAGGGATTTGATGTCTTCCAGGATGTCGGGATTGCGGTTTACGTGGGTCGGATAAAAATCACCAGGTGCCAGTCTTCCTTGGTCGATGGCTTCCAACATTGGGCGGAACGGATCGGGTTCGTCACCCATATGGAGATGCACGATGCCTGCCTTGCCCGAGAGCATGCCGCCGATCTTGGCGCTTTTGGCGAGTTGGATCAGGTCCTGTACGGTGGCGCCTGACGAACGATGATCGGAAATGGCGGTCTCGCCGACACCTATGATTTCTTCGATATAGGCTAGATCGGTTGCCACTTCGCCAGTCAATGTGGGCGGCGGAATCTGGTAGGAGCCGGTATAGATCCAACTCGAAATACCGTCGGCGCGTAACGCCTTCGCTTTCATCAGCAGCGACGCCACTGACCGTGTGTACCCGTCGAGGCCGAGACAGCCGATTGCCGTGGTAACGCCTGCATCAAGCAGTGCCCCGAGGGTTATTTCGGGTGTTCGAGTTGAGGGACCACCGTCGCCGCCAGCGCCCGCGATATGGACATGTACATCGATGAAACCTGGTGTCAGGCGAAGACCGGACCCGTCAATAACCTCAACGGCTAATTTCGGGGAGGGCTCAATGTCAATATCGACGGCGGCAATGCGCCCGCCGCTGACGAGGACGTCACCGGTGCCCTGATAAGCCGGCTGATAAATCTCGCAATTCTTGAACAGGTACACTGCTTAACACTCCCACTGTACTTAGAAATCTCTCCTGACCAGAGTGTCGCAGCGAATATATGGAAAAAGCAAGCGCGATACCGACGGACGCAGATCTGCGCTGAATGGATTAATTCCCCCTAGGCCACGCTGAGAAATATTAGTGAGGGAATATTAGGCGAAGTTTGGCGGCTGGCAATGGGATTCTTGAATAGGGCCCAATTGTTCCCAATGTCCGCTTTGCGTCATGTGTGGACGGCTCCCTTTTGGCAAGGTTTAATTTGACGTTTCTGCAAATT
>JABGRG010000047.1 GCA_018648445.1 Rhodospirillales bacterium | reverse complement strand
AGCTCCATGGGATCGTCGAGACGATCCTCCAGCCCCAGTTCAAGTCGCGCCAGTCGGCGTTTCGCCTTCTCGCGCAGGGCTTTCCCCGTGGCTGGTCCGATGGTGCGCTTTCGCCCACGGGCATTGGCCAGACCGAGATTTTCGATGATCGACAAATTGGCGCAGCTTCCGGCCATTGGGTCCTGGAATACCCGGGCCGCCAGTTGCGCGCGTTGGTGCGTTGGCCAATTTGTGACGTCGGCGTCGTCGATCAGTACACGACCGGAATCGGGGACGGCTTCGCCGGAAAGGGCGTTTAGCAGCGTGGTTTTTCCCGCGCCATTACTGCCGATAACGGTGACGAACTGGCCTTCGGGAATATCCAGCGAAATGCCGCGTAAGGCGGGCGTTTCCATGGGCGTTCCGGCGCCAAAGGTGATGCGAAGGTCCTGGACTTCTATCATTTCAACGGCCCAACCACGCGTTTGTCCTTAACGAGGGCGCGTTTTACCGGAGCCCTGACAGACGGAAGAACCATCGCTGCGGCCACCACCAGCGCCGTGATGAGGTTGAGGTCCTGCGCCTTGAGGCCGATAAAGTCGGCGTTTAGGGCCATGGCCACGGCGAAGCGGTACATAAGCGAGCCGGCGATGCAGGCGAGCGTCGCCAGGAAAACGGTTCGGGGCAGAATCACCGCTTCGCCACCGATAACGGCGGCCAGCCCGACCACGATGACGCCCACACCCATGGTCACGTCGGCGGCACCCTGGCTTTGCGCGAACAGCGCTCCGGCCAGCGCGACCAACGCGTTGCTGAGCGCCATTCCCAGGAGAATATAGAAGTTGGTGTTGATCCCTTGGGCGCGGGCCATGCGCGCGTTGGCTCCCGTCGCCCGCATGGCGAGACCGATTTCCGAATTGAGAAAACGGTCCATACCCACCTTGGCGATGACGATCAGAACGAACAGGGCCGCCGGAATGGCCATGTAGGTTGGAACGCCAAGGGCTTCCAATGGCGTGAAGACAGTCTGCTCGCCAAGCAAGGCGACATTGGGTCGCCCCATGATCCTGAGGTTGATCGAATAGAGCGCGATCATCGTCAGGATACTTGCCAGAAGATGCAATATCTTCAGACGCACGTTCAGCCAGGCGGTGATCAATCCGGCTCCCGCCCCGGCCACGCAGGCAACCAGCGTGGCCAAGAACGGATTGAAGCCGTTGACGATAAGTATCGCCGAAACCGCCGCCCCCAAGGGGAAGCTGCCGTCAACCGTCAGGTCCGGAAATTGCAAAATCCGGAACGACAGATAGACGCCCAGTGCGACCAGCGCGAAGATCAGGCCGGTCTCAAGCGTACCTAGAAGGGCAATCAGGCTCACGTGGTGGTCCTATTTCACGACTTTAGTAGCTTCGGAAATGACCGCGTCGGGAATGGTGACGCCCATTTTCGCAGCGGATTTAACGTTAAGAAAAAGGTCCATTTTCTTGACGCCGGATACCGGGATCGAGCCCGCAGCCTTACCCTTGAGAATGCTCAGCACCATTTCACCGGTCTGGCGGCCGACCTCGTAATAATTGAAGCCGAGGGCGGCAATGGCGCCGCGGGGAACGGAGTCCGTATCGGCGGCGTACACCGGAAGCTGGGCATCGATGCCGACCTTGACGACGGCTTCAAAGGCCGAGACCACGGTGTTGTCGGTCGGCACGTAAAAAGCGTCGACCTTGCCAACCAGCGCGCGGGCGGCGGCCAGCACTTCGCTGGACTTCGGCGCAGCACCCTCAAACACTTCAATGCCAAGTGCCGGGGCGGCTTTCTTGACTGCATCCAGCGACGAAACCGAATTGACCTCGCCCGGATTGAACAGCACACCCAGCTTTTTCACATTCGGCGTGATGCGCTTAATCAACGCGATATGCTTGTCGATGGGGGCCATGTCCGACGTGCCGGTGACGTTTTTGCCGGGGTTTTCCCAGTTGGAAACCAGCTTCGCCGCGACCGGGTCGGTCACCGCGCTGAACACGACCGGGATCGTCTTGGTCGATGCCACGACCGTTTGGGCCGATGGCGTCGCGATGGCGACAATCACGTCCGGGCCGTCGCCGACGAACTTCTTGGCGATCTGGGCTGCCGTGGCGACATTGCCCTGGGCGCTCTGATAGGCCCATTTCAGATTCTTGCCTTCAACGAAACCGTTTTCGGCCAGCACGTCCTTGACGCCCTTGCGGCAGGCGTCCAGCGCCGGATGTTCAACAATCTGGGTGATGGCGACGAATTTGTCGGCAGCGAGCGCGCCGGTCGTCACGCAAATGGCGGTCAGGGCCGCTGCGGTTAGGCGAAATGCATTCATGATAACTTCCCCTAGAATCTTTTGTGGTTCGCGAACCGGCGCATATTAGCGGCCTTCGCCGTCAGGAAAAGGAAAACTTCGGGCCTTTCACGCTATTTCGCCCTATATGATGCGTTATGAATAGCCTGGCCATAGATAAGCCCGCCGCAGAAACCCGAGTGGTCGTCGCCATGTCGGGCGGCGTCGACAGTTCGGTGACGGCGGCCCTTCTGACCGAGGAAGGCTACGACGTCATTGGCGTGACCATGCAGCTATACGATCACGGCGAAGCCATTACACGGCCCGGGACATGCTGCGCCGGGCGCGATATCTATGATGCGCGCCGGGTCGCCGACTCCATTGGCATCCCCCATTACGTGCTGGATTTCGAGGCCGAGTTTCAGGGCTCCGTCATTGATGATTTCGTGGAGACGTATCTGGCGGGTGAAACGCCCATTCCGTGCGTAAAGTGTAACCAGACGGTCAAATTCCACGACCTTCTGGGAAAAGCGCGCGGTCTGGACGCGGATGCGCTGATTACGGGGCACTATGCGCGCTGGCGGGTGGGGCCGGACGGACCCGAGCTTCTTCGCGGAACCGATCATACGCGTGACCAAAGCTATTTTCTGTTCGCTACTACTCGCGAACAGCTTGGTTTCCTGCGCTTCCCTTTGGGCGGCATGGACAAGACGGAAACCCGCGATTTAGCGAAGCGTTTCGGCCTGCAGGTGGCGACCAAGGCCGATAGTCAGGATATCTGCTTCGTTCCTGTGGGAAAGTACGTCGATGTTATCGACCGGTTGCGGCCCGGCGCTGCCGAACCCGGTGAAATCGTCGATGTGGATGGAAACGTTGTGGGCGCGCACGAAGGCATTATTCATTACACCATCGGCCAGCGCCGGGGATTAGGCATCGGCGGCGGCCCGCCGCTGTACGTGGTGCGCCTTGAGCCCGAGACGCAGCGCGTCGTCGTTGGTCCTCCCGAGGCATTGATGAAGGACACGTTGAAGGTGCGCGAAGTCAACTGGCTTGGCGCGGGCGAAGCGCCTCCTTCAGAAGGCACCCCCGTTTCGGTCAAAATCCGGTCGACCAAACCGGCTGTTGGCGCGACCGTTTTCGGTGGCGAGGACGGCGCCGCGCAAGTCGTTCTTGACGAACCCCAGTCGGTCATCGCGCCGGGGCAGGCGTGCGTGTTTTATGATGGCGAGCGTCTTCTCGGCGGCGGTTGGATCACGCGGGAATAAGAAAAAGGGGCGGCCCGTAGGACCGCCCCAATGTCTTTCGAAAACCCGTATTGGGGATTTTCTTTATTTCTTGAAGACCAGCTTGATGACTTTTTCCTGGTACGAGTGACGCACCTGGGCGTTATCAAACGCGGCAACGCCGAAGTAGTACTTCTTGCCAAGATCGTCGAACTGGACGTCGGTCTTGCTGCCGGTGGTCAGCTTGCGGGCAATTTCGATGGTCCAAACACCGTTGGCCCACTTGGCACCGGAATTAATGTCGCCACGGTCGCCGGTCGGACGCTGGGTCTTGATGGAAGCAACTTCGTCGCCAGCCATAAACTTGCTGTCGTCAAAGGCAACGGCTTCGCTGGCGGGAAGCCAGTATGTGCCACCCTTGTTGGCGGCCATGCCGTTCTTGTTCATGAATTCGGGCTTGCCGTCCTTCATGCCGATGTTCTTGTATCCGCCGCCGGTCTTCTTGTCGCTGTGGCGGCCGGCGCCTTTGGCCTTTTTGGCGTCATAGCGCTGATGGTCGAGATACTGATCATCAATGTAGCCGAGAGGCAGGGAGCGCACGGACTTGACGTGCCAGATGTCGCCCAATTCGCCTTCCTCTTCGGTGTACTTGTTGCCGTAGGGCTTTCCGGGTTCGCCGGAATGGCAAGCCATCTGGCAACCGCGCTTGCTGAAGCCGAAGATCGATTCATTGATGTCCCAGATCAGGGACGCCTTGTCTTCGTAATAGACGTTGTTGTCGCCGCCCTTGTCGTTGGCGTCTTTCAGCTTTTTCCAGCTGCCGTCGGCCTGCTTTTGGTAGGGGGAGCGCTGATAGTTTAGGGTCGCGTCTTTGTACTGCAGCAGGATGTAGAGGTTATCGCCGTCATAGGCGGCCTTCATCGTGCCGGTGGTGCCGCCGGTGCCGCCGAAGTTGGCGCCCTTGACGGTGGTGATCGGAATTGCCGGAGCCGAACCCCAGATGGCGTCGTTGGCCATGCCGTCGAGCGTTGGCGCAGCCGAAGCTTTGATTGCGTTAAGGGTATAGTCGTCGGCCGAAGCGGACGAGGTGGCAATCAGAAGACTGACCGGCAGAGCGGCCAATGCGGTGATCGCTAGACGTTTCATTGAGTACCTCCTTAATTATGGTGGTTACTGGTTTGGGAAACCTGCATCGCCTCCACCAAGGCGGAGCAGGCGTTTCGTGGTTTAGGGTCGTTCGAATTCAGTCTCTTTGGCGTGGTCCTCGTGCCAGCCGGTTATCATCATGCGAAAACCGGAGGTGGCTGTAGTTCCCATGGTGCCCATGTAGATGTGGCCCAGCAGGAACATGGTCAGCAGAAAGCCGATTACGTAGTGGGCCACTGCGATTGGAAGCAGGCCGTCCATCCCGAACAGTTGGGCCGGGGCCAGTTCCGGGAAAAAGAACGCAATGCCGGTAATGATCAAAAGCGGCATGGCCACATACATGACCAGCAGATAGGTGATCTGCTGCAATACGTTAAATTTAACCTCGGGGGTGGGTGAAACCGGTGGTGGCGCGCCCTTGAAAATGCCCAGCGCCACGTAGGCGTTCTGTTCGTTCAGGCCCGAAACTAAGTCCTTCAGGTTTGGCAGATATTGCCGCAAGTTGCCGGACGCGGAGTTCCATATCAAAAAGGCGATGTACAGAACGCTGATCGCTATCCCCGAAACGTTGTGAACGGTGCGCGCAACATCGAAGCGAATAAGCGGGACAACAGGGTCAGTGAAATGCAAGCTGGCTCCGGAAAGGATCAGCAGGACCATCAGAAGGGCGTTGACCCAGTGCCACAGGCGCAACCAGACAGGCATGATGTAAGAACGCTCAGTCATTGCGCCTTCTCCTCCACAAGCCGGATATAATTCGCAGTAGGGAATGAAGACTGATGCCGCCTATGACCAGGGCCGCGACAATCCCAAATGCCTTGTCCAGGTAGAGGTTGCGGGTGGCGCCGATGACGTAGGCCTCGTTGAGGATGACGCTGTTTATGAATCCAACCTCGTTTCGCTCTTCCTTTACCAGATGCCGGTACAGGCGAACCCGCAGGGTGGAATCCGCTGAGTGGCAGGCCACACAGTTTTTCTCGGCCTTTTCGGCGTTGACGATTTCGTGGGACAGCACCTTCTTCGGAGCCGGCGTATGGCATTCAACGCAACGCACGGCGGCCCAGTGCAACGGGTTGTTGGGCAGCCACTCGTGCTTGGCCGCCAAATCGGGGCGCGCTTCCTTGGTCATCAGTGCGAAACGTTCTTCCGAGTCGTGGCATTGCAGGCACATGGTGTTGTCCTGCTGCACGGCTTTGCGCGGCGAACTTAGGTACATCTCGTGCTGAAAGACGTGCGGATCGTGGCAGGTCGAACAGGTGAATTTGTCCTTTATGCCGTCCTTGGCGTGGACGCTTTCGTCAAACTGCATTTCAATGCGAAGGAATTTGCGCGTGTGGCATTCGTCGCACCAGTTGATTTGCTGCTTGTCTTTTTCCACATGCGGCGTTTCCTTGAAGCCCTTCACGTGGCAGGCCAAACATTCAACCCGGCCGTGATTGGAATCTTCGTAGACGGAGGGATCGACCAAATGGGCCCGCAGCTTTTCCTTGTCCACATTGGGACGATCAAGCGCATCGAAGCTGGCCTCGGAATGACATTCCAGGCATTTGGCATTCGAGTCCTGAATTTTTTGCAGGTCTTCAGGCGCTATGGGTTTTCGTTCGATCTGAGCAACGGCCGCAGTGGTCAAGAAAACCAATCCGATCGTGGCCCAAACGACCATTCTTATTGCTGCCATGGATTTTGCCGGTTCGGCACCTCTCCTGTTTTTGTCGTCCCTTCGGAAATCATCCAATCATCGCCTAATTTCCGAAGTTGCGAGGCATTCTTATCGTTCTAGATCAACGGTGTTAGCGTATAGATGTATATTTGTAGTGGAGTATATCTATTTGTCGATTTTGACCCAACGTTTTTTTTAGTTACAACAATTCAAATTTGCGGGTAATTGAGAAATAATTGTGATGATCGTCAGCACATACCGGGTTCTTGCGTTTTCCGAGGTGTGGGGGGTATCGCCGATAGTGCGACGCGACTAATATCCGAAAAAACCACAATTCCTTTGGAGTTCCACCCTTGGGCTTTTCTGCTCGACTCGTTGCCAGCGCCTTTCAGGCCACGTTACCCGTGATCTTGGGCTACTTCCCGTTGGGCTTCGCTTTCGGGCTGTTGTTTGTCGAGCATGTGGGCCTGCCGTGGGGGTACGCCACGGCCATGAGCCTGATCGTCTTCGCCGGGGCCTCGCAGTTCCTCGCCGTCGGGTTGCTGGCTGCGGGCACGGGCGTATTTGAAATTGCCGTGGCCACCTTCATTCTGAATGCACGGCACGCGTTTTTCGGATTAAGCGTATTGGAACGCTGGCGTGGCGCAGGCGTAAAAAAGTTCTTCCTGATCTACTGGCTGACTGACGAAACCTACGCGCTGATGACCAGCCTGAAGACTCCACCCGAGAGCAAGGAAGCGGATTTCCACGTACTGATCTCGGGCATCAACTATTCGGCTTGGTGCATTGGTTCGACAGCCGGGGCTTTGGCGGGGGAGGCCTCGAGCTTCGATACCACGGGGATGGACTTCGCCTTGACCGCGCTGTTCGCGGTTTTGCTGGTCGAACAGATGCGCCAGGTGCGCGAGGCGTTCCCCTTCGTTCTGGCCTTTCTGGCGGGCATTGCAACGATCGTGGTTTTCGGCGGTGCCAATATGCTGTTGATTTCGATCTCGCTTAGTCTCGCCTTGCTGATCGCCAATGGGGCGCGAAGGGGGTGGGCGTGAACGGATATATCTGGGCCGTCATTTTCGCCATGGCGGCGGCAACGTTTGTTAGCCGTGTCGCGCCTTTCGTGTTTTTGGGACGGTTCGCCGAAAGCCCGGCCATTCGCTTTTTGGGCCGGGGAACACCGCCCGTCATCCTGACCCTGCTGGTCATTTATTGCCTGAAGGATGTCGCCATCACCATGGCGCCCTACGGTATGCCCGAAGGGATCGCGCTGGCCGTAACCATCGGCTTGCACGCGTTGTTTCGCAACGCGCTGCTCAGCATCGGCGTTGGTACGGGGACCTACATGGCCATCGTACAAACCGGCATTCTTGTCGGCTAACGGGCTGAGTTCTCCCGCCACAGGATATAAAGGCCGCTGGCCACGACCAGGGCTGAACCGGCAATCACGAAGCCGTCGGGTACGTCGCCGAAGAAGATGTAACCGTAAAACACCGCCCACAGCATCTGCGTGTACATGAAGGGAGCGGCGATGGGGGCGGGGGCGTGCCTGAACGCCATGACCAGAAAGATGTGCGCCATGCCCACGAACATCCCGGCAAACGCCATCAGCGCCAGGTCGCCCATGGGCATGGGGGCAAAGCTAAATGTCGCCAGCATGAGGACACCCGGGATCGCGAACTTCGCCCCCATCACCCATACCAGCATGGCGCCGTTCGACTCGGTGGCTCCGATCCGGCGGGTGACGATCATCGCCAAACCGAAGACTATCGCAGCGCCCAGAGCTGAAAAATAGCCCACGTCCATGGGCACCAGTCCGGGCCGCAGGATGACGACGATACCGACAAAGCCGGCCATGACGGCAGCCCACCTGTGCCAACCGACCGTATCCTTAAGCAGCCACGGCGAGAGTGCGGTAACCAGAAGGGGGGCTCCGAAAATCAGCGTGTAGACGTTGGCCATGGGCAGCCGGCTGAAGGCGAAATAGGCGAACAACGTGTCCAGCATCAGCAAAACGGCACGCAAGGCCACGCCCTTGACATTGCGCGGTTTTATGGTGCGAAGACCACCGGTGCGCGCAACCAGAATGGTGATCGGGATAAACGAAAACAGCGCCGTCAGGCTGGCCACCTGAAAGACGGAGTATCCCGAAGTCAGATATTTGACCGCAGCGTCGCCGGTTGAAAAGCAAGCGAAGGTAGCGGCGGCAAAGAAGATGCCGCGCCCGATTTTATCACCGTTTGTCATGAATCAGTCCTGTCCGTCGGCCATCGAAGGCCGTCCCTATTTCGGCACAACCTAACAGATGCGCCCAAGCCGGAAAAGGAAAGAGCTCAGATCGTGAAAGGAAGGATCAGTTCAGGCGGGAATATCTTAATTCCGGTGACGGGCGGGTGCTGCCGACGAGCTTTTCGACTTCGGTCAACACCATCAGCGCTTTGCCCAACGTTGGTTGGTCGCCGCGCCGCGACAATCGTTCGGCTCGCTCGAAGGCGATTTCCACGGCCAGTCTGCCGTGGCGATCAAAAAGCTCTTTCGCCGCCTTTTCGACCGTCATATTTTTTTTCATTGCTGAGCCTCCGCGCAATTTTTTCGTACCAACTCCCCCATCTTCAAAGGTGGTTGCAATTCGGTTTTCAAGCAATGGATAATGGTAAGAAGAAATGCCGGACCGCATCCGCGTGAAGGCGCAAATTCTGCTATACCCCCGACCCGCGGGATTGACTCGCCGCCCATCGGATCATGATCCCGGGTCGGGGCGGATTCGTACCGTGCGAGGGATTTAGTTCCGGCTCCGTTACTCAGCGGCGAGTTTCTGTCCGGCAAGGAACGGGGTCACGTCGTAGGTGCTGCCTCGAACCGTACGCGGTGTATGGGTAAGCGTCGTTTTGAAGATGGTGTCGGCGTGCATAAACAGGATCTCATTGTCGTCGTCGGCACCCACCATGCTCTCGATATTTCCCGGTTCGTTGTCGATGACGGCGACGACCCGATAGCCTCGCTTTTGAAAATCGCGAATGCCGACGGCTTTGGTATGGGGAATGAAATGATCAGGATTCAAGCCGTTCATCCAAAGAAGTTCGGACGTGAATTCAACCCCGTATTCGCGTCCCAGGGCGTTTAGGGATTCGACCGTCTCTTCCCGCAACATTTCGGGGCGGCCCGTATTGAGCGCCACGTAGGTGTTGGATTGGGTTTGGAACCAGCGGATCAGTTCCATGACCCCCGGGAACGGTTGATGCGAGGCGTTGATGGTTTCACCCAACCATAGGTACTCGCGATACCAAGGCTCAATGCGCGCGGCGTCCGGGGCGGCAACCTCGAGTGCGGCCATCAATTCGTCGAACAGGTCTTCGTGAACGTCGATACCCTCGGCGACGACGTTGGCGAAGTGGCGCGTCCCGTGTTCCGCATCATAGGCGTGCAGAACGTGCGCGATGATGGGGCGCATATCGATGATCGTTCCGTCTATGTCGAAGACGATCAGAAGCTTGTCGTTCGGGTAGCGATTGCCGAGCGTTTCGTAGTGTGCGGCAAGGGCCTGCATCCAGTTGACCATACGGTTTTCTCTTTCCTCTTTTCCTTGTGGTTATTCGGCGGCTGTGTGTTCGAGAACTTCGCGGGCGCGCGAGGCTTCTTGCTGGCGGGTCCACATCTCGGCGTACACGCCGCCCTCAGCCAGCAGGCGGGGGTGATTTCCACGTTCGACGATTAGACCGCCGTCCAGAACCAGGATCTCGTCGACGTCGACCACGGTGGATAGCCGGTGCGCGATGATCAGGGTCGTTCGGTCGGTCGAGACCTCGGCCAGGGACGCTTGGATTTCGCGTTCGGTGTGGGTATCCAGCGCCGAGGTCGCCTCGTCGAACAGCATGATATGAGGGTTTTTCAAAAGCGTACGGGCGATGGCGACCCTTTGTTTCTCGCCGCCCGAAAGTTTAAGACCCCGTTCGCCGACCACCGTCTGGTAGCCGTCTGGCTGGCTTTGGGCGAAGTCGTGAATGCGCGCAAGCCGTGCGGCTCCTTCCACTTCGGCGGAGCTGGCGTCGGGTCGACCGTAGGCGATGTTGTAATAGACCGAGTCGTTAAATAACACCGTGTCCTGCGGGACCATACCGATGGCGGCGCGCAAGCTATGCTGGTTGACCTCGCGGATGTCCTGACCGTCGATCATGATGCGCCCGCCGGTGACGTCGTAAAAGCGGAACAACAGGCGGGAGATGGTCGATTTCCCTGCGCCACTGGGACCGACGATGGCGACGGATTTTCCGGCCGGAACCTTGAACGAAATCCCGCCCAGCACGGACCGCCTTTCGTCATAGGCGAACGATACGTTGTCAAACTCGATCTCACCACCGTTGACGGCCAATGGCTTCGCGTTCTCCTCATCGCGAATTTCTGTGTACTCGTGTAGCAGGCCGAACATTTGATCCATGTCGGTGAGGGATCGCTTGATTTCGCGATAAACGAAGCCCAGGAAATTGAGCGGCATGTAAAGCTGGATCAGGTACGTGTTGACCAGCACGAAATCGCCGATGCTCATGGTGCCGCCGGTGACGCCGTACCCGGCCATGGTCATGATTGCGATCAATCCAATGGCTATAATGAAACCCTGGCCGATATTCAGCATGGCCAGCGAGGTGCCGCTTTTGACTGCCGCGCTCTCGTATTTTTCAAGGGCGGTGTCGAAACGCCGGGCCTCGTGTGCCTCGTTCCCAAAATACTTGACGGTTTCATAGTTCAGCAGCGAATCGATGGCCTTGGTGTGGGCCTCGCTGTCGGTTTCATTCATGATCCGGCGGTACTTGATGCGCCATTCGGTAACGGTCAGCGTCCAGGTGATGTAAAGCGCGATCGTCCCGAAGGTGATCGCCGCGTACCAGACCGAATACAACGACCACAGAATTCCGCACACCAGCACGATTTCAAACAGCGTCGGCAAGATGTTGAACAGCATGAAATTGAGCAGAAATTCGATGCCGCGCACGCCGCGTTCAATGGCGCGGCTGATGCCGCCGGTCTTGCGGTCCAGATGAAAACGAAGGGATAGGCGGTGCAAATGTTCAAAGGTGGCGAGGGCCGCCTGTCGCACGGCGCGCTGGCCGACTTTGGCGAACACCGCGTCCCTTAGCTCACCGAACGTCTGGGCAAGAACGCGGGCAAGACCATAGCCAAGGAGAAGCGCAATCGGCACGGCCACCACAGTTGTGGCGTTATTCGACAGCACGTCCACCGCTTGCTTGTAAAAAACCGGAACGACCACGTTGGCGACCTTTGCCAAGGCAAGAAGGCTTAACGCGATCACGACCCGTGCGCGCAGCCCGATCGCACCGGGTGGCCACAAATAGGGCAGCAGGGTGCGGATTGTCTTCAAATCCTTGCGGGAACCTTGCAGTTCGGGCATGGGGTCGCGGTGTCCGGCCATGGTTAGCTTTCGCTTGTTCTTTCGATTTCGCTGTCGCGTTCAATATGGGGTCGCGAGCGGCCACTTGCCAAGCACCCGCATTCCACGCTTATAGACGCGCGGTCCTTAACCGGAACTTTGCCACCGGCCTTTGGTGCTATTCGATAACCGAGAGGTTGTCGGCCGACGGGCGACCGTTTCCATCCGTGACCATTTCGAATTCGAGTTTCTGTCCTTCGATCAGGCTAGACAGACCGGCCCGTTCGACAGCGGTGATGTGGACGAAGGCGTCCTTTTCGCCGCTTTCCTGTTCGATGAAGCCGTATCCTTTGCGGGTATTGAACCACTTTACCGTACCGACAGGCATGACGCTCTCTCTTGCTAAAGGTTATGCTCCGGCGCGCCGGAAACCAATGGCGCGACCGGGAATAGCGTACCCCCGCAAAACAAAGAGAGGCAACAACAAAAGGTTGATTAGAATAATTCTTATAAACCCTTAGTGTCGAACCGGCAGTTCTTAATTCGGCAAGGTTTCGGCGTAGGTCCGCAAGTTATTCAGGTGTTGGGACCAGCCCGTCCGGTGAGCTTCGACCAGATAGTCCCGGTCGTCTTCGGGAAAGGCCTGCCATCCGGCGTGACTTAGCGCCAGACGGGTGCCGGACGGCGTGGTCGCCAGCTCGACCGAGACTTCGGTTTCGATGGGCCAGTCCTCGTCGGACCAGGAAAGGCGAAGCATACGGGGCGGATCAATGCGCAGGACCGTGCCCCGCGTGACAGTTCGACGCCCCTTCGCGTCCGTCCACGGTTCTTCGAAATTTCCGCCGGATTGCGGATCGAGGTGAACCCCTTGGTTCCACCAGTTCTTGAGTTGGGCCTTTTCGGTCAAGCAAGCCCAAACGCGCTCGATAGGAGCCGCGATTTCAAAATCTATCTCTATCATCCCCGATCAAATGAGGCAGAACGTTGCCGGAATCAAGCCTCGGGGTGGAATTGTCATTAATTTATAACACTCCAGCCGCCACCTTGTGCCGGTGGTTGGGCGGGGGCTTGGGGCTGTTGGGGTTGCTGGGGCTGTCCCCATCCGCCGCCGCCGAGCGGATCGGCGGGTGCGGGCGGTGTGGCGGGCCGTGGCGGTGGCGGAGCAGCCGCCTGTTCCGCACCGCAGCCGGGACGCATTTCCCCGCACACCGACTCGCGCCCGCTATAGCCCGAGAAGTGGCGGACGATTTGGGTGTAATTCATTTTCGGGCAGTAGTGTTTGAGCAGGCAATTATTACGTTGCGGCCGCCAGGTCCAGGACACGCAGTTTTTGTCTTTGATGCAAATGACATGGCATTCCTGTGGGGAAGCGGCAGCGTGGCCTATATAATTTAGTCCGACAAACATCCCTTTCCAGTAAGGAAGGCCGCCTAATTTGCCCGCCACCGGTCCGGAATTGGACGGCACGGCGCATTTCATAGTCGGGCCATCTTGCGCCGGTTGCGCGGGGGGGGCTGGAGGCTGGTTTGACGGCGGGTTCGAAGGTTGAGCCGTCGGGAAATACACGGTGGGTTGCGGCACGCCGGGATTGACGGCTGTCGGCGTCCCGGTATTTGTCGGCGGCGTTGTCGTCGTTGGTGGTGGTGGCGGAGTTGTTGTCGCAGTGCCCGGCGAATGCATGGCCACGTCCATCTCGTAAAATGGCGTGTGCTTGTATTTGCCGTTCAAATAAAGTTTTTTCCCGGCGCCGTTTTTCATCATGGTCTGCCATTTGGGATTGGACTTCGCGCCTTCCTCGTGCAGGGCCTTGAGGAACGAAAGCGTAAACAGGCTGCCGTCGGACGTCGCCGTCGAGGTTTCGCCGGGGATCGATGATGTGGCTGCAATATAACCTTTGCTTTTCAGGAACAGGGTCTTGTAGGCGTCCGGGTTGACCATTGATTTGGCCCGGTACTGGTCTTGCTCGCGGATCGAGGCGTTGACTACGTTGTTGCAGGCATCCGTCAGCGTGATGGTCAGGCGCGCGCCCTTGGCCTTGAGGGCTTGAATCACCCACGCGTAATCCAGCGGTTCATTTGAATGGAAATAGAAGAACGGCCATTTGTAGGTCTTCTGCTTGGTGCGAAAGCCGTGGCCGGAATAATAGAAAAGGATCACGTCATCCGAGTCGACCTTCAGACCATTGATCGCCGCGCCCACCTTGTTCAGCTTGAAGTTCTTTCCGCGTACCAGCGTTTCCCGAACATTCAACCCGGTCATCCGTGCGATCTGGTTTAACTCCTTTTCAATCAGCTTGCGATCGAGATCGACCATCCGGCCAATGCTTTTGTCATTGGTATCGATAACCAGAATTGCATGAAGATCGGCCGCCCCGGCGGCCATTGGCGCGGCCACGAAAAGCATGAGAAACAGCAGAGGAAATATTCGGCCCCATACCGGCAAACGACGAATAGACTCGGCCGACAATACGGTTCCCGATTTTCTCATTACCGCCCCCGTTATCAACTTTTTTGGCGCTTGTTTTCCCGTGCGCCCCATTTCGTGATATGGGAAGGATAGCACCGGAAATGAAACCCCGGCAATCGGGCCGCGACTTCGGCGGTGAAAAAAAATTGGAAAAGGCGAAGGCATTCGAATGGCGAATATGATTGGCAGGCTCTTTGACAAATGGGCCGGTGGGCGGCAACGCAAAGATCTTGAAACTTTTGTCGCCACGTTGCGTCGTATGGACGACGCACAAGTTGGTTTTATCGTTGCCTCTGCCACCGATGTCAGACACCGTCTGGCCGAACTGCATAGCATCGACCTTATGGACCCGGTCAAAGCGAATGCCGAAAATCCCAAATTGATGTTCGAATTCACTACCCAGATATTCAACCTGCAGCGCAAGAAAAAGAAGCAGGAAGCCGCCGTGCTGTCGATCTGGGTGCACACCCTTCGCGTCGTCCTGCGCCCCGAACTGGGCAACCTCTGTGACGCAATGTGGATCGAACTGGCGCGCGGCTTTCCCCATATCGAACAGGCCGTCGCCGACTTCAAAGAGGAATCCGGCGTGGAAATGAATACCGCCGGTGCCACCGATTTCCCCGTTGGAATGACCCCGAAGAATCGCGATTGACCCTCAGATGCTCTCATCTTCACCCCTCGAAACACCGGGAACCACTCTGTCGCCGACCACGAAGGGCATCCTTCTGATGGTGGCGGCGATGTTGATCATTCCGTTTAACGACGGGATCGCCAAGGCGCTGACGGCACGCTATCCGGTGGCCGAGATTGTCTGGGCCCGGTATTTCTTTCATTTCCTGCTGTTGCTGCCACTGATCGCCTGGAAAAACGGATTGGCCTCGCTTAGGCCCAAACGCATCTGGCTGCATCTGTTGCGCGGGGCCTTTACAGTATCTGCCACGTTTTTCTTTTTTTGGGGGCTGGCCAGCCTGCCCATGGCCGATACTCTGGCGCTGTTGTTCTGTTATCCCTTGTTGATTACCGCGATGTCGCCGATTTTTCTGGGCGAGAAGGTCGGGCCGCGGCGATGGGCCGCCGTTATCGCTGGAATGGTCGGGGTCTTGGTGATTATTCGTCCGGGTGGCGACGTGTTTCAGTGGTCGAGCCTGTTCGGCGTCGCTGCGGGTTTGAGCATGGCCTGCTACTGGATCGTCACGCGGCGCGTATCGACCAGCGCGCCGCCGTTGGTGGCCGCCGCCTATGCCGCCGTGTTCGGGGTTCTCTTCATGCCGATTATCCTGCCCGGAGGTTGGGTCGTACCGACATCGGGCGATGTTGGGCTGGTGGCGATCATGGGAGCCATTGCGGCGGTCTTTCACATTCTGATCGTCAAGGCGCTGGAATTCGGGCAAGCGTCGGTGCTGGCCCCCTTCGGATACACCGAAATCATTATGGCGACGACCATCGGCTATGTGGTCTTCGGCGATTTTCCCGACCCTCTTACGTGGCTGGGAATAGCCATCGTTATCGGGGCAGGGGTGTACATTTCCCTGCGTGAACGGAAACAACAAGAGGGCGCAAGCGCGTGATCGTTCAAGACCAAAGCGAAGTCATCGAATTCCTGATGCGGCCCGAAACTCTGGCCGACGGTTGCACCGAGGTGCGCAAGGTGGAGACCCACGCGTCGTTCATTTTCATTGGTAAGGCACGAGCGCTGAAACTCAAGCGGGCGGTCAAATACCCGTTCATGGATTTCTCGACCATCGAGATCCGTCGGCAATTCAGTCACGACGAAATCCGTGTCAATCGCCGGACCGCACCCGGTTTGTACCGTGGCGCGGTCGCTGTCACCCGCTGCTCCGATGGCGGGTTGGAATTTGGCGGCAAGGGCGAGGCGGTCGATTGGGTTATCGACATGGATCGCTTCGACGAGGACACGCTGCTTGACCGCAAGGCTGGGCGCGGCGAGTTGAACCGGCGCCTGATGGAGGATTTGGCCGAGGAAGTTGCGCGCTTTCACACCATCGCCGAACCCCGCGACGATTTCACGGGTCGGGGGTGGGTGGACGACACGCTTACCAGCAACGAGGCATCCTACGCGCAGTTCTCGGGTAGCACACTGGCCGCCGAGCGCGTGGCTGAGTTCAATCGGCTTCAGCGCGAGGAATTTGATAAGCAAGGCGATCTGTTGGACGAACGCCAAACGGCGGGTTTCGTAAAGGAATGCCACGGCGATTTGCACCTTCGGAACATCTTCTTGTCGAACGGGCGCGCCGCCATCTTTGATGGCATCGAATTCAACAAAACCTTTTCGATCATCGACGTCTTCTACGATCTGGCATTCCTGTTGATGGACCTCGACCGTCGTGGCCTGCGCCGGTTGGCCAACATCGTGCTCAACCGGTATATGGATGCGGCCTGGGATACTCAGGGGCTGCGCCTGATGCCGTTGTTCCTGTCCATGCGGGCGTCGGCTCGCGCTCACGTCGCCGCCGTTGGTGTGGCCGGCGCGACCGATACGGAAATGGCTAATCTAAGGCGCACCGAATCGACCGAATATCACGAGATGGCGTTTGGTTATCTGAATGTACGCAAGCCGCGGCTGGTGGCTGTCGGCGGATTGTCGGGCAGTGGCAAATCGCGCATGGGGCGCGAGATCGCTTCTTTTGTGGGGGCGGCCCCCGGCGCGCGCATCGTGCGCACCGACGTTATCCGAAAACGCTTGGCGGGCGTTGATCCCTTCACCAAACTGGGTCCCGACGGCTATACGCCCGAGATGAGCAAACGGACATACGACGCGTTTTACGACGAAGCCCGCAAGGCCCTGGAAACCGGACAATCGGTTATTGCAGACGCCGTATTTTCCAAGCCGGAGGAACGCGCAGCCATCGCCGATATCGCCCGCGATACAGACGTTCCCTTCAACGGTCTTTGGCTGGAAGCTCCGCGTGAAATCATGGAATACCGCGTCACCAAGCGGCGGCGCAATGTTTCGGATGCCGACGCGGGCGTGGTGCGTCGGCAGTTGGACTACGACCTTGGAGAAATTGCCTGGGACCGGATCGACAGCTCCGGCCCGCGTAACTGCACTTTGGAAAAAGGCTTGTTTCTTCTGGGGTTATAGCCAAAATGCACGTGTCAATCTTCTAATTTCGCTTCGTCGCGGGTATCATATTGGTCAATGCCGTTTGACAGGCGGAACCTGCCGAGGAGGACGCCATGCCGATCAAAGCGATACTCGTTCCCGTCGATGGGACGCAAAGCGCCCAGCCAGTATTGGAAACGGCGTTCGCCGTTGCCCGCGACCTTTCCGCCCATGTCGAGGTGCTTCACGTTCGCGCCGATTCGCGCAACGCGGTGCCGTTGCTGGGCGAAGGAATGTCGGGCGCAATGATCGAGGAAATGATCGATCTGGCCGAATCCGAGGCCGCAACACGGGCTGAAAAAGCGCGCGCCGTGTTCGACGATGTATGCAAGCGCTTTGAATTCCCGGTCGTCGATGGACCGCCGGGGCCGGACGGCCCGTCAGCCGCTTGGATCGATAGAACGGGTCGCGAGGACGAAGTGACGGCCCAACGCGGTCGGCTTTCCGATTTGATTGTCGTAGGCAGACCGACCGAAGACACGGATGTCTCCTCGCGCATGACGCTCAGCGCCGCCATTCGCGAAACCGGCAGGCCCGTTTTGGTGGTTCCGCCGGGCGCACCACAGACGCTGGGGAAAAAAGTCGCCATCGCCTGGAACGGCAGCGCCGAGGCGGCGCGGGCCGTGCGCCTTTCGGTGGCCTTTGTCGAGGCCGCCGACGAGGTGATTATCCTGACTGCCGAGGGAGGCCATACGCGAGCGGTCGAAGCATCCGAATTGGCCGACTATCTGGCATGGCACGGCGTTTCGGCGACGGCCCGGGCGTTCGAGATTGCGGACGGCGCCGGGGGCGAGCAACTTCTTCGTGAATGCGCGGAAATCGGCGCCGATGTGCTGCTGCTGGGGGCCTACACCCAAAGCCGGGTTCGCCAGCTTATCATGGGCGGCATAACCCGCCACGTCCTGGCCGAGGCTACGTTACCGGTGGTGATGGCCCGATAAATTTGGCCTAACCGAAAAGGTCACCCTGAACGCGAGGCGGCTGAACCTCTTCGGCCTCCAGGGTTCCGTGCGTGAACGGAACCAAGGCATCCCGCACCTCGGCAAAGGTCTTTGCCGGGTCGATCCAATTGGCTTCGCAGCTGTTTTCCAGTATGACCGGCATCCGCCCGTGGATGTGGGCGATTTCAGGGATCGGCGCGCAGGTGATGATGGTGAAATATCCGTTGTCGAAAAGACCGGCGAAGGCAAAGGGTTGATCATCCTTCGGTGCGATCCGGTTCTTGAAACGCGCGCGGCCTTCGTGGCGCCATTCGAAATAGCCGGTCGCCGGAACCAGACAGCGGTTTTCCAGCAATGGCCGGAAGGTCTTTTTTCTTTCCAGCGTTTCCGACCGCGCGTTGATCAACGGCTTGGCGTCCCATGATGCGGGGATGCCCCACGACAGTATCTGTGCCGATCCTTGGAAACCAATGACGAGCGCTTGGTTGGTCGGACGGATTTCCTCGCGCTCGGGCAAATCCGGAATTCCGAGTAATCCGAACCGTTGCAACAGATCCCGTGGCCGGGCATTGAGTTCGTAGCGCGAGCACATTCCCAAATAATATGGGTACCCGCGCGCCATTTGAAGAAATTCATTGAAGCCGGTATGACAGACGCTTGCGAAGCTGGTATCGTTCGCGCCATGGAAGAGACGCGCAAAACCGTAATCGTAACCGGTGCCAGCCGGGGAATTGGGCATTCCGTTGCCAAACGTTTTTTGGAAAGCGGCTGGCGGGTGCTGACCTGTTCGCGCGACGAAGTGCCGCCCGAATGCAAGCTGATCCCCAATTGGACGTGCCATATCCCCACCGACTTGGGCAATGCCGAGAGCGTCGCCACCTTCATCGACAAGGCGAACGAGGTTTTGGGTGACGATCCGCTGCACGCGTTGGTCAATAACGCGGGGATGTCCCCGAAAACCCCGTTCAAGGAACGGCTGGGCTGTCTGAACGGCGAGATCGACGCGTGGCGCGAGGTGTTCGAGATAAATTTCTTCGCCGCCCTCAAACTGGCACGCGGTTTTGCCACGCCGTTGCATCGAGGCAAGGGGGCGATTGTCAACGTCACCTCGATTGCGGGGCATTATGTCCACCCGTTCGCGGGCTCGGCCTATTCGATTTCCAAGGCGGCGCTTTCTGCATTGACGCGTCAGATGGCGCACGAGTTCGCTGAACTCGGGGTGCGGGTGAACGCCGTTGCTCCGGGTGAAATTGAAACCGACATGATCCAACCCGAGTACGAAGTCCTCGTGCCGCGCATCCCGCTCAACAAGATGGGGTCGCCCGAGGATGTTGCCGGAACCATCTATTTCCTGTGTTCCGAAGATGCGGGTTATGTGACCGGGAGCGAAATTTGGGTGACTGGCGGTCAGCACCTCTATTGAGGCGCCTCGCCAGGGGGGCATTTGTCAAAATGAAACTGAGACCCGAAAAACCGGCCAATGCCGTGCTTTTCTATCACCCGGATGCTGTCGAATCGGGCGCACCAGAACTCATGGGCCGACACGCAGCGGGCGAAGGGTTTTTAACCGGCTTCGTTCGCTATTCCGACGCCAAGACTTTTTTCTGCCATTGCGCGGACAAGACGCATTTCGCCGATTTTAGCGCCCGCATCGGCGCGCTTGATCCGTCGGCGAGGCCGCGCCGCTGGATCAGCCTCGAGAACGCTGAGAAAATCGGAAAAATTGGATGTCTGTCTCTTCCCACGCCGTCGCTGGCCGGGGCGGCGTGGCGTCGCCGCGCCGGAGACACGCGGGCCTATAGCATTTGCGGTGTGAACCACACCATCGCGTCGGAAAGTGTCATGGACGGGTTGGGGGAATTGCTGACCTCGCCGGTCCAGCCGTGGGACGCCGTGGTCTGCACGTCGCGTGCGGTGAAGGCGACGGTCCGCAGACTGATCGTCAATCAGGCGGAATTCCTGAACGCACGCACCGGCGGAAACGTGCAATTGGGCGTGCAGCTTCCGGTAATTCCGTTGGGCGTGCATTGCGATGCTTATGCGCCGGGCAAACAGGCCCACAAGGCGCGGACGGACCTGCGGGAGCGCTACGGCATAGAGGAAGACGACATCGCCGTTCTGTTCATGGGGCGGCTCAGCTTTCACGCCAAGGCCCACCCGTTGCCCATGTATCTCGCCCTCGAAGAAACGGCGCACCGAACCGGAAAAAATATTCATCTTATCCAGGCGGGATGGTTCGCCAACGAAGGCATTGAAAAGGAATTCAGGGACGGAGCGAAGGCGTTCTGCCCGTCGGTCAATCCGATTTTCGTGGACGGGCGTGATGAGACGGTGCGTTCGAAAATCTGGTTCGCGGCGGATATCTTTTGCTCGTTGTCCGACAATATTCAGGAGACGTTCGGGCTGACCCCGATTGAAGCCATGGCCGCCGGTTTGCCCTCGGTGGTTTCCGATTGGGACGGCTACCGCGACACCGTTCGCCACGGGTTCGACGGCTTCACCATTCCCACATGGATGCCGCCGGAAGGGGCGGGGCGGGGGCTTGAGCTTCCGGTTGCGGGCCAGTTGGCGCAGATTAATCGCGATCAGGCCTATAATTTGTACTGTGGCAACGTCAGCCAGGCCACGGCCATTGATGTTCCCGCTTGTATCGAGGCTTTCAGCGTTCTCGTCAAGGACGCTGGAATGCGCCGCAAAATGGGTGATGCCGCGCGGGCACGCGCCCTGGGAACTTTCGATTGGCGGGTCATCGTTGCCGCGTATCAGGCCTTGTGGAAGGAACTTGAGGCGATCCGGCGAAGCGCCTCTGAAATCGCGCCGCTGGCCGATGGCCGTCCCATCCATCCCCTGCGCGACGATCCCTTTGCCCTGTATTCGGCTTATCCCACACAGTCTTCCACCGGGAAATTTGCCATCGGTCCGGTTCAAGGCGCGGACAAAACCCGCCTGAAAGCGATCCGACGACGCGGTATGAACAGGTTCGCCGCATCCACCCTGCCACCGGAACCGGAAATCGATGCATTGTTGGAACGCCTGAATGAAGGGGGCGTGTCCGCGCTGGATGATTTCGTTGACAAGGCGCCCGAGGAAAAAAGGGCGGGTGTGCTGCGGGGCGTAGGCTGGTTGGCGAAGGCGGGTCTGGCGAGAATTCTTCCGGCAGCCGGCGATATAGCCCGGACCGATGGCGGCGATGAAGCCAAATCGAGCGAGGATTCAGGCGGTGGGATTGCAGCACTCCGGCGGGCGGTGATGGATTTTCCGGCCTCGGTGGGCGCGCGCAAAGAACTGGCGCGGGCGTATTTCGCGCACGGTGACCGGGCGCACGCCGTCAACGAGTATTTTCGCGCCATCCGCATCGCGCCCGATGATGCCGAACTATGGTACTGGCTGGGTATGGTGTTGCGTCATGACGGCGACGGCGCGGCGGCCCTCGAGTGTTTCAAAAAATGCAAAAACCTCGCCGGGCCACAGGCCAATCTGCTTTGCCAGCAAGGAATGGCTTTCAAGACGACCGGCAAACGGAAGGCCGCCAAAAAGGCTTTCAAGGAAGCGCTGGAGGTGGACCCCGAAAACGTCCATGCCCAAGCCGCACTTGCCTCGATGGAGGCTGCTCGAGGGCATGGAAAAGGGTACAAACGCGTCGCTCTGTCCATGAGCAAGGAAACCCACTTCGACATCCTGCGGCCGCTTTTTGACGAGTTGGCGGACGCGCACAGTGTTTTGATTTCGGGCGACCAGCGCGAATTGATCGAATTCGATCCCGATACCGTGGTTGTTTGCGAGGCCCCGTCGGGTGATCTTCAGCGGGCGATGCCGGATGCTGAATTCGTCCAGATCGATCCGAAAATGGCGGTCGAGCGTATGGTCGAATTCGTTTCGGCTATCGACACGAAGGGCGATTGACGGCGACGACCCCGAGGCCAATGTCAACGGAACGAAGGTTATCCCCAGAAATTTGGCGACATACGATATTTTGTTGTCATTGCCGATTTGCGAACAACATATGGATGGTGTAAGATTTCTGCCGCCTTCCAGCCGTGTTCGTGATTTGGAATTAGGGAAAGATCGGTGGTTGAAGATCGCCAGGAGAAACGCAACGCGAAAGGGCTGCCGGAAGAGTCCGGCGCCCCGCCCGTGGCCGACGACGTCTTTGATCGCGCCTTTGCCGAACCGGATGCCGAGCCAAAACCCGGCGCGGCCATGGATGCGCGCGGTTCGGATGAATTAGCGCCGGACGAATATACCGAGCCTTTCCATCTGCGAATGCGCCTTCCCGCCATTGCGGGTGTGATCCTGAGCGTGGGCTGGCTGGCACTGGCCTTGTTTGCGGTCAACGAGCAACTTCCTCTGAGCGACCTGTTGTCGCTTCTTCCCCATGAGTTGGGCGGTCTGGCGGCAGGCGTACTGACACCGGTTGCCTTGCTCTGGATGGTGATCGCATTTTATGAGCGCGGTCATGAGCTTCGCCGGGAAACGGAATCCCTGCGCTGGCATTTCCGGCGTCTCGCCTATCCGTCCGATCGTGCCGAGAAGCGCGTTACCGAGGTTTCCGAGGTGCTTCGCGCGCAGGCTCGTGAATTGACGCGTGCATCCGAAGAGGCTTCGGCCCGGGCCCGCGAAGTTACCGAGATGGTGCATCGGCGCACCCTTGAATTGGCCCAGGTATCCGAGGATGCCGACCTGCGCGCGCAGGCTGTCGCCGAGACGTTGCGCCGCCAGACCGAGGACCTTCAGAGTGTTTCCGAAAAGGCCACGACGCGGGCGCGCGATGCGGGCGATACGCTTTATCGGCAGTCCCACGATTTGGCGAGCGTATCGGAAAGAGCGTCGGTGCAGGCTGATGATCTTAGCCAATCTCTGAAACGCCGTAGCGCGGAACTTTCGGACGCCTCCGAGGAAACGGCGGCCCGGGCCAAGGAATCGGCTCGTGTGTTCCTGGACGGTGCGTCCGAAATGACAACCGCCGCAGCCGCTGCGGTATCGAAAACCGAAAACGCCGCGAGCGACTTCCAGGAGCGGCTCAAGGAATTACTGAAAGCGTCGGGCGATGCGGGCGATCAATTGCGTGCCGGGGCCGATATGCTGGGCGGGCACACAGACGATCTTTCCGAGAAAACCGAGCGCGCCTCGGCGCAAACTGAATGGATGCGCGAAACTCTGCGCAGGCAAACCGACGATCTTGAAGATGCGGCCCAGCGGGTCGCCGACCAGTCCTCCGAAATCGAGGGGTCGTTGGCGCGGCAATCCAAGACACTCACCGAGACGTCGGATTACGTCGCGGATCGCGCGAAGGCCATCGGCGATGGTTTGAACGATCAGGCCCGCGAGCTTATCGCCACGTCCGAGCGCGTGGCCATGAACGTGCGCGCCACGGGCGATGTCTTCCGTCAGCAGGCCCGCGAACTGGTCGAAGCATCTGATAGTTCTGTGGTGCGAACCGGGGCCGTCGGCGACGCGTTGCGGAAAATTGCCGACGATCTGGGTGGCACCGCCGAAAAGGTCCTGGGCGAAGTCAGGCGCGTTGGCGAAGAATTGAAGACGCGGCAGGGAGATCTTGGCGGCGTCACCGAAGAGACCCTGGCCAAGATTGGAGAAGTTGGTTTGGCTGTCCGCAGCCGGGCCGATGACCTGGGCAAGTTGGCCGATCAAAGCCTGCTTCGCATGAACGCTGTTGGCGAGGCATTGCGTCGGCGGTCTATTGATCTGGCGCAGGCTTCGGACAAAGCAAGCACCGGCGTTCTTTCGCTGGCCGAAGGGCTCGACACCAGCGCCCAAAAACTGGAAACAGCGGCGGATAAGGGCGTTAGTGGCGTCAACGCGGTCACCGCGTCCTTGCGTCAGAGTTTTGGCGCCATGGACGCTTCGGCGGAACGCACGGGCGTTCTGATCGCGACCTTCCGCGAGAGGCTCGATCATGTGACCGGGGCTTCCGAAAGCGCGGTCGCGCGTCTTCTTGATCTGGGCGAAAACGTCGGTGAGAGGGCGAACGACGTGGCGACCGCGTCTGCCCGCGCGACCGGCGAAATCGAAACCGTGGCGCGCGCCCTTTCAGAACAGGCCGACAAGCTTTCCAACGTGACGACCCGTTCGGCCAAGTTGATGGCCGGGGCGGGCGAAATTCTTGGCCGCCACACGGGCGAATTGGACGTGACCAGCGAAAAGGCCGAGCAGCGTCTGCAGGGCGTTGGCGAGGAGATGCGCCGGTGTCTGCGAAACCTGGTTGAAACCTCCGATGATGCGGCAGCTCGCGTGCAAGGGGTGGCCGATGCTCTGGACAAGCAGTCGGACGGACTGTCCGACGTTTCGGGGCGGGCCATCGACGATGTTGGCAAAGCAGGCGAGGCGTTGCGCGAAAGGGCGCGCGACGTGGCCCAGGTGTCGGGACGTTCGGCCAAACTGGTTTCCCTGATTTCGGATGCATTGCAGCGTCAGTCCGAAGAGCTGGGTCTGGTTTCCGATCGCGCGGTGGACCGCATTGAGTTGGCGGGGGATACCGTCGATCACCATTCGCAAGGCTTGGCACGCAATGCCGATGAAGCGGTTCGCCAGTTGAGCGGCGCCGGCGATATGGTGCGCGACCGTTCGCGCGAACTTATCAATCTTTCACAAGAGGCGGTGACACGGGTCCAGGACGTTTCCGAGGTATTGCGTGAAGGTCAGCGCGAGGTGAACTCCGCGGCCGAAAATGCCGAAAACCGTTTGAAATCAGCGGGCGACGCCGTTGAGACGCGGGTTCGTGAGGCGGGGGTTGCGTCTGATCGCGCGGCGCGCCGTCTTGACGATATCGCCGGCGCCCTGGGGCGTCAGACGGATGCGCTGGAAACAGGCTTGGACAAAGCTTCGGGACGCCTTCGCGAAGTCGGTGAAATGCTTCGTCAGCGCTCGGAGGAACTCAATCAGGCCTATGAGGAAGCCTCGACCCACGTGCGATCCTTCGGCGATTCGCTGCGTGACGAAGCCACCGGTTTGGCCGAATCCTCCGGCGAAGCGGCAGACAAGGTCGGACGGATCACCGATGGCCTGCATGAGCAGTCTCACGAGGTTTCGCGAGCCGTGGACCGTGCTGCCAAGCTGATGGGCCTGGTGACCAACGCGCTGAGCCGCCACTCCAATGATTTGGCGGTGGCCTCAGAGAGGGCTGCCGGTCAGGTGGAAACCATAGGCGACGTCTTGCGCAAGCGAACATCGGAAATGGACGCCGTTTCCAGCCGAACGGTCGGTGACCTAATTTCGGCGGGCGAGAAACTTCGGGAACATTTGGGCGAATTGAACCGCGATTCCCAGTCGGCCAAGGAAAACATCGACGAGTCAGTCGAAGGCATGACGGGACATGCCGAACAAGTGGCGGGCAAGGCGGCGGAAGCCACGGCCCGCTTGAAAGGTGTCGGCGAGACGCTGAGCCGCCGTTCGGAACAAGTGGGCGGCGCGTCGGACGACCTGGCGTCCAAACTGACCCGTATCGGCGAAATGATGAAAAGCCAGTCGAGTATTCTGATCGGAAAAACGCGGGATATTTCGGCGCAATCGGATGCGGCGGGTGAAAAATTGGCCAACCGCGTCGAGGAATTGACGACAACGTACGAAAAAGCGGAGCGCGGAATTCAGTCGTTGGGCGATGCCCTGAGCCAGCGCACGCAGGAAATTTCAAGCATTTCAAACATGGCCATGGCGAAGGTCGGAACCTGGGATCAGACGCTGAAAACCCGTTCGGAAGAACTGGGCAGGACGTCGAACTCTGTCGCCGAACAGGCCCGCGAGTTGACCTCGGCCATTAGCCACCAAACCGCGGAACTGCAAGCGGCATCCAAGGAAGCCGCCGACATTATCGCCATTTTGCGCGAGCGTTCAGGCCAGATCGCGGTGGACGATTTCCTCAAGCGCGCGACGTTTATTTCGGAACGCCTGCAGTCCATCGCCGTCGATATGAACCGCCTGATGGAAACGACCATCAGCGAAGACGACTGGCGGCGTTTCAACAAGGGCGAAAAGGGCATCTTCGTTCGCAAGATGCTGGGCTTCAGGGAAAAATCGAAACTGGCGGCGATTCGCGAAAAGCACCGCGACGACAGCGAGTTCCGCGATTATGTCGGTCGCTATCTGACCCAGTTTGAAACCCTGCTTAGCGACGCCAAGAAGTCGAACCATCAAGGCGTTCTGAGCACGACCTTCCTGGCCTCCGACATGGGCAAGCTGTACATGCTGCTGGCCCGCTCGCTGGACCGCGAGATTTAATCGAAGTCTTCCACGAGCCCGATGATGGACTCCGCGATTTCGGGCTCGTCGCCGACTGGCGGGCATTGGATGACGCGGCGGCCCGGTGCGCCAAGGCGCTTGGGTAAGTCTTCCAGGGCGTGATGCCCGCTGCCAATCAGGAACGGAACGACGATCACGTGTTCGCCCCTGACGTGGTCCGTCCAGTTGTCAACCAGCGGTTCGATTTCCAGAAACAGTGCATGGACCTTTGCCGCGACGCCCAGTTCGTTCAGGCGGGCCGCCACATGGCGGGTTTGATTTTCCGACGCGGGGTCGCGGTCGGTCCCATGACCAACGAGAACGACGTCCGTCTCGGCGGCTTTTAGGTGGGCTTGTTCGCTGGCCCGCTCAATTTGCCCGCCGATGATCCTGGGGATGCTTGCGTGGGTTCCCAGCGCATCGCAATAGCGGACACGATCATCGGGCCCCAATGCCCGGGGAACGGCTGTGCGGGCCATGTGACCGGGGCTTGCAAATAGCGGAACGACGTAGATTTCCGACGCCTTTATCTGATTGAGGCTCTTATCCAGTTCCGGCGGTTGGCGCAGGAATGCCGCGTGGACTTCGGCGAACAGATTTCGATTGCGGATGGTTTCGGCGTGCCGCAAAACCGTGATCGCGCCTTCGGGTTGGGAGGACGACCCGTGCGCTGCGAGTAAAAGCGCGGCCCCCGATTTAACCATGAGCCTCCTGATCGACGTTTCCTCCCGGCTGGAACCAGGCGAGATGCTCGGAAAGTTTGGCGACGCGGCCAATGACCATCAACGTCGGCGGGACCAACCCTTCCTCGCGCACCCGTTCGGGCAAAACGGCCAGAGTGGTAAGGACCGTCCTCTGCTGGGCGGTGGTGCCGCTTTGAATGGCGGCGGCGGGGGTGTCACCGGGCAACCCGGCTTCGATCAGTTTTTCGCGCAGGGTGTCCAGATTGGTAAGGCCCATGTAGACAACCAACGTGGTGTCGGGATCGGCCAGGCTTTTCCAGTTGAGGGCGAGGTCCGGATTGGACGCGCCCTGGCAATGGCCGGTGACAAAACGCACGCCCAGCGCCTTGCCGCGATGGGTCAGCGGAATTCCGGCATACGCCGTAACGCTGGTCGCCGCCGTTATGCCGGGAACGATTTCAAAGGGAATTCCATTTTCGGCCAGATGCAGGGCTTCTTCGCTGCCGCGCGCGAATGTGAACGGGTCACCGCCCTTCAGGCGCACGACAGAACGCCCGGCCTTGGCCAGTTTGACCAGAAGATCGTTGATGTCTTCTTGCGCCATGTGGTGGTTTTTGGCCGTTTTTCCGGCGAATATGCGGGTCGTTCCTGCTGGCACCAGAGCCATGATTTCGTCTGAAATCAGACGGTCGAAAACAATGACCTCGGCTTCGGCAATCAACCGGGCGGCCTTGACGGTCATAAGATCGGGGTCCCCGGGACCGGCGCCGACGATATAAACGGGTTTGGGTGTCGTCATTTTCGTGCTTTCTAACCGTATTTGCAGGAGCGAACGAATTCGACAAAACGCGCGGTCCAATGGTTGCGGGTCGTGTCGCGCAAATGGGCGTAGCTCGCCAACAGGTTCTTGTAGACGATGCCGTC
>JABGRG010000190.1 GCA_018648445.1 Rhodospirillales bacterium | reverse complement strand
CGTTCCGGTACTTCAAAAACGATGCGCTTCGAATCCCCTTCGGGAATAACCGAGACCACGGTCGCAACCGCGTCGACATGGCCGGAAACGATGTGGCCGCCCATTTCGTCGCCATAGTTCAGGGATCGCTCGAAATTGACCGGTGCGCCTTCCCGCCAATCGCCCATAGTGGTGCATGAAAGACTTTCACCCGACGCGCTAATGGCGAACCAGCCCGGCCCTTTGTCGATGACCGTCATGCAGGCCCCCGAACAGCAAATGGACGCCCCGATCTCGATCCCACCGGTATCGTATCGGGTGTTGAACTCAAACCGCGTATCACCCGCCTTCGTAACCGAGCGCACTTCGCCAAGATCGCTAACAATTCCCGTAAACATGGGGCTCTCTATTCCTTCCTTCTGAATTCCTCGAAAACGTCATTTCCAACCACGGTCGCGCTGGTCCGCTTAAATCCGAAGGCGTCGGTCAACGAACCAATGCCCACGTTTGCGATTGCCGGTATTCCGTCGGCTCCGATGATGCCGGGTGCGCGGAACCACGCCAAACGATCGACCATCCCAGCCTTCAGGAACGTCGCCGCCAACCGCCCGCCCCCTTCAACCAGAACCCGCGTAATACCGCGTTCGGCAAGCCGGGTCAGAATATCAGCAACGGCGGGGCGGCCATCTGCGTCGGCATTGGCTTCTATAACCGTAACGCCCCGCTTCGTTAAGCCCTCAATTCGCCTTTGCTCGGCGCCGGCGGCACAAAATACCCAGGTGGGCCGATCCTGCGCCCCTTTAACCAGTCTCGACGCCGGGTCGATGCGCAATGAGGTGTCGGCGACGACGCGCACCGGAGACATCCCCTCCATGCCCGGCAACCGGCAGTCCAGATGGGGATCGTCTGCGAGAGCGGTATCAATGCCGACGAGGATCGCATCGTTTCGGGCGCGCAGGACGTGACCGTGGTTTCTTGCCGCTTCGCCGGTGATCCACTTACTTTCGCCGCTCGCCGTGGCAATGCGACCGTCCAGCGTCGATGCCGCCTTGAGGGTCACCAGGGGCCGTTTTTGCGTGATCCGCGAAACAAAGCCCGCGTTAATATCCGCCGCCACATCCTCGCGCAGGCCAAGATTTACTTCGATTCCGGCATCCTCAAGCATCGAAACGCCACGCCCGGCAACGCGTGGATCGGGGTCTTTCATGGCGATAACTACGCGGGCAACGCCTGCATCGATAAGGGCTTTGGCGCACGGTGGCGTTTCGCCGAAATGCGCGCATGGCTCCAGGGTGACGTACGCAGTCGCCCCCTTCGCTGCCTCACCCGCGCGCGATAGTGCTTCGGTTTCCGCGTGCGGTCTGCCGCCCGGCTGGGTCCAGCCGCGCCCGACGACATGTTCCGCCTCATCGACAAGGACGCAACCAACCGCTGGATTTGGCCACACCAAACCCAACCCGCGCCGGGCCAAGGCCAGCGCGGCGTCCATATATTGTTTGTCGGTACGCTCAGTCGTTCTCGTCACCCAATTTTCCAACGAAATCCTCGAAGTCCTTGGCTTCGCGGAAATTACGATAGACGGACGCAAAGCGGACATAGGCGACCTTGTCCAGATCGGCCAGATGGTCCATGACCATTTCGCCAACGACCTTGGTCGGAATTTCGCTTTCGCCCAGGGTTTCCAGCCGCCGCTGGATACTGTTGACGATGCGCTCGACGCGATCATCGTCCACTTGGCGCTTGCGCAGCGCGATGTTCAGGGATCGGGTCAGCTTTTCCCGATCAAACGGGGCTTTGCCGCCGTCCTTTTTGACAACGGTCAGTTCGCGCAACTGAACCCGCTCGAAGGTCGTGAAGCGCGATCCGCAATCGGGGCAGAACCGCCGGCGGCGGATGGCCGCATTGTCTTCGGTGGGACGCGAATCTTTAACCTGAGTATCCGAGTGACCACAAAACGGACAGCGCATCGATTTTTCTCCTCCCCTTAGCCGTAAATCGGAAAGCGGGCGCAAAGTTCGTCGACTTTTGCGCGCGCCGCCGCTTCGGCCGCCGAATTATCCTCGGGATTTGCCGCCAAACCCTCAAGCACATCATTTATCAATTCCCCGACCAGGCGGAATTCCGCCTCGCCGAAACCACGGGTCGTTGCCGCAGGCGAGCCCAGACGCAAGCCCGACGTCACCATGGGTTTTTCCGGATCGAACGGGACCGCATTCTTGTTACACGTGATTCTCGCCCGTTCCAGGCTTTTCTCGGCAACGTTGCCCTTCAGCCCCTTGGGCCGCAGGTCCAACAGCATGACATGAGTATCGGTGCCGCCGGAGACGACGGCGAACCCTGCATCCACAAGGGTCGAGGCCAAAACCCTGGCGTTATCGACCACCGCCTGACCGTAGGCCTTGAACGAAGGCTGAAGAGCCTCCTTGAAAGCCACCGCCTTGGCCGCAATCACATGCATGAGCGGTCCGCCCTGCAAACCCGGGAAAACCGCCGAATTGATCTTCTTGCCGAGATCGGCGTCATTGGAAAGGATCATTCCGCCGCGCGGTCCCCGCAGGGTTTTGTGGGTGGTCGTCGTCACCACATGGGCGTGAGGCAGCGGACTGGGGTGCACACCGGCAGCGACCAACCCGGCAAAATGGGCCATATCGACCATGAAGTAGGCGCCGACGGCATCGGCGATCTCGCGGAATTTGGCGAAATCGATAATGCGCGGATACGCGGAACCACCGGCAATGATGAGTTTCGGCTGATGTTCCCTGGCCAGGCTTTCAACCTCGTCGAAATCAATCTGCGCGTCTTCCTTGCGAACGCCATACTGCACGGCGTTGAACCATTTGCCCGATTGCGCGGGTGCCGCACCGTGGGTCAAATGACCACCCGAGGCAAGGCTTAGACCCATGATCGTGTCGCCGGGGCTCAACAAAGCCTGATTGACCGCGCCGTTGGCCTGACAGCCCGAATGCGGCTGGACGTTGGCAAACTCGCACCCGAAAAGTTCCTTGGCGCGCTCGATGGCCAATGCCTCGGCCACATCGACGAATTCGCATCCGCCGTAATAGCGCCGTCCCGGATAGCCTTCGGCGTACTTGTTGGTCATGACCGAGCCTTGAGCTTCGAGAACGGCGCGTGAAACGATGTTTTCGGAGGCAATCAGTTCGATCTGGTCTTGTTGGCGGCCCAGTTCATCGTTGATGCCGCCGCATACGTCGGGATCGCTTTCCGCCAGGGACGCGCCGAAAAACTGCGAATGGAAATCGGTGGGATATTGGGTTTTGGCGGTGCTCATCAACGCGTACCTCTCAAAAAAATGGGCCTTTTAACAAAATAAGCGATTCAATAAATCAGGACGGATTGGTTAGTTTTTCAACGCGGAGCCCATGGCGCCCGCCCTCGAACTCGGTTTCCAGAAAAACGCGAAGGCAATCGAGCGCCACATCGGGTCCCGTGATCCGCCCGCCGAAGCAGATCACGTTGGCGTCGTTGTGCAGGCGGCACATTCGCGCGCCGTAGGCATCATGGATCAGTGCCGCCCGGACTTCCGGATGCCGATTGGCGGCAATGCTGATCCCGATACCGCTGCCGCAGACCAGCACACCGGTATCTGCCCGACCGTCGCGGATGGCCGCCGCCATTGCATACCCGAAATCCGGATAGTCGACGGACTCGGGACCATTGGTCCCCAGATCGAGAGTCTCGCACCCCTGCTCCCGCAAGAATGAGAAGAGCAGTGATTTGAGCTCAAGTCCTGCGTGATCGCACGCGACGGCAATGGTTTTCGTCGGCATATTTTTCGGAATCCTCTGGCACGGAAATACGGATCACTAGATACCACATATCGAATCCACCTGCCAAGACGACACAACGTATCGCGGCAACCACAATCCAAAGTATACCGCCACGAAGCAAACCATGATGTTGGCAAGTGAAACGAGATTTTTTTTCAATTTGCGGGGCATTCAATCCGAATGAACCGCCCCCTGCAATCAAAGCCAGCCAAAAAAAACCGCGACTGATAATGCTTCGCGAAAGAAAGTTGTCGGCTTTTTAAAAGTAAGTAAAAAAATGAAACTAATTTTTCACATGAAAGCTAGATTCCGAAACGAAGTGCAACACTCAGCTATGCTGGGTATGCAATGGAAC
>JABGRG010000189.1 GCA_018648445.1 Rhodospirillales bacterium | reverse complement strand
ATTGGAAGCCTTCGTCAAATCATTGGGTGTTGCACTTGAAATTTGAATCCAGCGGAACGTTCGGGAAATCAGGCAGGCGTTCTTCGGTGGCCACGGCCAGAACCCGCAATTCTTCGCGCTTGTTGGCGAAGATGAAGGTGCCGCCGTAAATGGCGTCAACGTGTCCACCTAGCAGGGCCGCCGTTTGCGGGGCAGCACCATTGAAGCTGACATAACTGGTGTCGACACCGGCCATCTGGCCGAATTGCAGATATCCAAGATGGTTGCCGGTGAATTTACCGGTGCCGCCGATGGAAACCTTGGCGGGGTTGGCTTTGGCATGGTCAACCAGTTCCTTCAGGGTTTTGAACTTGCTGTCCTTGCGAACGGCGATGCCGCCCGGCGACTGGGCATAAAGGAATACCGGGTCCAACTGTTCGGTTTTGTATTTGACGCCCTTGGTCATCAGCGGCTGAACGACGATGTGCGGAAGATTGGTCACCGCCATCATGTAACCGTCGGCCTTCTGCTGCGAAAGCATGGTCCAACCGACCGCGCCGCCGCCGCCCGGACGATGCTGGGCTACGATTTCAACGCCGAGTTTTTCTTCAAGGCCCGGACGAAGAAGAATGACCGCCGTATCCGACTGTCCCCCCGGATTAAAGGGAATCAGAAATTTGACAGGTTTGTTCGGAAACTTGTCGGCGCTGATCGCCGTACCGGCCATGCCGGTGGCAAAAAGAACCAGGGCCGCCGCAGCCGTACGAGTGGCTGCGCGGATCGTTTTTTGCAATTCCATGGTATTTCCCCCGTTTTTTTTGATCGGTTGATTTAGGTCTGTTTTTTCTCGCCCGAGACGCTAGCAAGATTGCGCTACCAAGACAACAACCAGACGAACGGAATAGGCCGAAATATTGCTGTTTTCACCATGTGGAAAACGACACGGCCGGTCCCGGGGGAGAGGACCGGCCGTCTTCGTGGTGACAACGTGTCAGCAGATCAGGGGATCAGCGGATCATATTGGCTCGTCCGGTCTTGCGGTCGAACTCCAGACGTTGCACCAGAGAGCCGTCAAGGGTCACGATTTCAGCGGAAATGGTGTTTTCGTCCTTTTCCGTAACTTCGCCGACCTTGAGGTTCGGGTTGTTCCCCATGGCAAGACGGGCGATCACCATGCTCTTGACCTGGTCTACGGTGACCGGGGTAGCGCTGGTGGTGCCGAATCCCATGCCGTAGCCGCCGCCCATCTGGCCGCCCCGCATGCCATATCCGCCGCCCATTTTGCCGCCGTGCATGGCGTGTCCACGACCCATCTGGCCACCGCGCATGCCGTAACCCTGGCCGTAGCCGGGCTGGTTCGTCGCCGCTTGATTGACCTTGGTCGGGAATTCCATGGTGCGGACGACATTGCCAGCGGCGTCAAGCATCTGGACGGAAAGGGTGTTTTCGTCCTTCTGCGTGACTTCGCCCGGTTTGAACCCGGTGTTACCCATGGCAGCGTGGCGGGTTTCGATGAACGTTTTGACTTCTTCGATGGTGAGCGTTCCGTTCTTGTCCGCGTCCGCCCAGACCGCACCCGGCCACGTGTTGGAATTGGCGCCGGCGCCCATCATGCGACCGCCGCCACGGCGACCCATCATCATGTTGCCTTGACCCATGCCGTAGCCTTGGCCGTAAAAGCTACCCTGTCCCTTGATCGGATGGGCCAAGGTGTCGTTGCCGTTGACCAGAACCAGACCAAACGCGGCGACGGCGGCAGCTGCGGTGGCGGCGAGAATGATAGACTTGCGTTTCATAACGATCTCCATCGAGTGGGTGAACTGAATTGACGCCATTAAACCGCCTGACTGTTGCTGGCCGATTGCGCGCAATGCGGTTTTTTGTAACTGAACGTTTCAGCGGGTTCCCCCGAAACACGCCGTAACGGATTTTTCCGCGCATCGACGCTTCGGGAGCGTTATATTCGCGTCATGGAAAGCACGCCGCACATACTCGTGGTCGACGACGACCGGGAAATCCGAGATCTTCTGGGCCGGTTTCTCGCCAAGCACGAATACCGCGTAACCACGGCTGCCGATGGCCGTGAAATGGCCAGGGAATTGAAGAACTGGGCCATTGACCTGATCGTGCTGGACGTCATGATGCCCGGCGACGACGGTTTGACCCTGTGCCGAAATCTCAGGGCCGAATCGGATATTCCGGTCATCATGTTGACGGCCATGGGCGAAGAGATGGACCGCATCATCGGCCTTGAAATGGGGGCCGACGACTATCTGGCCAAACCTTTCAACCCGCGCGAACTTCTGGCCCGCATCAAGGCGGTTCTGCGCCGCGCCGATTCTCAGCCGGGCCGCCGCGCGGCGCGGGATATGGAGGAGGGCGAGGGGGAAACCATCGTCACCTTCGCCGGTTGGCGGTTAAATCTGGATCGGCGCGAGCTTTTTTCGCCCGACGGATCGCGGGTCGAACTTAGCGGCGGCGAGTATGAATTGCTGGCCGCCTTTGTCTCGCGCCCGCAAAGGGTCTTGAGCCGCGAACAGCTTTTGGACATCGCGCGTGGCCGCGATTCGCAACCTTTTGATCGGGCCATCGACGTGCAGGTCAGTCGATTGCGGCGAAAAATCGAAGTCGACGCCGCCAAGCCCGAATTCATCAAAACCGTGCGCGGCGGGGGCTATATGTTCACCCCGGCGGTGGAACGCCAATGATCCGCGTTTGGCCCAGTAGTCTTGTCGGGCGCACCGTTGCGGTTCTGCTGTTGGGGTTGGCTGGCTCCAATCTGGCAGGTTTTGCATTTTACTGGACGGATCGCTCGCAATCTTTGGCCGAAAGCCGCGCCGGGCAGATCGCCGGGCAAATCATTTCCGTCGCACAAACCGTCGAAGAGGTGCCGGGGCCGAGCCGCCGGGAATTCGTTCGCGGCCTGCACGGAACCGGAATTCGCGCCATTTGGACCCCGGAAAAACCGCTGGCTGCTCAGGATCGGCTAAGTCCATGGGCGGCGTCGCTGCGTTCGGCTTTGGCCCGCGAAATGGGGAAGGAGGCGAAGAAGCGCATAAAGGTGAGTATCCTTGAGCTCGAAGACCTGGAACGCTTTGGTCCCCTTGCCGGACCGCACGAAACAATGATGCGCGGGATGCCCGGAATGGGGCGAGGAAGCGGGCCAGGGGGTGGATCAGGGCGTGGCCTGGGTCGGCTCCCCGGTGTGCCGCGGCTTGTCACCGCCGTTTCAGTGGAGTTAACGGACGGAAGCTGGCTCAATTTTCTAACCCCGACCTTCGGCGCAAAACCGTTCTGGTCGTCCAGCATCTTCCTGCCCATGCTCGGAGCAACGCTGGCGGTCATTCTGATCTCGGTTTTGGCCGTATGGCGGGCGACCGCGCCGCTGGCGCTATTCACGCGGGCTGCCGAGCGCCTGGGGCGTGACGTTAACGCTCCGGCAATGGCCGAAAAAGGGCCGGGTGAAGTGCGCCGCGCGGCCCGTTCCTTCAACGAAATGCAAGGCAGGCTGCAAAATTTCGTTGCGGACCGCACCCAGATGCTGGCCGCCATTTCCCACGATCTGCGAACCCCGATTACGCGAATGAAATTGCGCGCCGAATTCGTCGACGATGAAGAACAGCGACGCAAGATGTTGGGCGATTTGGACGAAATGGAAGCCATGATCGCGGCGACCCTTTCTTTCGCCCGCGACGATGCGGCGCGCGAGGAACGCGAGCCGCTGGATTTGGCCCAACTTCTCAGGTCTCTATGCGATGACTACTCCGGTGACCAGGGCGTCACCTATGTGGGCGCGCCGCTGGCTTTGAAACGGGTTTTCGCCAACCTGATCGGCAACGCTGTGAAATATGGTGGAACGGCAAAGGTTTCGTTGGCCGAAGAAAAGAACTCCATCGTGATCACCGTTGACGACGACGGCCCCGGCATACCCGAAGAAGAATGCGAAAAAGTCTTCACCGCCTTTTATCGGCTGGAGCACTCGCGCAGCCGCGAAACCGGCGGGGTTGGTCTGGGGCTGGCCGTGGTGCGCTCGATTGTGCGTGCGCACGGCGGCGACGTGATGCTGTCCAACCGCGCCGAGGGCGGCCTGCGGGCGACGGTAACGCTGCCGACGGCCTAACCTTTATGCCCCTCGACCCCCGTGGGCGACCGACCCGGAC
>JABGRG010000188.1 GCA_018648445.1 Rhodospirillales bacterium | reverse complement strand
ACCTTGGGCGGCAATTTGGTGCAAAGATCGCGTACTTCCTTGATTGAAAGCCCGTGGAAGGTCAATGTCGTCTGAGTAACCTGTTGTTTGTCGGGCAGCGCCCACCTCTCCAAATCACCGAGAAGGTTGATGCCCGTCTTGGGTCCTAGCGATCGGCGGATGACGGGATTTTTGGGCGGCTCGATGGACGGTGGCTCTGTCGGCGTATTCGTCGGCCCTGCGCCTCCCCTCGTTGTTGGCGTCGTCACCCCGGTCGGATACGGCTCGACCGCGGGGGGGTCTGGGGGCGGTTGCGGTGTCGTTCCAATCGGGTCGCCGTTGCCGCCGAAGGGTGTACCCGTCGGCGGCGGGGGTGCAGTGACTCCACCGCCGCGCGCCTCGCTCGGCGTGCCAAGGTAGATGCTGTTCCAGTCCCATCCGGTCGGCGTGGCACGCTGCTTCAATATTCGGAATGCCTCATCGGACGATTGTCCCGGCTGCGGGCAGTGCCACTCGCTGTTCCGGTTGATGGCGATCTTGTCGTTGGCCGCGACGCGCAACACGCGCTCGTAGAGGGCTTGATCGCCAAGGTACGGAATTAGGTTGTCGCCGGGCGACGGGTTTCGCAGCAGCGATAGTACTAGGGTCATTGTCTCGCTGCGCTTGGACGCCTCGATGATAAACGTCTCGAAGTCTTCTGGGGCGAAGAAATTGTTGCGGATGTGGTTTTCCACTGCACTGGGGATATCGCCCCCTATCGCCTGATGGGCTTCGATGTGGAACTTGCATGCCTCAGGTTTCTGGTAGTCCCAGCGTGCCAAGAGGGCGTAGCGGTCGAAGCGGTCGGAAAGCTCTTTTCGCAGTTCGCGGTCAAAGCGGGTGTGTATATCTTTGTATTGTGGCTCCGATCCCTTCCATTCATTAGCGAGGAGCGTGCAGCGCGCCAGGATGATCAGTTCGCGGGTGTTGTATAAGGGCGGCGCGTCAGCTTTTGGCAACAGGAAACGCACCATGTTGCGGTTCTTGGTGACGCACAGGGCCAGCCATTGGCCGAGGGTTTTCTCCACCTCCTTGGGAGCCTGCGGAAGCAACAGCAGCACCTGCCTGTCCCACTTCTCAGGTTGGTCTTGCTGCGGAACATTTGCCCACGGAGCCGTTTCCCAGTTCGGATCGAGGACGATCACGCGGGAAGGCGGTTCAGTGACCTCCGGGCGTAGCAGATGCTCCAGCGTCTTACGCAGGAACTCCTGATCCCTGCCGACCGCGATCATGCCGGGAGCCGTGGCCGTCTCCGGCTCGAAGTGGCGGTCGTTCCGCGCCCACGCCTTGACCTTGGCCTGCGGGTTCTCCGGCAGCTTGAAGCAATGCCGGATCGGCTCTCCACCGACTGGGTGAATGTTGAAGCTGTTTTCAACAATATCAGACAGCTCCGCCGTAAAGGCGTTGTCGTCGATGGGCGTACCGCGTGTGATGTCCAGTTGAAGATCGCCCTTTGAGCCGCCCAAGCTGCGTACCGCCGAAAGGGATCGCATCCATATCCCACTCATGATCTCGCGGGCGTTGGGGACGGCGATGCCCGCCTCCTTGATAGCCTCCAGGTTTCGTTGCGCCCTGTCGCGTATTTGCTCTTGATCGGCGGTCGTGGCGAAGGAGTCAATCAATGTGATGACGCCGCACTCGTCGTCATCGATGTGGAAGTCGGCAGCGGTCACCACGGGAACATCATGGCCCCGTGCTCGGAAGACCTCCGCAAGAATCCGGATCAGGTCTCGCGTCTCCTGAGCGGCGTCGGCCATCATGATGTTGTCCTCAAGCAACGCGATCAGCTCCGGCGAGTACGGCCATGTCTCTACAACCTCGCGCCGAAGCCGCGACTGGTCGGCGGCGTTCTTGTCGCCGTAGAGCAGGCGGTTGCGCTCGCTGGCGTAGGCGTCCACCGTCTGTTCGATGACGTCGTCGCTGAAATGGTCGCGGTTCTTGAACAGGCGGTGGAGCAACAGCCGCTTTCGGTCCTCCTTGGCCGTCTCGCCCTTGAAGTCGATGATCACCGGGCTGTCGCGGTGAATCTGCATGAATGCGTCGGTCGCGTTGTCGCGCACCGACACGACCAGCATGAACAGGTCGGGGCGCTCTTTCGACAGCTCCGAGAGAATCTGGATGAAGTTGAACGCCCATTGCCGTCGCTTCGGCCCGGTATCACCCTCCGTGTCGCTGAGGCCGTCGAACCACGTTTGGTACTCGTCGAGGATGAGCGTCGTGTGCATCTCTGCGAAGAGGTCTTGCAGGATCGATTTCGCCGGGATGTCCGTCCTTGACTGCTCGAATTTACCCTTATAGTAAGCGCCGTTGGGATGGCGGTCGAAGATCAATTCCCACAGGTTTGCGTATTCCTGATTTGACAGGGTTTCGGAGATCGGAAAAAACCCGGCCTGGAGCTTGAGTTGAGGCAGCTTTTTGGTGCCTAGCTTCGCGCCCCACGCACCCGCCCATTGCATTACGGCATCTGGCGATTCAATCGCGTGGTGCAGCAGCGCCATGATATGTGACTTGCCGCGCCCACGCTGGCCAAGAAACACGATTGGCTTTCCGGGCCTCGCGGCGGAAATTGCCTCAAGTGACCGCTGCACATCGGATGTGGGATAGGTAATTGCAAGCAGGTCTTCGGGGCCTCTCTGCGCCCATCCCGTGTTCTGTTTGTTGCGCAGTTCGATGGCCGTGCCGCGCATGTGCTTGGCGAGAAACTCGTCTCTAAGTTCAAGTGTTTGCATACCGTTTCCTCGCTGTTGAGCCATTCATTCGCCAAGGTTACCTGACACTAGCGCAACAATCTGATCAAGTCTGCAACCATAATCGAGGTGAGCCTGCGTGGAACGCGTTCCTTGACGACGGCGCAATTGATCACTGTGATCGGTGTATCATGCAACACGCTGGCGAACAGGAAACGGATGGTGCGGACGTGTGGAAAGGGATCAGGGTTGCTGTTCGTAATTTAATAGACGGCGCGCCGGGTCCGGGCGAAGTGGTTCATTTGCCCACCAATACGCTCTTGGAGTCCCAAAATGGACTCTGGAGTCGCATGACGGCCTTTCCGGCCCTTCGGGTAACCCGGATTCAACGGATGAGTCCCAGCAGCCCGGAAAATGGATTCTGGTGGGCTGGGAACTGTGTGGGCAACAACCTGACGATCAGCATCGGGAAATGCTTTGCTGACCCTCCAACTACGTCACGTGCAGGGTTAGGCTGCGTTGGCAGATTCGCTTACCTGCGCCTTCCGGCGTTGCTTGCTGTGAGCAGTCACAATGATATGGTCAACAAACTCTTTAGCCGACATCGCCGCGTAGTTGACGCTTTCTTTTTTTCTAAATTCAGTTGGGATGGAGTTTTCACGTTTGCTGTCAATTTTCATTTTTTTCTTCACGAGCACCCCCTTCCTGTCTCCGTCGCTGCCTCAAAAAATAGTCAGGATTTGTCGCTGCGTCAAAATAATGTTTCCGTGATATCCAGATAAACCCGTCGCCCTTAGAAATAACAGCTACATCGATAGGTCCACCCACGGTTTCTTGATCTTCTGTGACATGGCGTTTTAGAGAAGTAATTTCCACGAGAGATTCCGCCAGTCGTCCAAGTTCATCCTTAGGTAACACTGTCAACACATCGACCATCGGCACGACATGTTTTTCCCTTTGGTATGAACCAAATTCTTCAAAGAAAGTGTTAAGAATGCTGTCGGCGGCGCTCGAAACATCCCGATTACGCGCCACCCGCTTAAGGTCGGAGAAGGATGATCGCATCATACGTTCAATCACATCGCGGAATTCGGGGTCAATTCCGGAAAGAAACGTGTGGGCCACATCGGCTTGTGCGAATGGAATAAGGATTGCGCCACACTTTTCGTGAACTTTCTCGTTTTGCCGCTCGGTGCGCCAAACAACCCCGTCAGTCATGCCGCGACACTCGTAACTGCATACGGCAGGGAAGTGTTCTTCATGCCCGAAACCAGCGAACACAACGCCAGTGTCGCCGTTGTTAGCCCATATCTTGGTAAGATATCCGGCCAGAACGTATTTTAACTTTCTTCGGCGCCTTTGCGACGATACGGAATTTCCGAATATTTCGTCGATGATAGTTTCCAAGACCTCGTTCCACGCTTCTACGAGGCCGACATGTCGTTCTTCCGTGAAACCGGGTATAGGTGTGTAGGTGTGAACCGGCGTGGAATATTGACCCCTTAGCGGGGGTTTTCGGCGTCCAATA
>JABGRG010000187.1 GCA_018648445.1 Rhodospirillales bacterium | reverse complement strand
GTCAGGCGCAGGAAAATATCTTCCAGTTCGGCTTCACGGGTATTCAAATCGGTGATGGTCAGGCCCGCGCCGCTTACCGCGCTCAGAATTTCGCCGCTGTTGATCTTGCTGGGCGGATACCGGAAAACGAGACTTCGCCCGTTCTCCAGTGTCGGCGAATAATCGCTCAGTTGCGGAGGTATTTCCCCGATATCGGCATCCACGGTGACGGTCATTTCCTTGGAATCGATACGATGCAGAAGATCCTGCGTGGTTTCGCAGGCGATCAGATTGCCCTCGTCGATGATGGCCACCCGGTCGCACATGGCTTGCGCTTCTTCCAGATAGTGCGTGGTCAGCAAAATGGTCGTTCCGCGCGCGTTCAACTCGCGCACCGCCACCCACAAGCGCCGCCGCAAGTCGATATCGACGCCAGCGGTCGGTTCGTCCAGAACCAGCACCTCGGGCGAATGAACCATGGCCTTGGCCACCAGAAGCCGCCTGCGCATACCGCCCGACAGGCTGCGGGTATATGCGTTGGCCTTGTCGCCCAGTTCCACCAGATCGAGGATTTCGTCGCTGCGGCGCCGGGCCTTGGGAACGCCATACAGCCCCGCCTGAACTTCCAGCAGTTCGCGCGGCGAAAAGAACGGATCGATGTTCAGTTCCTGCGGCACCACGCCAATGGCGCGGCGCGCGGCGCGCATGCCGGTGACGATATCGTGGCCGCAAATGCTCGCTTCGCCCGCCGTCTTGTTGACCAGACCGGCCAGCACATTGATGAACGTGGATTTGCCGGCACCGTTGGGCCCCAGCAGGCCGAAAAACGACCCGCGCGGAATGGCCAGCGAGATGTCGCGCAGGGCCTCCATGGGGGCTTGGCGCGAATTTCCCTTGTAGGTCTTGCAAAGACCTTGCGTTTCAACCGCGTATTCTTGGTTGTCAGACATATATATCCTGAAGCAGGAAGTGAGCTTTCTGGCGAAAGCCGCCTTTGAATGTTTGGAAAGCAATCGGTATCATCGGACCGGCGCGCCGGTCAACGGTCTTGGAAGGGAAGAGAATGAAACCGCAGGAAACCGTTACTGTCGAAAGCAACCATGTTTCATGTGACGGCGGCGGTTCGGCGGGCCATCCGCGCATCTATCTGGAAATAGGCCCATCGGGCAAGGTGGTCTGCCCCTATTGCGCGCGCCGCTTCGTTTTGCCCAAATCGCGGGACTAGCAACACTTAGAAAGATGCTTTCATGATTTTTTGGGGGAGAATTCGTCGATGCAGCACGTCTTCCTGATCGACGGATCGGGTTTTATTTTCCGCGCCTTCCACGGGCTGCCGCCCATGACGCGGCCCGACGGAACCCCGGTGAACGCCGTGTATGGCTTCACCACCATGCTCCTGAAAACCATCGAGGACACCGACGCCGATCATGTGGCCGTCATCTTCGATAAAGCGCGGCGCACGTTCCGTAACGACATCTACCCCGAATACAAGGCCCACCGGCCACCGCCACCCGACGAACTGATCCCGCAATTCGCCCTGGTGCGCGACGCCACAGAGGCCATGAACGTCACCGCCGTGGATATGGATGGCTATGAGGCCGACGATCTGATCGCCACCTATGCCCGCCAGGCGGTTGAACGCGGCGCGGACGTCACCATCGTGTCGTCCGACAAGGATCTGATGCAGCTGGTCGGTCCGCGCGTCACCATGTTCGACGCCATGAAAAACCGCACCATTGGCGCGGATCAGGTGCGCGAGAAATTCGGCGTCGGGCCGGAACAGGTGGTAGAAGTACAGGCGCTGGCCGGCGACAGTTCCGACAACGTGCCCGGCGTCGCCGGCATCGGCGTCAAAACCGCTGCCCAGTTGCTGGCCGAATATGGCGATCTGGAAACCCTGCTGGCCCGGGCGGGCGAGATCAAACAGCCCAAGCGCCGCCAGAACCTCCTTGAACAGGCCGACGCCGCGCGCATTTCGCGCGATCTGGTGACCTTGCGCGACGACGCGCCCATCACCGTGCCGCTGGAAGATTTCGCCGTTCGCAAGGTCGATCCGGCCAAGCTGGCCACCTTCCTGCGCGAACAATCCTTCAAGTCGCTGGTCGCCAAGATCGAAAGCCGCATCGGCGGCACAGCACCCGTGGGCTTCGTCGCACCGGTTGCCGACGCAGCACCAATCGAGCCCGCCGCGCCTGCGCTCAAACCCGAACCCGCGAAGGTATCTTATGAGCTGGTTCAGGACGCAGCCCGCCTGCAGGCATGGATCGATGAGGCCAAAGCCAAGGGCATTGTCGCGGTGGATACCGAGACCACCTCGCTGAATGCCATGAGCGCCGGGCTGGTCGGCGTATCATTGGCCACCGAGCCGGGCCGCGCGTGCTACATCCCGCTGGCCCACCGCGCGCCCGCCGCCCAAGGTATGTTCGATCTGGGCGACGGCGGAAGCGATGCCGGTGGCGATGCCCCCACCCAGATACCCACCGAAACGGCCCTTTCCATGCTGGACGATCTGTTGACCGACGACGCCGTTCTCAAGGTCGGGCACAACATCAAGTACGACGCCCAAATCCTTGCAAATGTTGGTATTTTTGTGGCCCCGGTGGACGATACCATGGTCCTTAGCCACGTGCTGGAAGGGTCCAAACACGGGCATGGTCTGGACGAGTTGGCCCAACTTCATTTCGGATACGAAACGATCAAGTTCAAGGACGTGGCGGGCAGCGGCAAAAATCAGGTCACGTTTGATCTGGTACCGCTGGATAGTGCGCTGGATTACGCCGCCGAGGACGCCGACATCACGCTCCGCCTGCACCGCGCACTGAAACCCCGGCTGGCCCACGAACGCATGGTCACGCTGTATGAAACCATGGAACGCCCGCTCATCGCCGTGATCGAGCGCATGGAACGTTGGGGCATCAAGGTCGACGCCGCCGAACTCAAACGCCTCAGCGACGACTTCACCGTGCGCCTGAGCGATCTGCAAGGCCAAATCCATGAACTGGCGGGCCGCGAGTTCAACGTCGCCTCGCCCAAGCAACTGGGCGAAATCCTGTTCGACGAAATGGCTTTGCCCGGCGGCAAAAAAGGCAAAACCGGGGCCTACGCCACGGGGGCCGCCGTATTGGAAGAACTGGCCGCCGAAGGCCACGATCTGCCCGCCCGCGTCCTCGACTGGCGGCAATTGGCAAAACTTAAAAGCACTTACACCGATGCCTTAACCAAACAGATCAACGCCAAAACGGGCCGCGTTCACACATCCTTCTCGCTGGCCGCCACTTCCACCGGCAGGCTGGCCTCCAACGACCCAAATTTGCAGAACATCCCCATCCGCACCGAAGAAGGCCGCAAAATCAGGCGCGCCTTCATCGCCGAGGACAGTTTTACCCTGCTGGCCGCCGACTACTCACAAATCGAGTTGCGCCTGCTGGCCCACGTCGCCGGGATCGACACGCTCAAGGAGGCGTTCCGCGAAGGCCTCGACATCCACGCCATGACCGCAAGCCAGGTCTTCGGCGTGCCCGTCGAAGGCATGGACCCCATGATCCGCCGACAAGCCAAGGCCATCAACTTCGGCATCATCTACGGCATTTCAGCCTTCGGGCTGGCCCGCCAACTGGGCATCCCGCGCGGCGAAGCGTCCGACTACATCAAAGCCTACTTCGATCGCTACCCCGGCATCCGCAACTACATGGAAAGTACAAAAGAAGCCGCCCGCACCGACAAATTCGTCACCACCCTGTTCGGCCGCAAATGCTGGACCCAGGGCATCGAAGACAAAAACGGCGCCATCAAAAGCTTCGCCGAACGCGCCGCCATCAACGCCCCCATCCAAGGCGGCGCCGCCGACATCATAAAACGCGCCATGCTACGAGTGCCGCCCGCGCTTGCTGACGCCGGGCTGTCGGCCAGAATGCTCCTGCAGGTGCACGATGAACTGGTGTTCGAGGTGCCGGACGGAGAACTCGACGCGACGACGGCGCTGGTCACGCAAGTTATGGAAAACGCGGCGGAACTAAGCGTGCCGCTGGTGGTGGATACGGGAACGGGGGCGACATGGGCCGAGGCGCATTAGGCGTCCCGGTAAGGTTGGGCTTCGCCCAGACCCACAAAGGGACGCCTCCCTTTGAACCCGTTGATTTTAAGGTAGATTTGTCGAGAAAAAGTAAACCGTCACCGTAATTCGAGAAAAAGTAAACCGTCACCGTAATTCGTCCGTCACCGTAATTCCCGGGAAAGAGTAAACCGGCACGCTGGATTCAAATTTCAAGTGCAACACCCAATGATTTGACGAAGGCTTCCAAT
>JABGRG010000186.1 GCA_018648445.1 Rhodospirillales bacterium | reverse complement strand
GTACCGACCGCCTCATTCCGGTTTCCTCTCCTGACGAAAACGGCAAGCCGACGTTCTGTCTGCCCGGCAATGCCAAATCGCCCATTCCTCATTTGGTCTATGCATCCGACGCGTTTCTCGGAAAGACCGTGGGCTACTTGCTTCAGAGCGCTCCTGAACCGTGTTTTCTTTCAACTCATTATGAAAATTCACTTGCCGAGGCTTTGAAAATGGCGGCCCTCGAAGGCCACGGATTGGCGTGGTTGCCCGAAAGTGCGATCGCTAGGGAACTAGACGCTGGCCTACTCGTGCGTTGCGACAGACCAGAATGGGTTATTGAATTAAAAGTACGCGTCTACCGTCCACGTTCCTCGATCAGGCCAAAGGCTAACGAAGTGTGGAAGGCATTATTAGAAGATATTTCAACAAGTTAGCGACTCGTCACGCGGACCGCCGCAAAACTATGCCTGTGTGGAATAGTTTGGTGCTCCGATTGAATTGGATATGCCCTAGTCTTTTCGCTACCGTTTTGTCGAGGCGGACCCTTCAATGAGTCCATGAATGCAGAGGCCACTGTGCCGGTCTGGACATGTGGATGAAGTGGTAGTCAAAACCAATTGCGCATCATTTTACGGGGATAATCCTATGAAAAAAATCGTGACTTTGGCCGTTAGCGCCATTGCTGCGGCAACCGTGGCTTCACAAGCCTCGGCTGTCGAAACCATTCGTTTGTCGACGTACGTCAATGAAATCGACATTCGCTATCAAGGATTTAAATTCTTTGCCGATCAAGTGGCGAAAGATACCGAAGGTCGGGTTAAGGTCGAGATTTTCCCGTCCGCCACGCTTCACGGTTGGAGCGAAGGCGTCGATGCCATCCAAGGCGGCGTGTCCGACATCAGCTGGATTCCAGCCGACAAACGTCTTCCGTGCTACCGTGTGACGTCACTTTATCCGGTTGCCATCGATCTTGAAAAGCAGATCGAACTCGACGCCAAGTTCACCGCATTGCTGGCCCCGGAAGCCGCCAAAGTGGGCCTGGTTAACGTCATCAACTCCAACTATTCCTATGACCAGGAATGGTGGTTCAAAGACCGCGTTGCCGACCTCGGTAAGCTTGACGGTCAGCTCGTTCGGTCCATTGGCCCCCTCGTCAGCATGATGATCGAAAACTGGGGCGGAAGCCCGGTCTTCGTCGCGCCGAAGGAAGTCTTCCAATCCGCCGAACGTGGCGTGGTTGACGGCATCAACATGGGCGTGGCCACCTACAGCTCGTGGAAACTTTGGGGCGTGATGCCGTACATGGTCAATGCGAACCTGTTTTACGGCAACATCCAATACATGATGAACAAGAAGAAGTTCGACAAACTGAGCGCAGCGGATCAAAAAGCCGTTCTTAAGGCTGGCAAAGATTCCGAAATCTGGCTCAAGCCCCGTTACGAAGACTGGATCGACCAACGCGTCGGTAACGCAGTCATGAAGGGCGGCGGCGCTGCTGTCTCCATCTCTCAAGACGAGCGAATGGCGTTGATCAACGGCGTCCAAAAGAAATGGGACGAAACTGAAGTCAACAAATCGTGCGGCATGGAACTGGCCGACAAAGTTCGTGGCCTGTTTGCCAACTACGCGCCCTGATCGCTATGTTCGGTTGGCGTGAATAATTCTCGTGCCTCCCGTACCGGGCCTGTCGGAAGCTTTGCTTCCGACAGGCCGTACCTTGTGTTAGAGATATTCCTGTCCCGTCACTCATAATAGTTGGTGTAGCGCGATGACCGGTGTTCTGGATTCTTTTTATCGACTTGTCACAAAAGCCATCATGGCCCTGACGTTTGTCGCTGCGGGTGTCGTGTTGGTGCAAGTTCTGTGGATTTCATACGGCGTGTTCATGCGCTATGTGATGAACTCCCCAGACCGCATGGTGACCGAAGCAACCGCACTTCTCCTCGTGCCGGTGGCCTTTGCCGGGCTCGGTTTCGCCCTTCGCGAAGATGCGTACCCCAAGGTCACGCTGATCACCGAACGGTTCTCCGAAAAAATCCAGTACATCCTCGCGATCGTCAACTTCGTGCTCATGTTCGGGGTGGGATTGTTCTTTTCCATTTCCGCCACGAAAGCCTTCTTCAGGGCGTACGATTCCGGCGCGGCATCGGAAATTTTGTTGTGGCCCCGATTCTACTTCTGGGGGCCTGTGGCCATCGCGTTGATCTGTTTTTCGCTTTACACTTTTTTGCGTTTAATTCGCGCCATTGTCCTGCGGGACGTTACCGCGGGGGAGAACTAAGTCATGGAATGGTACACAGTCGGTATCGGTTTGTTCTGCCTTCTCATGGTCTTGATCTCCATCGGTCTGCCTATTCCGTTCGCCCTTGCGGCGGCCTCGTTGCCGTTCCTTTGGACTATTCAAGATTTTGAAACCTCGCTAGTCAGTTCAGAATTGAAGCTCTGGGGCGTCTGGGTCGATTATATCTTGCTCGCCGTGCCGCTGTTTGTGCTGCTGGGAGAGTTGATCGCGCGGTCCAATATAGGGCCGAACTTGTATTTGTTCATGCACAAAGGCGTACGCATTCGCGGTTCTGCCGCCTACGGCAGCATCGGCGCATGCGCCGGTTTCGGCGCGGTGTGTGGCTCCAGCATGGTCGGCGCGCTGACCATCGGCGGCGTTGCGCTGCCGGAAATGCTCAAGCTTGGTTACGGCAAGCGTCTGTCGGCCGGTGTGCTGGCGGCAGGCGGGACCCTCAGCGTCCTCATTCCGCCGAGCTTAATCTTGTTGTTTTATGGGATCGTCACCGACAAATCCATCGGCGAGTTGTTTATTGCGGGCGCTGTCCCGGGCTTGATCTTGGTGACGCTGTTCGTCATCGTCGTCCTTATCTGGACACGTCTCTATCCAAATGACGTGCCGACTGCCGAAGGCGGCGATAAGCTGCCCATCGGGCTTATTTTGTCGGCGGTTCTGCCGGTGGCGCTCATCGGTTTCGTCATTACGGCGGCGATTTACACTGGCGTTGCCACGCCGACCGAAGCTGCGGCCATTGCCGCGCTCTTGTCGATCATCTTGGCCTTTACCGTTGGCGGATTGAACCTCCAAGGGTTCTTCGATGCGCTCAAAGCGACCATGCGGACCATGGGGTATTTGGGGCTTTTGTTGTCGGCGGGCGTCTTGTTCGGGTTCGTGCTGACCTATCACAGGGTGCCGCAGCAGTTCACCGAAGTGTTCTTGGCTATGGAATTGTCGCCTTACTTGGTGCTAGCCATGGTCATCGCGTTCTATATCATTTTGGGCATGTTCCTTGAGCCTGTCTCCATGACCTTCATTACGCTGCCGACGTTGTTCCCGCTGATTTCGGGTGCGGGGTACGATTTGATTTGGTTCGGCGTCATCTACACCATCACCATGGAGATTGCGGTCCTTACCCCGCCCGTTGGGCTGAACCTCTACGTCATACAAGGACTCGCGCCACGAGACATCCGAATAGACGACGTCATCATGGGATGCCTGCCGTTTATCGGGGCCTTGGTGTTGCTCATCGCTATGATGCTGGCGCTTCCCCAACTGGCGCTGTGGCTTCCGAACGCCATGTGACTTTGAGAGCATGGTGCCGGACTGTTGGCCTGGTAGTGTGAATCTTAAAACGGGATATCCGCATAAGTTATTTTTGCGACGTTGGCCAGCCGTTGCCGGGCATTACTTAGACGGTTTTCGGCCATCTCGGTATTCTCGATTAGTTCGGTGAGGATCATGTTGCCGACAACGTCTTGAAGGTGTTCCATGATGTCCTCGTCGGGCATACCGGCGGCCACGGCGTAGGCCATAGCGTTACCTAAGATTAGGCTTTTGTAGGTTTCGCGAAGAGTCTCAATTTCGACGTCCAAGATGCGTCCGGGGACAAGGCCGGACCGGAAATCGTAGAGATTGCCATGCAACGCCGATTGAACGGCGTCCCATAGGGTATGGTTCGCAAGGCGACCGACATTCGTCGCGGTATCAGTGTCATCGGCTACATAACGGATTTTGGATGCCGCACGGATCATCACATCGCCAAGAGATGCTTCAACGTCTTCGAAGGTGCGCATATTCCAATTGTCTTTGAGTTCCTTTTTGCCCGCCCGTATTTCAACACGCCACACCTCGGCGCGTGGGTCGCCACGCTCAAAGCCCCACGTTTCGAACCAATACCATTTCCGCTTGACCATGGCGTCTTTGCGCTTGTCGTAAACCGTAACTTGCCGTCCGGGCATTTTGCCGACGGTCATGGTCTCCAACCGTCGTCCACGCATGACAGGCGAGGGGGCGTACGGGTCGGGTGCCGTGTCGGTGTCCCTA
>JABGRG010000046.1 GCA_018648445.1 Rhodospirillales bacterium | reverse complement strand
CAGCACGATGTCCACCCGGTCTTTCTGCTCCCAGCCGATATAGGGGCGCGCCAGGGTATTGTCGTGGCGCACGAAGCTGGCGTCCTCAATACCGTGCAGCAGCATGTTGGTGACGCAGAGCATGTGGGGAAGTTGTTTCTTCTCCACCGCCCGGAGCGCCGCTTGCATGGTCTGCTCATCTTCGGGCTTTTTCACATAGCGGTCACGCATGTGGCGCAGCGAACAGGTGAGAAAACCGCCAGTGCCGCAGGCTGGGTCAAACAAGGTCTCACCCGGTTTCGGGTCGATGCGGTCGACCATGAAGGCGGTGACGGCGCGTGGCGTGTAGTATTCGCCCGCATTGCCCGCCGATTGCAGGTCGTTCAAAATCTGTTCGTAGATGTCGCCGAAATGCTGGCGTTCGCTCAAATTGTTGAAATCGACCTCGTTGATCTTGTTGACCACCTGGCGCATCAACTGGCCGGATTTCATGTAGTTGTATGCGTCCTCGAACACGTCGCGCACCACGCGGCGGCGGTCGCCGGGCTTGCCGGTCATTTGGAGGTTTTTCAGCGCCTGAAACAGGTCGTCGTTGACGAAGGCGAGCAGCGCGTCGCCGGTGATGCCTTCCGGGTCCGCCGCCCAGGTGCGCCACTGGTAGGCTGCCGGGATGGGCGAGGCGTAATCGTCCCGCATCAGCTCCAGTTCCTGGTCCTGGTCGTCGATGATTTTCAGGAAGAACATCCAGCACAACTGGCTGATGCGCTGGGCATCGCCATCGACGCCGGTATCCTGGCGCATGATGTTCTGAATGGATTTAACGAGGGTGCGGACGGACATGTGATTGATAGTTCCTTAACTGAAATTATTGGTGCTGGTCAGAGTTGTTTCGGCACTACGCAGCTTTTCTAGGATTTCGCCGCAGCTTTTCTTGTGCGCCCAGAATGGAGCGCCTGCTCCTTCGGATATTTTTAGATCGCAATGTTCGATCATGACCATGAGAGATGCCTCAAGAGCCAGAAACTGGCTGTCATTAACAGTTAATGAATACGAATAAGTGGTCATGAACTTGCGTCTCCTGAGATTATGAAGCTTCGGAATACAATGCTGACTGCATTTCGTGGACCGCCTCGACAAAACCATTACGTCCACCAAAAGCCTTAATAAGCTGAGCTGGCATGCCGAGCCCACTTAGGGGCGGAATGCGCAAAATTTCCGTATCCTCGAGATTGAGCACGCCTTCATCCGCATATTTAGCCAGCAGCGCATCAAGCACGGCGCGGGCCTGGTCGCCGTACTTGGCGAACACATCGCGCTTCTTGACGTTGTCGGCACGCTCGCGCCGGGTCAGCGGCTTGGCGTCGAAGGCGACGTGGCAAATCAGGTCGAAGGGGTCGAGGTCCTTGGCCAGTTCCTCGGCAATGGGGTCGAGCGGCAGACCCTCGGCCTCCAGCTCTTCGATGATGGCCTGTTTGCGCTCCGCGTCCTTCCAGCGTTTCAGGAAATCGTCGAGGCTGGAAAAGCGTTTTTTTAGGGCTTTCTTGGTGAAGTCGCGTAAGGACTCGGTAACCAGTTTGCCGTTCTCGTCTAGGTATTCCACGCGCTCGGCGATGATGGTCGCGCCGACGCCGTCCACATAGACCTTGCGCATGCCGCCGCCCTCAAGCGGCAGGGTGATGTCTGGCGGACCATCAACAATGGTTTCATCCTCGCCCGGTTCTGGGGGGATACCGTCTTCGCCGTCATCCGAGGGTGGTGCGTCGTCGGGCGGCGTGATCGGGTCATCGCCCTCGGGCTGATAAATCTGCACCGGCTCTCCGTCGAAATCCGCGTCGGCAAAATGGCTGGTCGCGCCCCGGAAGTCCATCAGAGTGAAATAGAACTTGCGGCTGTCTTCATGCACGCGGGTGCCGCGCCCGACGATCTGTTTGAACTCGGTCATCGAGCCAACATCACGGTCGAGCACGATCAGGCGGCAGGTCTGGGCATCGACGCCGGTCGAGAGCAGCCGCGACGTGGTGACGAGAACAGGGTATTTCGAATAGGGGTCAATGAAGTTGCCGAGTTGATCCTGCCCGTCCTTGTCGTTGCCCGTGATGCGCATGACATAGCGGAGGTTTTCGTCCACGAGATCAGCATTTACGTTGATCAGCGCCTGGCGCATGCGGGCCGCATGTTCGGTATCGACGCAAAAGATGATCGCCTTCTGGAAGCGGTCGCCGCTTTCCTTCAGATACTCCGTGACCTTGGCCGCGACGAGCCGTGTCCGGTCATCCAGCACCAGGATGTGGTCGAAGTCCTTGGCGTTGTAAATCCTGTCATCGACCTCGTTGCCATCACGGTCGAGCTGACCCTTTTCAGGACGGTAGCCTTCCACGTCGCGGTCAACATGAACCTTGATAACCTTGTAGGGGGCCAGGAAACCGTCGCGGATGCCCTGCTTGAGGGAGTACGAGTAAACCGGCTCGCCGAAGTAATGGATGTTGGAGACGTATTCCGTTTCCTTCGGTGTGGCGGTGAGGCCGATCTGGGTTGCCGTCGAGAAGTAGTCGAGGATTTCCCGCCAGGCGGAATCTTCGGCGGCACTGCCGCGATGGCACTCGTCAATAACGATCAGATCAAAGAAATCGGGCGAGAACTCGCGGAAGATTTTCTGGCGTTCCTCCGGCCCGGTGATCGCCTGATAGAGGCCGAGATAGATTTCATATGCGGTATCGATGCGGCGCTTTCCGTCAATGGCCGTGGTCAGGTCTTCGGTGGTGCCGTCTGCGCGTTCAATGGTCTTGGATTTGGTGGAGAGCTTGGCCATGGCTGGGCCGAACGGACGGAAGTCGTTGACCATGGTCTGGTCGATCAGCACGTTGCGGTCGGCCAGAAACAGGATGCGCTTCTTGCGGCCCGCCTTCCAAAGCCGCCAGATGATCTGGAACGCGGTGTAGGTCTTGCCGGTGCCCGTCGCCATGACCAGGAGGATGCGGTCACGGCCCTTGGCGATGGCCTCGATGGTGGCGTTGATGGCGTTGACCTGGTAATAGCGCGGGGTCTTGCCGCTGCCGTCGTCGAAATAATCCTGAAGAACAATTTCCTCGGCTTCCGGCGTCAACCCCTTCCAGGCGCAAAACCGCGCCCACAGCTCAGCGGGCGATGGGAAACTGTCGAGGCTGATGGTTGTCTCCTTCTCGGCGCTGGTTCCCGTCTTGTCATGGAACACAAAGCCATCCCCGTTCGACGAAAACACGAAGGGAATATCCAACGTCTTGGCATAGCCCAGACCTTGCTGCATACCGTCGCCGATGGCGTGGGTGTTGTCCTTGGCCTCGATCAGGGCGATGGGGATGTTCGGTTTGAAATAGAGGATGTAATCGGCGCGCTTGCCCTTGCCACGGCTGACCAGTTTGCCACGCACGATGATGCGCCCGGCGGTGAAGCTGACCTCCTCGCGGATTTGATGCATTTCGTCCCATCCGGCCTTCTTGACCGCCGGGGTGATGAACTTGGTGCAGATGTCGCGTTCGGAGAGGCTTTTCTTGTCCATGCTCATTAAATTCTAGCCCTCCCCGGCATTAGCAAGCGCTGGCCTTCCTCGTCGGCCACGCCGGGGTCGAGGAAGGCGTTGCAGTCATCAAGCTCGCGCCTTGTTTCTTCAACCGAGCGCCAGTCAACGGCGGCGGTCCATTTCTGCGCGAAGTCGAGCATACGGATCAGCGGCTCCGGTCGTCCACTTTGAGACAACGCCTTGAGGGCGGAGAGATAATTGACCCGGTAGACCGTCGGGATGACGATGCGTTCTTCACCGGCGGCAACAAGCTCGGCATTCATCATGATCCGCGCCGTGCGCCCGTTACCGTCCGCAAATGGGTGAACCTCGGCGATGAGGAACATGATAAACACGGCGCGCTGAAACGGCGTTTCCAGACTGCGGCACAGATCGAAACCCTGTTCCAGCGTTCCAGCCACCAGATCAGGCGCGACGAAGACCGTTGAACCGGCGCGATTCTCGGTCAGCTTGAACTCGCCGGGGCGTTTATCAGAACGACTTTCCATGATTGCCGCGTGACGGGCCTTGATAAGCCGAGTTAGTGTTTTGCCGTCCTGTGGTATGCGGTGCATCTCCGCCATATCGGAAACAATGCGCCAGGTGCCAAGCACGTCATGGGCGTCCTCGGGCCGTTCGTTGGGGATAACACCGCGAAAGACGATGTCGGCGGCTTCCTCAACCGCAAACTCCGTGCCTTCTATGAAGTTGGAGAAGTAGGCTTCAAAGAACGCCAGCGTCGCGTTGCCTTCCGCCCCGCGATCCATGGCGATGCGGCTGAGTGGTGGGTGGTCGCGCAAGGCAACGTGAAGCGCCTGAAAGAGCGTAAACCGATCCGGGTCATAGGGTCGGCCCTGACGGCGAGCAACCGCCGTGGGCGCGCTCAATTCGGCCTCTCGCGTACCAAGCAGCGAACCGATCAGGGCGTCGAGTTCCGCCGCTTCCTTCTCTGCTTCCAGTTCAGGCGCGACAGCACGAATTTCATCCCGCAACTGATTAGCGGCTTCCTCGCCGGATCGGCGAATCAGGGTATCGAGCCGCTCCTCGATCTCCCGACGGGAAAGTGTTCGCGCCACAAGGCCGCTACGCGCCCGCGAATGGCGCATGTTCTCCAGATAGGCCCTTGCCGTCGAACCAAGGAATAAACCGGCGATGAAGGGTCGGTCGGAAGACAGGGGGCCAATCCCTCGCCGTGGGCGGAGCGTGTGACCCGGCAGCTTGATGTCCTGACCTGATTCAGAAACAAGGCAGACGGAGCCATCATCGGCGGGCGCATTCTCAAGCGCGGTCCGGTCGGCGATGAGCGCGCCGATGAAATAACCGCCGACGATGCTCCAAAGATTGCGACCAACGATTGCCTCGGGAGGATCGGTCAAATTTCTGGTATAAAGCCGGGATGCGAGCTTGCGCAGCTTGCCTGCCTTGACGGCGCGCGAAACCTCACGGCTGATCGCCGTATCTGATACAAAGGCCTCGGGCATCTCATCAATAAGTTTAGCTGCGGAAATTTCCGGCATTAACACATCTCCCGACGACAGATTAGTGAATTTTTTGGCAATAAGGAAGCAGGAAAGAGAATTTTGCCAAATTAACAAGACACCGATGCTCAATTGGTTCCTTCCTGGGCATCCTCGTATGCTGGCGGGCTTTCCCCGCCATTTGGCCAGTGGCACCTGCAAAAAACCCATTTCGTTTCGTTTCAAGCATGCCAAAAATATCTCGTATCCCGCTTTGGATAAGGCTTACAGAGATTTCAACTAAGGTCACGAAAACGAAATGGGATGCCGGAGCGTTTAGTTTAGACAAAAACAGCACGTCAGGCTGGTAACGTCCCGCGCATGTGGTCCCCGCTTGTGAAATGGCCGGACAGGACCCAAGCAGAAAACGCATTTTGCGAAACGGATTATTGATCAATGGTCTCCCGCCGCAAATCCTTGAGGCGGAGAAGCATGGTCAAGGTGCGTTCCAGCTTGCGGTCGAGATGGACCTCATAGCGTGCAAGCCCCGCTAGTTTGTTGGGGTCAAGAGATTGACCGAATGCCTGGGCACGAATGAGAGGGCGGTTTTCAAGTTCTTTTCTCCGCTGGGCATACCAGGGCAGAAGTTCCTTATCGATGAACCGGCGGAGGCTTCCCGCATCCGGTGTTGCTGCGGTTTCATCTTCGTCAAAGTCTTCCGGATCGCGGCTCAGAACCTCCTCCCACCATTCACGGGTATCTGCTCGAAGAACCGCAACGGCCTTCTCATAGGATTGCGCCTTCCCGTTACTCAGGAGTTTCAGAGCCTTCGCCGTCATGGCTTCATCTTCGCCGAGGTCACTGGATTCCTCTGCAGTTTGCTCGGGCGTAGCACGTATTGAATCAATAACCCGATCAATTTGCTCTCCAACCCCCAGATGGGCCAGCGCAGCCTTAACAGTGCCGCGAAATGGCTCGGTCGCATCATCCAGACCGTGTTGATGGGCTGCGGCCTCGGCAAGCCGTAACCGACGTTTTCGCCACAGAATACCAGCCAATTCCTCGACCAGGTGCTCTTCAGTCGGTCCATGTGGATTATGCTCCGCCGCCAGGGCCGCCACGAGCACACCGTATTCGGTTGCGTCTTCCCAGGGCAGCACCGTATAGCGAGATAAGATGCCATGCCTGAGGGCGTTAAAACGAGTGATCTCGGTGCCGGTATTTTCCGCTGGTAACAATTGGTTGGTCATGGCCAAAAACTCCTCTTTCGTTTGGGTTTATCAAGGCGGGTCAGCAGCAATTCTGCATGGATGAAAAAACCTTCATTCGCCTTCATTTCAGCATCATTGGATTTATCAAGGAGGCGCTCGTAGGTACGGCTCCACATACCCTTGGGGCGCTCGGGGAATGCAGCCGCCATACCAGGATCACCGCCGAGACGCATCCTGATCTTGTTTGCGCGTCTTAGCGCCCGGTCCCAGCCTTCTTCGCTCTGGCTTGTATAGGAGAGCCGATAGCAATGCCGACACAGGAAATACCGTCCCGGCCCGTGTAACTTCGCCACGCGCCGATCACAGGTAACGCCATTGACCACGCCAGGGCAGATAAAATATGGCCGCGAACCGCCAAACCGGCAGGACACGCGGACGATGCGGACGGCCTCCTCCACATCCTCCCACTCGCCGCCACCGATGCGCACTCGATAGGAAAGGCGCAGGCAGCTATCTTCCGAGTGCAAGTTGATCGACGCCACCTTCTCGCCGTCCTGTGACCACTGCCAACCACCTCTCCAACCGGATTTAAGACAACCATCCTGGTGAAGTCGGTTCACATCAATAGACCGAGACGATTCCACCTTGTCTCGACCAAGCCCCGCAGGCCGTCCTGATCCTAATCCACCCATCATATGCTTCCGTTTTTCCCGAAATCGTTTGGAAACTTGGCTGGTATTTCAATCCCCATTACCGTGAGAGCCGCGATTGCCGCTTCCTTTCGAACCTCATACCAACCTTTCCAGCAGCGTGAATGCAGCCAGGCATGGCCTTGGGAATCTGCCCCGAACGGCAATAGTGGATCATGGGCGCTGTCACTGCCGCCACAGGCAAGGCAACCGTCCGGCGAAGATATGGCCGGGTGGTGATTCATCCATTCACTTACACAACAGGCAAAAGCCTGTACCTCCGCTTTCGAACGTGAAACGCCACCGTCAAACTCGACAATCCCGGCGCGCTCGTCGAAAAACATCTGCCAGTCTTCAGCCGACCACCCGTCGGCACGGGGACGCAGGAGAGCGATGATCTCTGCCTTGTTACGGGACAGGCCAGTAAGAACGTGTTCTGGTGGCGGCGAGGAAGCTTTGAGAGACAAGGATTCGCCATTAACGGCGATCCCGATACCAGCGGCTATTGCCGCATGAAGGGCTTCGACGGCACTCATACCTGGGCACTCCATCCCGTGACAGTTTTCCCAACCGAGGGGGCAGAAGGCGGTGAAGGCGTTAAAGGCGGTGTTTTGATTTCAGCCACCCTCCAAGCCGTGCGGCCATCGGCTTCTGCTTTCTGGAACTCAAAGCCCCGGACAATTCGATTGGCATTCTTTTTAAGTAGCCAACCCAGCTTCGAGCGATTTATCTCGCCACGTTCCTCAACGGGAAATTCGCGCATCGCGTCGAGCAGATTGGGGTAGTTGTAAAGCGCCGCGTCAACCGCCTTGCGGACCGTGGTTGGAGACGGGCCAAATGCGGCATGCCACTCGGCCATTAACCCACTAAGCGCATCCCCATCAGGGTCATGGCGCACCTGTTCTAGCAGTGCTGTCGCTGGATCAGGGTGACCGAGCCACATCAGCGGATACCGGCAATAGTCGGACCAAGCGCCACCAAACGTGACAATATTATCGGCATCAACGCGCGGCATGCCTGCATTGCGCCACGCTTGGATAATCGTTAGGACCGCCGCCACATACGTGCCACGACTCTGGCACACCTTATCCACGGGAAATCCTTTGTAGGACATTGTTGCCGGGGTCGCGCAGCGCGGGTCGATATGTATCGTTAGCACACGACGAAGCAGATCGCGTATTGGCCCGACGTTGTTCCCCGACCCCAGAAACAGGGTGCGGGTGCTGACTGTGGCGGTCTTGCTGACGCCGAGAATCCGATCTGTGATATGTTCAGCCGTCAGCATTCGCTTAACAGTGCCGTGCGGTATCCAGTCGGTGTCCATGTCGTCGAATTCGATAACCGCCGGGCTGGTCAGCAGCAAGGACAGAATGACCTTGGTAGCCTCCTCCGAGGTTGTCGGATAGCTGACCTTGGCATTTCCGCCTGGCCCGGCGAATGCCCCAATCAATTCGCACAGGTATGTCTTGCCGCTACCGAATACTGGCGCTCTAACGTGAAACCCTGGCGCATAGGGCAGCGTTGGGCGCACCACAGCAGTGAAGATCGCGGCAAGTGCAGCCGCCTTATCGGTGGCAGCCACGAAATGGAACTCGGCGAGCAATTCTTCGAGCAGAATTAGCGCCTTTTGTGCCGATTCATGGGTCGGCTCAGGGATTACAAACTGCCGCGCATCGAACACACCGAACCGCTGGGCTTCCTTGTCATAGCCCGGATGAGTAATGAGTTCTCCGTCCGTCTCCCGGAAGTATGGTTGCCGTGCCAAGCCCGCCAAAGGCGGCAAGTAACGAAAATTCTGCGCATCAAACAGAATGCCCGCGTGCCGTGCTGGCGGATCGCAGCGAACCCAGTCTTCTGCGCGCCCATCATATTTTTCCCATGTGGCAGCTACCGAAAGTTCACGGGTCAAAGCAGGCGCGCTGGTGGGTACGATTGAAGGGTCACCGGAGGTAGGGTCGGTCGAGACGGAAACAATCAAGCCACCAGCCTGATAATGCCGCCCACGGTTTGCCAATTCCTTCTCCGCAGCATCAACGACGCGATGCAGGTCTCCTGCCACCACTCTTATTAGAGGTTTGTGGCGCGCTTCTGCGCTGCGCACGCCGAGGAATTCAAGGAGTGCCCGAACGTGATATTTGTCTCGATGGGCGTGTTGGCAGCAAAAGCCGCCTACAGGATATAGCTCGTCGGGTTCGAAATAGGCCGCGCCTGTGTCTAACTCGTCGGTGTGCTCATGCACCCACGGGCAGGTCATGTCGTGTTTGCCAGACCCCAGTGGCGTCTTGTAAAGCCCCCGCGCTTTAAGTGCCGCGACGACTGGGTTCTCAGCCGCTTTAGGGGTCAGGATATCGTCATTGGCATTGCCAATACGGTGATATTCACTGGAAGACCGCGCAGAGCGCTTTGCGGTTTTCTTCGGCCTTCCCGCCGGGGCGAGTTCTAATTGCAGCCGATCGACAATCTCGTCCGGTGTGTAGCGTTTATCGGGCTGCCATTCAATCAGGCGGCATTGAAAAGGAGCACCAGCAGCGTCAGCATATTTTGGCTTGCCGTTTATTGCCACTGGCAGCCGCGCCCAACGGCTTAATGGCCCTGACGCGCCAGCATCACATAAGCCAGCTTCAATCGCTGCATTGAGCAATCGCACTGCCACAGCACCGTCAGTGAGCGGTTCCGCAAGGATGATCCCACCTTGATGATTGCCGGGGCTTGTCTCGATCAGCCATGACAAATCAAACCCATCGAGACGATCCAGCGGCACCTTCGTGCCAAGATCATCGAGCATCAGGAAATGGCAGGCCGCAAATTGGCTTTTGCGAGCTTTAAACGATCCGTCATCACCAGGGTAGAAGCTGGAACATCCAACAAAATTGTTTGTTTCTGCGGATGGCATTTCCGTGGCCGGATCGACGCGACGGGCAGGCCAACCACCGATGCTGGGATCGCCGCTCTTTGAAGAGATGGCGGCAAAGGCACCTTCTGGCAGGCACGGGAACACCGCAGCGACGAAATCAGCGTTTATGATCTGAAAAACACCTCCTTCGCCGCCTTTACCGGCTTCTACTGGGTCGGGTGAGAAAACTGTCAGCGGGCCCACGGGAAAAGTTGTTTCGATGTTCTCAGCGGTCATGGCGCACCTCGCCTATCTCACTGCCGACAGCATGGTCATTTGCGGCATCTGCTTTGGCCCATTCGGCCAGGATGGAAAAGAAACCGCTGACGTTCCCGATGATCTGGCAGGCATCATCACGGGTCAGGGGGAAATCGACACGCGGCTGCCAAGTTTCGAGGGTGCGGTCGATAAGGTCGTCGTTAATACAGGATTTGGTTTTCACCGAAGATCTCACGGATGGCTTCTAACCGCTCCGTGCCTCTGATCTCCGGCTTCGGACTCACACCGATAACACTGGATCGTTATGTCATTTGCATATTCGGCGTCCCAATCCCAGGGATCGCCCGTTAGCAGGGCACTAGCGCGACAGGTCGTCCTCCGGGATCGTGAATTTGTGGGACTTGCCCGCTTCGATCACCAAGTCCCGTTTGTTGTTTTTGCCAATAGCGCTAGAAATGGCGCAACGGAAATGGCCATGCCGTAAGCCGTCCACGACCACGTTAACGATACGATTTATGGCCTCTCTGGCTTGCGGGCCATAATCAAGGTCATCTGGCTTGGAGTTCTGATCATCAGGCATTGTGCAAAAGTCCTTTCATATCTTTGATAGTGGAGGAGAACGCCAACGGCGGCACGAAGGTGCTGTCGCCGTAGAAGGACAGAACGTCGGCCTGACGGTCGGGGCGATCCTCAAATACAAAAACCTTACGGCGGCCTTCGGTGCGCAAATTAAGGAGGGCATATCCTGTGCACCGCAAAAAGCAGGCGAGGTAAAAATCCCTCGTTTCAAAGGGCCTTTGATGCAGCGCTCTTGCTCTGATTGTTTTGTGTCCAGTTGTCACTTCACACTCTCCTGAAAAAAAGGGAATTACTCGCTCGCGAGAATACGTTGATGGGGGACTTCTCGCATCAGCAGCCCAAGTTTCTCCAACCGGATGCGCATGGCGATGGGCGAGACGAGGAACTTTTCCGCGAAGGGCCGAGCGATACCGTCAAGTGCTTCCTCAACGCTCTCCGTCCAATTATGTCCCGCGATGCTGCACGAAATCCGGGGCACTTCGACGAATGGGTGTTCGACCGGGATTTTAGGGGCCAGTACCCGCCGCTTGCGATCCGGAAAGGCCTCGTCCCAGGCGGCAAAAACTAGCTTTCGTGGCATCAGTAGACAGGACGCGTAGAAATCCGCTTGCCATTCGACACGCTCCTTCGCCTGACTCGAACGGCACACAACTGACGGAACCGACTTGCTGCCGAATAGGGATGCTTGGGCCGCATCCTTGGCAAACAGTTGCCGATGGAGCCGCCAGTGGCCGCCGCCCTCATGTGCCAGGGTGAAGCGATACCGGCCTTCTTTATTGGGGTTCTCTTCTGGGTCGAGGCTTTCGTCAACCACGACCCGCTTTTCATCAAAAAATATTGCCCCCAAGATGTCTGGGCCTTGGGCGGGATCAGTGCCGGTGCGGGGAATGCCGAACAGACGATGGGTATCGTCGAACTCAATGCCAAGTTTCAGGTGTTTTTCCATGATGTCTTCGATGGGAATCGGCGGTTCGATAACGACGTCGCGCGCATGAGCGAACTCTGCAAGCAACGCCTCGGCCTCGCGTTCGATGGCTTCCTCGGCTAAATATGGGACAAATTTTCTCATCAATCTTCCATTCTCATCTGCATCTGTCGTTAGGTTGGCTACTATTTGTCTTTTGATTTCTCCGCCTCACGTGCCAGTTTGGCTACATCATCAGCCGTCATACCCTTTGTCGTCCGCAACAGTGCGGCCAGTTCGCGAGGGTGTTCCTTGATGATGTCTGACAGATCGGACGAAACCTTCCCGGCGAGGGCCATTAGCTCATCCACATCAATTGCAAAAATTTCAGCGATTTTGCACACCTTGTCTTCGGCTGGCGGCGGAAACTCGTCCCGCTCGACCTTGGAAAGATAGGTCGGGCTGACGCCGATTTTCTTGGCCATTTCACGCAATCCAAACTCCCGTTCCTCTCGGATGCTGCGAATGAACGCCCCGAATTTGATATTCCTCCCACTGGTCATGACTTACATCTCCGTTTTATGTTTAGGTGTCACTATACACATGAAGCTTATAGAGTGTCAAGTGTCAACTAAACGGTTGTCAAAGGGGGTTAGGCCGCGAGCTTCAATTCCCGGACATCTGTCAGAACCTGCCGAAAATCAGATGACGGGGCGATGCACATGGTTCTATAAGTGTCCAAGAAGCGCAGGGTTATCGTAGTTTTGAAAAATGAAGCACCGCGACAGATGAACGTACCCGGGCCACCTATTTCACACGGTTTCCGTGTTGGTCACACGTCCCATCCGCAAGCCGTATAATAACGGCTAACAGCACGCTGGATATGGCCTGCACAAAGGCTGGCATTACTTTCCGGCAGTTCGCCAAATTCAAGATTTCCGAAGAACTGCGTTATGAGTCCCTGGGGAATGGTTACGTTGGACAGGTTCGTAAAAAGGCGATCCAAGGCGGAACGTACTTCTGTTTCCTGCCAATAGTATCGAACCCGGTCACTTAGGCTGAAATGCCGGAGGACGGCAACTTCCGCATGGGGCCCCTCGTAATACGATTGCCAGTCACCGGGATTCCGATCCATGGCGTCATCAAGCGCGGCGACGATTCCCGACCGGACGCTTGGGTAGAGCCTTTCCTCGATGGCGGCGAGTGCGAAGATCGCCTCGCGAAAGCGGAACGTCAACTCCGGACCGACTTTTAGGAAAAAAACGTGGCGACTGACTAATTCAGCGAGGGAGGAAGTCGGCTGGTAGTCCGTCGAATGTCCTTCAAAAGTCAGGCCGTTGTGACGTCCGATAGCTGTCACGAGTTCCCGCGCGCCATCGGGATCGAATTGGTGGACGGAACTGTGGCTGAAGTCCACGCCGGGCTGGGTAACCACCGACACGACACGGCCCCAGGCGTCTTCAATGCCCTCGGAACGGAACGCATCGCGGTGGGTGAAGATGGTTTCGTCCAGCCGTTCGGGTGTGGTGACCTGAAGGCCGGTCATTTCTTCGGTTTCTCCGCCAGGGACGGGAACTTCCGTGCCAATAACATAAACAAGTGCATTCGGATCGGGGGCAGACTCCTCGGCAATTCGGCAAAGACGGGCTGCGCGGCGGGCGACTTCGTCAAAGCTTGGGCGTGGTTCGCCCCCGCAGGCCATGCTGGCATCGAGGTGGGTCTTTGTGAATCCCGCTTCGACGTAACTGCGAACCAACACTTCGGCTTTGGCCAGGGCCGTTTCAGCAGATTCTTGTCTCCATGGGTTCGGGCCGAGGTGATCGCCGCCGAGCAAAATTCGGTCCTCGGCCAGCCCCGATCTCTCGACGAGTTGCGACAGCCACGCCGCAAAGTCCGCCGGCGTCATGCCGGTATAACCGCCTTCCTGGTTCACTTGATTGCATGTGGCTTCAATCAAGACCGGAAGCTGTCGTTTGGCTGCAAAGTCGAGAATTGCCTCCAGCACGTAGCCATTTGCGGTACAGAAACTTGGCAGACCGACACGGGTACCATTCCGATTTTTGGAGATTAAATCATTCAAATCCATGATGTTTCAGCCATTAAACAATTTCATGAGCGGGATTCGTTTCGACGAATCGTTTAAGCGATTCCAGGTCCGACGTTCCTTCCATGGGACCGCGCCGCGTGACGGCGAGTGCACCAGCGGCGGCGGCTAGGGTCAGCGTCTCGTCAATATCTCCGCCGCGAAGCCAAAGCGCAGTGAAGGCGCCGCCGAAACAATCTCCCGCCCCGGTCGGATCGATTTCCTCAACCTGGAACGCCCGGACAAACCGACTTCCGTATTCATCAAAAAACCGAACGCCTTCCGACCCGAGTTTATGGACCACTACGCGAACCCCAAGTCCAAGGAGTTCTTGAACCGCGCCATCGGTCTTTTTTGCTTGCGTCAGTAAAAAGATCTCTTCGCCACTGGGTAGGAACAGATCCGTCAGGGCGAGTATTTCACCCATGGCTTCGCGCATACCCGGAGAATCGAGTATCTCTTTTCGCAGGTTCGGATCGAAAGATACCGTTCCGCCGCGATCCTTAACGGCCTTTGCCGCGCGCAGGTTCAATGCCACAAACTCGGCGCTTAAAAGCGAAGAGCCCATGACGTGAACATGATCCACCGTTTCCAATGCGCGCATTGACGCGTCCGACACAGACATTTGGCCGCATGCGCTATGTTTGATATTGAAGACGAAATTCCGGGAACCGTCAGGACAATACCGCACGAAAGCGCTGCCTGTGGGTCTATCCGGATCGATGCTGACCGCCGAGATGTCGACCCCGTCCTGCTCAAGCCTTTCTAGGTTTACGCGCCCGAAATCATCATTTCCGACCGCTGAAATAATGGCGCCGGGATGGCCGAGTTTCGCGACCTGATCGATGTAAATGGCCGGCGCGCCGGAAGGATACGGGCCAGTCAGTGCGATTGGTTCAAGAAACCCATCACCTCGATGGTCCGCCATAATTTCGACGAGAATTTCTCCAATGACCGCGATCTTTTTCACAGTTTCCGTCCATTATGTTTCAGGTTCGTGGCAACACAGAGTTCTGTTCCAATGTACATTGAAATCAAAGAGCTGGTTAACAGGACGGCGGCGACTTCGCAGGATGGTTTCTTGCTTGACTCATGCCACCAGCGGCTACTAGTGTCAACTTAGAAATTAACACGCGTAAAATATTTGTGGTTATTTTAAGGGTTGTTTGGGAGGGTGGCCTTGTAATCGCATAGTGCAATCTTGGCTTCGAATTGTATGCCGGATGGCGGGTGAGGATCGACGGTATGAACCGAAAAATCAAAACGATGGAAGAATTCGCATCGTTGTGCGGTGTCTCCCGGCCGACAGTTTCGAAGTACTTCAACGACCACTCGAGCGTTCGCAAATCGACGCGGAAACGTATTGAGCAGGCGATAGAACAGTATGACTATCGCCCTAACATTTTTGCTGTAAATCAGAACCGCCGAGCGACCAAGAATATTGGAATTCTCGTCCCCTACCTTGCGGACCCATTTTTCGCGGAAATAGTGCGAAACATCGAGCGGCGATGCATCGACGCGGGATACTGGCCAATATTGATGAGTTCCCATGGCGCAACGGAACTCGAAAACAACGCTTTGGATTCGCTCCAATCGCTCAAACCCGCAGGGGCTCTAGTGGCGCCGCTCGGCCGGGCGTCGGACTACGAACATGTTCGAAGATTCACGGAAGAGGTCCCGACGGTCATCTTTGACAGTCAGGTTGACGTTGGCGAAGCCTTTGTCGGATCTGATAATTTCCAAAGCATTGGGATGATCGTGGAGTATTTGTACCGCACTGGGGAACCGCCTTGTTTTTTCGAAATGCCACCCGTCAACCCGAATGCAAACAAGCGTCGCCAGGCCTATCGGCAGACCATGGAGCGGCTCGGCCACGCGCCACAGATTATCCATGTCGATGGACAGGGTTGGGAGTTCGAACGCGTCGGCTACCAGGAAGGCAAGCGTCTTATATCGGAACATGCGCTCCCTTCGAACACGGTGCTGTGCAGCAACGACCGAATCGCTATCGGATTATTGGCGGCGGCGCATGAGATGGGGCTCCGCGTCGGCCAGGGTCCGGGTTGCGCCTTACGGATCGCGGGCCACGACGATCACCCCTGGTCTCAGTTTACCTGTCCCGCTTTGACCACGGTTGCGCAAAACTATTCGGCAATTTCGGATCACAGCGTGGAAACGCTGTTCCGAATAATCAATTCCGGCGGCAAGGCCGAAACGTACGAATCGATTCTTTTCGAGGGAAAACTCGTCTTACGCGCTTCTGCGTGACGGTGGCGGGCTAAAAACTACGGCTGCTTAAAAATTTACGCGCGTAAACTTTTTTGTTGACTTACTTGCCATCTATTCGTATAATTAACTGATATCAACAATTCGGTTTAGGTTCCTTACAAACCCAACAGGGAGATTTCATATGAAACTGTTGAAGGCATTTGCTGCCGCGACGGGCATTGCGTCGCTAATCAGCTTTAGTGCTGGGGCGGCGGAAATCACGGTCGCCACTGTGAACAACGCTGACATGATCGTCATGCAGAAGCTTGCTCCGCAGTGGGAAAAAGCGACCGGCAACACGATCAACTGGGTTGTCCTGGAGGAAAACGTCCTGCGCCAGCGGACTACTCAGGATATTGCAACGAAAGGCGGTTCTTTCGATATCATCTTCATCGGTGCCTACGAAGCTCCGATTTGGGGGGCCAACGGTTGGCTTACATCGTTGAACGATTTTGGCGATGACGCTGCATACGACGTCAACGACATCTTCCAGCTGGTACGGAACGGTTTGTCTGCAAAGGACAACCTCTATGCTGTTCCGCTCTATTCCGAGACCTCTTTCACATTCTATCGGACGGACGTCTTCAAGGCCGCGGGCGTCGAAGCGCCGACCGAGCAAATCTCCTACACCGAGTTCAGGGACATTGTTTCCAAGGTCCACGACCCGGATAACGGTGTTTTCGGAACCTGTCAGCGCGGTAAGGCTGGCTGGGGCGAGAACATGGCCTTTATCGGCCCGCTTGCCAACGCTTTTGGCGCCCGCTGGTTCGACATGAACTGGAACCCGCAACTCGACTCGGCCGAGTGGAACGCCGCGGTAACCTATTACGTTGACCTGATGACCAAATACGGTCCTCCGGGTGCGAGCGCCAACGGCCACAATGAAAACCGTGCTCTGTTCAAGGACGGTAAGTGTGCGACCTGGGTCGACGCAACCTCGGCGGCCAATGACGTTCGTAATCCGAAGACCTCGACCGTTGCGGACAAGACCGATTTCTTCAAGGCGCCCAAACAGGCGACTGCAAAGGGCACTGGTTGGTTCTGGTCCTGGGCACTTGCCATTCCGGCGACCTCTAAGAAGATTGACGCCGCCAAGGACTTCCTCAAATGGGGCACTTCGAAAGAGTACTTCGAAATGGTTGGCGAAACCGAAGGCTGGGTTGCCGTGCCGAGCGGAACGCGTCAATCGGTTCACGAGGATCCGCGTTTGCTGAAGGCCGCGCCTTTCGCGGCGACTATCAAGGACGCGATCCTCTCGGTGGACCCGGCCGATCCGTCGCTGCTTCCCGTTCCTTACACCGGCGTTCAGTTCGTCGCGATCCCCGAGTTCCAGGGCATCGGCAACTACGTCGGGCAGCAGATCTCGGCGGCTCTTGTCGGGCAGCAGACGGTTGATACTGCTCTGGCCAACAGCCAGAAGTTCGCGGTCCGCGAAATGACCAAGGCCGGTTACATCAAGTAACCTCCTGCGTGAACGGGCCGGTCCCTGCGGATCGGCCCGCTTTACGATATTTTCCGAGTCCTTCTCGGCGTAGCTTTGTAGAAAGGGCCTGGGTGGGCCTTTCCTTCAACGCTTCAAAGAAAGTCTAACGGGAGGAAACTATGGCAACTAAGGCTTCCCGCACCGCCGCAAGGGCAATGATCTCGCCGGCCGTGCTTCTCCTGCTCGGCTGGATGATCGTTCCGCTTGGGATGACGCTCTATTTCTCGTTTCTGAGATACAACCTGATCACGCCCGGCGACAATCCATTTGTGGGGTGGGAGAACTACAACTGGTTCATTACCGACCCGAGCTTTACGGACGCAATGTTCAACACGCTTGTGATGGTCGGAGGTGTCCTGCTGATCACGGTCGTCGGGGGCATCTTGTTCGCCCTGCTGCTGGACCGGCCGATGTTCGGCCAGGGCTTAATCCGCATTATGGTGATCGCACCGTTTTTCGTGATGCCGACCGTTTCCGCACTGGTCTGGAAAAACATGTTCATGAATCCGGTGAACGGCGTCTTCGGGCGCCTCGCCACGAGCTTGGGTTTCCAGCCCATCGATTTTTTCGGCCAGATCCCACTGGCCTCGATCATCTTCATCGTCAGTTGGCAGTGGCTTCCATTCGCGACGCTGATCCTGCTGACCGCGCTGCAGTCGCTCGATCAGGAACAGCTCGAGGCCTCCGAAATGGACGGCGCAAGATGGCTGAGCCGGTTCTGGTACATCATGCTGCCGCACTTGGCCCGCGCGATCACCGTCGTGATCTTGATACAAACCATTTTCCTGCTGTCAATCTTCGCCGAAATCCTCGTGACCACCAACGGCGGGCCGGGCACGGCGACGACTAACCTGACGTATTTGATCTATGTCTCGTCACTGCTGCAGTTCGACGTGGGGATGGGTAGTGCCGGCGGTGTCATCGCCATCATCCTTGCCAACATCGTTGCGATCTTCCTGATGCGGATGATCGGCAAGAACCTCGACGCATAGGGAGGAACGATCAATGGCACGCGCAGTCTCAAACAAAACCAAGCTCATCAACACAGCCGTTGCCGGAACGCTTGGCTTTCTGATCTTCTTTCCTATTCTCTGGATCGTGGTCCTGTCGCTCAAGACCGAACAAGACGCGATCAGGGCGCCTCTGGAGATCCTGTTCAACTCCGGTTGGACGACCGAAAGCTTCAGCACGGTCCAGGCCCGGTCCGACTATTTCAAGCACTTCTCCAACTCGGTCATCATCTCGGTCGGGTCGACGTTACTGGGCCTTCTGATCGCGATACCCGCGGCCTGGTCGATGGCCTTTGTGCCCGCCAAACAGACAAAAAACGTCCTGATGTGGATGCTGTCGACCAAGATGCTGCCGCCGGTAGGCGTGCTGGTGCCGATCTACCTGATCTTTCGCGACATCGGCTTGCTGGACAGCCGGATTGGTCTGACCTTCGTTCTGATGATGATCAACCTGCCGATCATCATCTGGATGCTTTACACCTACTTCAAGGAGATCCCCGGCGAGATCCTCGAAGCGGCACGAATGGACGGAGCGAGCCTGCGCGAAGAGGTCCTCTACGTGCTAACGCCAATGGCGGTTCCGGGCATGGCCTCGACGGTCTTGCTCAATGTCATTCTCGCGTGGAACGAGGCTTTTTGGACGCTCAATCTGACAGCGGCCAAGGCGGCTCCGCTCACGGCCTTCATCGCCAGCTACTCGAGCCCCGAGGGCCTCTTCTACGCCAAGCTTTCGGCGGCATCCGTGATGGCCATCGCACCGATTCTGATCATGGGCTGGTTCAGCCAAAAACAACTCGTTCGCGGCCTCACCTTCGGCGCGGTGAAATAAGGAACAGATCATGGGAAATATCAAACTCGAAACCGTCTCCAAAAGCTTCGGCAGCGTGGAAGTCATTCCGCCGCTTGATCTGGAAATTGAGGAAGGGGAATTCGTCGTCTTTGTCGGCCCCTCGGGCTGTGGCAAATCGACCCTGCTGCGTCTTATTGCCGGTCTGGAGGATGTCACGTCGGGGACCGTTTTGATCGACGGTCAAAACGCAACCGCTGTACCGCCGGCCAAGCGCGGACTTGCCATGGTGTTCCAGTCCTATGCGCTCTATCCGCATATGTCGGTCGGGAAAAACATCGCATTTCCGCTCAAAATGGCCAAGGTTGATCAAAGCGAGATCGAAACGAAGGTTGCCACGGCAGCCGAGGTCCTTAACCTTACCGACTACCTTGACCGTAAGCCCGGGCAACTGTCCGGCGGGCAGCGCCAGCGCGTCGCCATCGGCCGGGCCATCGTCCGCGAGCCCAAGGCGTTCCTGTTTGACGAACCACTTTCCAACCTCGACGCGGCCTTGCGGGTCGGCATGCGGCTTGAAATTTCCGAATTGCACAAGCGGCTGGCGACAACGATGATCTATGTCACTCACGATCAGGTCGAGGCAATGACCATGGCCGATAAGATCGTGGTGCTTCAGGCAGGCGTCATCGAGCAGGTCGGCAGTCCGTTGGAGCTTTACCAGACGCCGCGCAATATTTTTGTGGCCGGTTTTATCGGTAGCCCAAAGATGAATTTCATCGACGGCACCGAAGCCAAGAAACACGACGCCCATACCATCGGAATACGGCCAGAACACATCAACGTTTCAAGCAGCGAAGGCTCTTGGAAAGGTGTCGTCGGCGTGGCCGAGCACCTGGGTTCCGATACGTTCCTCCACATCCACGATTCCGGGTTGGCGGATCCGATGACCGTCCGCGTTAGCGGCGAAGTCGATTTCCGCTACGGCGACACGATCTACATGACGCCGCATGAAGACAAGATCCAAAAATTCGATGCAGAAGGACTTAGAATTACATGAACCGCCTTGAGGGTAAATCTGCACTGGTTACGGGCGGGGCGAGGGGTATTGGCCGGGCCATCTCCGAGGCATTTGTCCGTGAAGGGGCCGATGTTGCGATTGCCGACCTTCTTGAGGACGAAGCGCAAGCGCTGGCAGAACAACTGGGACCGAAAGCCAAAGGCGTCCGTTTGGATGTTTCCTCCAGGGATTCAATCACAAGCGCCGTAAATACGGTGGAAGAAGCCTTTGGTGGCGTTGATATTCTCGTCAACAACGCCGGTATTTTCGATATGTGCCGGCTCGACGAGATCACAGAAGAAATGTATCGCCGTCAGTTCGACGTTAACGTCGCCGGGACGATTTTTGCCTGCCAGGCTGTGGTGCCCGGCATGATCAAGCGGGGTGGTGGCAGCATCATCAATTTTTCCTCTCAGGCAGGTCGGCGGGGTGAGGCTTATATCGTGCTTTACTGCGCCACCAAGGCCGCCATCGTAAGCGTGACCCAGTCGCTCGCTCTGGAACTGGCGGAAAACAATATCCGGGTTAATGGGATTGCCCCCGGCGTGATCGATACACCTATGTGGGAGCACGTGGATTCGCTTTTCGCGAAGTATGAAAACCGGCCGCTTGGCGAGAAAAAGCGCCTGGTGGGCGAAGCCGTGCCGCTTGGGCGTATGGGTAACCCCGAAGATATTGCCGACCCGGCGGTATTCCTCGCGTCAAACGAAGCCCGGTACATCACCGCTCAGACCTTCAACGTCGATGGCGGTAACTGGATGAGTTAGAGGCCCCTGCTTGTGTTGTCCATCAAGCACGCGGATTTAGGGTCAAAAGTCATGGGTGTTACCCTCAACAATGGCACAATCTCACAATTGCCCGATGGAATCCCTGGGCCTTCCTATGATCGCGCGGCGCTGACGCCGGGTATCGTTCACATAGGCTGCGGAAACTTCCATCGCGCGCATCAGTCTTGGTATTTGGGCCAACTGTTGGAAATGGGCCTGTGCACGGACTGGGCAATCATCGGCGCGGGGGTTCGTCCGGCCGATGCCGCCATGCGAGAAACGCTTGAAGCACAGGATTGGTTAACGACCCTGATCGAACTCGGCCCCGACGACAAACGCGCCGAGGTCATCGGCCCGATGATCGACTTCGTCCCGGTGGCGGCGGATAATGCTCCGCTGATCAAAGCGTTGGCCGATCCGCGCATCCGGATCGTCTCGCTGACCGTCACCGAAGGCGGGTACTACGTCGATCCGGCAACCAATGGGTTCGATACCGACCATCCCGACATCCAATATGACGCCGCCCACCCCGACACCCCGCGTACCGCGTTTGGGGCCATGATCGCGGCTTTGAAACGTCGCCGGGATGCAGGTGTCGGTCCGTTCTCGGGGCTGAGTTGCGACAACCTACAAGGCAACGGCAACATCCTAAAATCGACGGTTCTTTCGTTGGCGCGGCTCTCCGATCCCGATTTGGCGGACTGGATTGAGGCAAATTGCACTTTCCCGAACTCGATGGTCGACTGTATCGTTCCGGCGACTGGCCCGAAAGAGATCGCTTTGGCCCGCGAATTTGGTATCGACGATGCGGCGCCGGTTACCCATGAACCATTCCGCCAATGGGTCATCGAAGACAATTTCTGTGCTGGCCGCCCGGATTGGGACAAGGCCGGAGGTACCTTTACCGATCAGGTGCCTGACTACGAAACAATGAAGATCCGGATCTTGAACGGCGGTCACCAAGTGTTGTGTTTGGTGGGCGAACTGGTGGGCATCGAACTCATGTCGGAGACGATGGCCGATCCGCTGATCCACCGCTTCTTCCGCAAGGTCGAAGAAGAAGAAATCGTACCCTTTGTGAAGCCGGTTCCCGGTTTCACGGCGCCGGAATACCTTGAACTGATTGACGGCCGGTTTGCGAACCCATCCATCGTCGACACCACCCGACGGGTGGCTTTTGACGGGTCTTCCCGGCAGCCCGGCTTTATTCTGCCGTCGGTTCGCGACGGCTTGGCGTCGGGGGCGCCTGTGGAGGGACTCGCCCTGGTTTCCGCGGCCTGGTGTCGCTACTGCCTCGGTACACGCGAGGACGGGAGCGTGATCGAACCCAATGACCCGATGTGGGATGCGTTGCAAACCCGTGCGAAAGAAGCCGCCTCAAATCCGAAAACCTGGCTCGGCATGGGCCATATCTACGGTGCTTTGGCTCAAGAGACGCGCTTTGCCGATGCGTTCGTGCGCGCATACGCCATGATCCGAAACGACGGAGTGAAAGCGACGCTCAGAGAATTTTGCGGCTGATCGACAATCGGAAACGCTTGCCCGCTCCGCAAACAGACACAAAGGAGAACATGTTATGCAAGCAGTCGTCTATGATGCTCTTGGCGAAGCTTCCGTCCGGCAAATCGATGCCCGCGAACCCGGCCCGGGTGAAGCCCTGGTGCGCACAAAAGCCAGTGGGATCTGCCACACTGATATCGACATACTGCACGGCCGGTACGGCAATTCGGACTTCCCCATCGTTCCGGGGCACGAGTATGCGGGCGTCGTGGAATCTGTCGGGGTCGGGGTCACGAATATGAAATCGGGCGACCGGGTAGTGATCGACCCGAATATCGGGTGCGGCACTTGTCGGCCCTGCCGAAAGGGTCAGATCAATCTATGCGAGTCCTTGGGCGCATACGGGGTTACGGTCAATGGCGGATTTGCTGAATTCAGTACCGTTGCGACGTCAAGCCTCGTGTCCATCGGGGACATGCCATATGATGTTGCCGCTTTTGCTGAACCCATGGGCTGTGTCCTGAACGGTGTTGAGACCGTCGGCACCGAAGGTGTGGACGAAGCGATTATCTTCGGCGCTGGGCCTATTGGGATCCTGATGGCCATGGCGTTGCGCGCCCACAATGTGCAAGAAATATCCCTCGTCGATATTGAAGAGAGTCGGCTCGAACTCGTTGAAAGTCTAGGGTTCTCGGCCCTTGCCGCAGGATCGGATAGCTTGGCTGCGCGTAAAGGTGGCGTCGATCTCGCCGTGGACGCGACGGGTGTTCCAGACGTCGCAGCGGGATTGGTCCATTACCTAGACATCGGGGGCACGGTTCTGTTTTTCGGGGTTTGTCCTCCCGACTTCCGAATGGAAATTTCACCATTCGAGGTCTTCCGCCGGCAGCTCAAGATCGCCGGTTCGCACTCTCTCAATAACAATATATCGGAAGCTCTGGACGTTATTAAACTCGTCGGCGCTGATATTGAACGGCTCGTTTCCCATTCTGTGCCTCTTGCGGAAATACCCCGATTTCTTTTGGGAGAGACCGGGGCGAAAAAGCTAAAGGTGCAGGCCGTGTTGTGAGATTTCGTCCCATACGGGCGTTGTCAGGGCTTTGTCGGCATTGTCACGTTAATCGGAGGCGGCCACAAAGCACGGTATCCCAGCCCTTTCTGCTTGCCGCGCTCGCACTTTCCCATGCGTTGAATGCATCGGTTCGAAGTTGCTTGAACGTGGATCTGCTGAGTAAATGACGCTGGATGTAAAAGGTGTTGTAGACCGAAGAGTGGAAATTCAGGAAGCGTTGCGCAGAGCCCGGTGATTTGAAGCGCTGCTGTTTCCGCTCTCTTCGTCGCACTGGCTGATGTGAGTTTTCAGCACGATTGTTCGCACGCTTATGATCGATGTGCTCAGCCGTCAGACCGAGAGTTTGAAAAGCGACAGGATAGGACCAGAATTTATCAGTCACGATCCGGGTCGGTGCCCAGCCTGTTTCCTTAAGGGTTTACGCATCAACTTCAATGCCGTTTTGGCATTACGTTTCGGTTGAACGAGAAAGTCGAGAACCTCGCCCTCATTGTCTACGGCGCGCCACAGCCAATACCGTTTGCCACGGATCACGATCGCCATTTCGTCAAGATGCCAATGGTCGCTGGGCATCGGTCGCGTTTGTCGCATATTGCGGGCAATTGGCACCCCAAATGTCCGGAACCAACGCCTGACAGGTTCATAGGAAATATCGAGACCGTGTTCTGCGAGTAAATCCTCAACGTCTCGATAGCTCAAAGTGATCCTAGCGTACAGCCACACAGCATGGCGGATAACTTCGGGCGAAAAACGGTGGCGTTTGCAGGAAATGTGCTGCATCCCGAGATGCTTCTTTGGTACAGCCTCCCGACACCAGCCTGTTAACGTGACAATGCCCCACCGGTATTGTCGATGCGCTGATCGCTTGCCATTTGTTTCGCTTGATTCCCAGAAACGGCCAGTTTTGGACTACTTAGATCGAAACCCGCAGAGTCAATTCTCATTGGGTGCGTGCCCCAGAAACCAAATAGCCTAGGCTTGGGATGAATGCCGAAACGGGAGTACGAAATGGTAGAGATCGTGCCCCCGCAACCAAAACAACAAGTAAAACAACGCACTACAAAAAAGGCCCGGTCACAGACCGGGCCTTCTTGCGTTTGTATCCGCACTGTGTCCGGAATAGGCCGCTCCGTCACGAATGAAATTTAACCCGTGACCGGTTGTCCATAGTGAAATTGGAACCATAGCGGCGGATCACACTCAGTTATCGGCGCAGACCCGATCCATAAGACCGTTCATAAAGTCTTCGCATTTCGCGATCTGCTCAATATCAATAGATTCGTTGGGTTTGTGGGCCTGATCGATATTTCCCGGACCGCAGATAATGGTCGGCACGCCGGCGCCATGGAACAGACAGGCCTCGCAATTGTAAGAGACCTTCCGCACGTGGTTTTCGCCGGTAATGGCTTTTGCCAATTGAGTGACCGGCGCATCCTCGGGAGTGTCAAGCGACGGGATCACGGCCATGGGCTCGAATGTAATGGTCGCGCCGGGATAGACCGCCCGCATTTCCGGAAGCAGTTCCGTGTCCACAAACCCTTGAACGTCCCGAAAGATTTTATCCGGATCATCATTGGGAAGGTGGCGGAACTCAAACTCGAATACGCATTCCGCAGGTACGATATTCAATGCGGTGCCACCCCGAACCAGGCCCACGTGAATGGTCGTATGCGAGCAGTCATACTCGTCATCAAACGGGCCTTCGGTACGGAACTTACGAGACAGTTCCTGAAGACGCGCAATGATGGCGCCCGCGTATTCAACGGCGTTTACGCCGCCGGGCGCCAACGACGAATGAGCTTCCAGTCCACTGACATGGCAACGATAGCTTCGCTTTCCCTTGTGCGAGGCTATGACCCGCATATTTGTCGGCTCACCGACGACACAGCCCTCGGGCGTGAACCCATTTTCACACATGTCAGCGATGAGACTGCCCACGCCGGCCAGACCAACCTCTTCGTCATAGGAGAGGGCTACATGGATCGGCACGTGCAGGCCGCGCCGAAGAAACTCCGGGAATGACGCAAGAACCACGGCATCAAACGACTTCATGTCCGTGGTGCCACGGCCATAAAGCTTGCCGTCCTTTTCCGTCAGGGTGAATGGATCCGTGTCCCAGTCCTGGCCGTCCACGGGCACAACATCCGTATGGCCGGACAGTACGTACCCACCCGGAACTTCGGCCGGACCAAGCGTCGCAAACAGGTTGGCTTTCCGGCCCGTATCATCAAAAGTCAGGCGGTACGGAACGGCAAGTTCGTCCAGATACGCCATGACGTATTCAAGCAGAGGAAGGTTCGAATTCCGGCTCGTGGTATCGAACGAAACCAGGCGGCGCAGAATCTCGATGCTATTCGTGGATGGCTTCGCGACCATTGCACACCTTCGCGGTTTACGGCTTGTTCAACAGCACTTCTTCATTCCGTATGGCCGGAAAATGCGAGCTATCGAGGTACTTGAAGTACTCGTCCATATAAGGCAACGGCCCATCCGGGCAGGGAAAAACGCAAATGATTTCATCGCTTTTTTCGTCGCGGACCTCATCCAATGTGTCTTTCTCTTTTGTATCTTTCAGGTGCTGAAACAGACCTGCCAGCGCCATGCCGGAACTGGGGCCGACGATAATCCCCCGTCGGCTGGCTTCCATGCTCAACCGGTAGGATTCCGCCGTTTTTACCCCCTCGATAAAATCGACATGCGTTTGCCAATCGAAGCCGACCAGCTTCAGCAGCTTTTCCGTTCGCACCCCCGGAACATAATTATCGGGTGCGCGCATGGCCCCAACCGTGCGGATTGCCGGGTTTTTTCTTTTCAAAAACCTGGAGTTCCCAATCATCGTTCCGGTCGTGCCGAGACCCGCACAGAAGATATTAATTTTTCCGTCGGTTTGTTCCCAAATTTGTTGCCCCGTCCATTTCTCATGGGCATTGGGGTTGTCTTCGTTGTCGTACTGTCCGGGATTGAGCGCGTCTGCGGCTTCTCCATCCTTTTTGGCCTTGAAAATTCCGCTTTCCGGGTCCGTTTCACTGGGGTTCTGTGGCTCGACATTGACGATTGGCTCAATGCCAAAGAACAACAGCATGAGCAACTTGTGCCAGGAGATTTCGGCCGGGACATAGGATTGTGTCGTCTCAAGGCCAAATTGCCGTGCGACCATGGCCATGGCGGAAACCGTGTTGCCGGATGAATTTTCGACAATCCTTTTCACGCCATCCAATTCTCCGGATTTGTATTTTTCCCGGATCATATTGAAAGCCGGCACGGCTTTAACGTTGCCCAACGGCAGCATGTTCATCAGCTTTGCGAAAATGCGGACGTTGTCTCTGGCAAAAGGATTTAGCTCTGCCGGCACCTCGACCAGGGGCAAGTAAGGAAGCTTGCCCGGATCGAGGAAATCTCTCAGTGCCGCGGGGCCTTCAAAGACGTTCATTTTGTTCTGCATCACGCACCTTTCGCGTAAACTCACTGCCGTTGGAATGCCGTTCGCTATTTTGCAAACCACCCTTGCGATTTCAGGCATACCCGCACCAGCATCAGCATCACCGGCACCTCTATGAGGACGCCGACAACCGTGGCGAGGGCTGCGCCGGACGAAAGCCCGAACAGCGTCACCGATGTTGCGATGGCGACTTCGAAGTGGTTGGAGGCTCCGATCAGGGCGGTGGGGGCGGCGTTGTCGTAAGAAAGGCCCATTTTTTTGGCGAGCCAGTAGCCGAGCGCGAAGATGAGGACCGTTTGCAGGAAGAGGGGGACAGCGATCCATACGATGGTGAGCGGGTTGGCGGTGATGACTTCGCCTTTGAACGAGAACAGCAGGACGAGCGTGATGAGCAGCGCGATGATGGTGATGGGGGTGAGGACGTGGAGGAACTTTTCCTTGAACCACGTTTCGCCCTTGGCGGAGATGATCCACTGGCGCGAGAAGTAGCCCGCGACCAGCGGTAGCGCCATGTAGATGGCGATGGACAGCAGCAAGGCTTCCCACGGCACCGGCAGCCTGCCCACACCCAGCAAAAAGCCGCCCAGCACGCCATAGAGCACCAGCATGGTCAGGGAGTTGATGGCGACCATGACAAGGGTATGGCCGTCATTGCCCTTGGACAGATAGCCCCAGACCAGAACCATGGCCGTGCAGGGCGCGACACCCAGCAGGATGCAGCCCGCCAAGTAACTACGCCAAAGCGGCACTTCAAGCATCTTGATGCCATCGACCAGCATGACCTTGCCCGCGCCGTATTCAGCCCCGGCGGGCAGGTCCACGCCCAGCGGCAGTTTCACCAGATCCATGGCGTCGGCGCCGATGAAGCCGCGAAACAGGATGCCCAGAAACAGAAACGAAATGGCGTACATGGTGAAGGGCTTGATGGCCCAGTTCACAAAAAGCGTCAGGCCCACGGGTTTCACCGCCTTGCCCGCGCTCACGACCTTGGCAAAATCGATCTTCACCATGATCGGATACATCATGAAAAAGAGGCAGATGGCGATGGGAATGGAAACGACCGGCGCCCCATCGACGTTCAGCGTCAACCCATCCAGATAAACGGCGACCTCGGGCGCAACCTTACCCAAAGCAATGCCGCCGACGATACACAGCGCAATCCAGACCGTCAGGTAACGCTCGAATATGCCCATGGCTTCGGTGGTGGTGGGGGCGTCTGCGGCAGCACTATTCGTTCCCATCATCTTACCTCTTTGTTTTTGGCTTCGAGCCATGCTTCGATTTCGTTTTATTTTTCCTTGGCCCATCCACGCCCTTGGCACAAAGAATGTCCAGCGGGATGGCGCTGACCTTTTGGAGACGTTCGCGGTCGGCCGCCACCTGGCCGTCCTCGCAAATCAATTCGCGAACCGAGGCTAGGATCGACAGGGCGTAGGGGTTGATCGGACGATCCGCCAGACGGTAGTAAACCCACCGTCCTTCCTTGCGCTGAAACACCAGACCCGCCAACTTGAGCACCGACAGGTGCTTTGAAACGGTGGCCGGGGCCAGATCAAGAACCGCCGTGATCTGGCATACGCATAGCTCGTCCGCTTCCAGCATTTTCAAAATGCGGGTGCGGCTGGAGTCTCCCGCAGCTTTGGCCACCATCTCGAATTGTTCAATCATATCCGTAATTCGTATATTTCGTCGGATGACGAAATATACGATGCAACGATCTTTCGGTCAACCCATAGCTCTGTTCTTTCCACCAAGGCGTTTCGGTGGTCGTCTCCTGGGTTGGAATTGTCAAGGATATAGGCTGGTGCCACGATACTGTACGGTTTTGGCTGCTCCGCAAGCACTTAGGCAACGTCATCAGCCCGTATCTGTTCCGGGATATGGCGGCCGCAATATGGTGGTGGTTTGCTCCCTTGGCGGCAGACATTATTCCGTGCCGATCGACGCGCCAGTTGGGATGGGTTTCTTGGTGGCTACCTTTCCGCCGAAATCGGCGCTAACGTGTTTGCCGTTTCCTGCTTGGGCGCTTTCTTTATGGCGAACCTCGTCATCCACCGTTTCGTCGGCTTCGCCCTCAATACCAGCATCGACCTCGAGCAATAGGTCATAGGCTTTTCCGCGGAAAATAGTTCGTCCGGCCTGGATCAATCGTAGCCCGATATTGCGGGCATAGCTGTTGTCGTTGATCAGTGAGGAGGCCTTCTTTTGACTGATAAGACGGTCACGTACCAAAGTATCCAAGGTCCCGTTCTCAAGTATGTCATCGGCCTGAATCTTCGTTCGCAGTTTTTTGAGTTTTCTGGCGGTGATCTCAAGGTCGTTGCGCAGGCGCTCGGTCTCGCGCAGGATTCTGGCGATCCGTTCGCGTATGGTGTTGTACTGTGCGCGAATCTCGGCGTGATCTGAAACCGCATAGCGCCGCATATTTTTATTCAGGTGTTTTACGTCTTTTACCGCTTGTGAGACGTCGCGCGTCGCCGCTCGCACGCTTTGAAGCAGCTGTGCTTGCTCCGGCGTCATCGACGGCTGCGCCCGGGTCGCAAACTCGAAAATTGCGCCCAGCAGACTTTTCACTCGCCGTTCGTATAAATCGTCGATGTCGGTGTCGACGGGAGGTCCGGCGGCGGCGACCACTTCCTTGATTCTTTGAGTGCCCCGTAGCTTTTTGCCACTCAGCCCCAGCCCGACAGCGATGAAGTCGAAGGCGTTGTCGTATAGGTGCCCCGCTTCCAGAACGACGGCCCGCAAAGCCAAATTTGGCAATGTCATTGCGGCCTCGTTCAGGAAATGGGGCTCCGAAACGGCGGGTATGTGCTCGGGAAAAAGCCGTTCGAGGAAAGTCACCAGACGCGAGATGAAGGGTGTCATCAGAGCTACGCCAATAACGTTGAACAGGCTATGGAACACCGCGAACTTCAGCGTGTAGTGTGTGACGTCAGCGCCTATGGAACAGATTGAGTTAATTGCGTAACGGAGGGT
>JABGRG010000185.1 GCA_018648445.1 Rhodospirillales bacterium | reverse complement strand
ATATCGCAACAGATGATGGGGCATCTGTCGAAGAGCTTGCCCGTAGCCTGGGGATACTTCTGGACCAGCGAGTTGTCGGCATTGAGACTGCCGGGATCTATCGATCAATTTACATGGGCTGATCCACCTTACGGATCGGGGTTTTTGAATCCAGCTTGCGCCCCCGGCACGACGCCAAAGCCGCTAAAGAGGAGACCTGACCATGTCACGTCACAGCCATCGCCCGACAGGAACACAAAGTTCCGATCATGCTACTGCCAGCAGTTCATTACTCAGCGACATCGGATTGATAGGCCTTTCCGATCTCGAACCCATCATACTGGCTGCCTTGGCGACGGAGGAGCCGTTGCTTCTCATCGGACCCCACGGAACGGGCAAGAGCCTCTTGCTGACCCGGATCGCCGAGGCATTGGGACTGGCGTTCCGGCATTACAATTCGAGCCTTCTCAACTTTGACGATCTCGTCGGATTTCCGATGCCGAACAAGAATGGCACGTTGGAATATATGAAAACACCCGCTTCAATCTGGGGTGCCGAGGCCGTGATATTCGATGAGATCAGCCGCTGCCGTCCCGATATCCAGAACAAACTATTTCCCATTATCCACGAACGCAGGGCACAAGGAATCCTCTTGGATGGCCTTCGGTATCGCTGGGCGGCGATGAACCCGCCAATGTCGGAAGACGACGATGAGGGCTATCTCGGTTCCGAACCGCTCGACCCGGCTCTGACGGACCGATTTGCCTTCGTTGTAAATATGCCGTCATGGGATCGTTACAACGAAGCAGAGCAACTCGCGATCATTCTCGCTGACGACAGTGCTGTGACGGTGAGTTCCGCAGCAAAATTACGGACTGCCGTGGCATCGACCGATGCGGCCCTGCAATCCATCAAGGAGTCGATCGGCGATGCTGTGGCCGTTTACGTCAGAACACTCGTCGCGCTCCTCGCTCGAGCAGGCGTTTCTCTTAGTCCGCGCCGAGCAGGGATGCTCCGGCGGTCCGTCCTCGCGGTACACGCTGCTGCCCTCACACTTAACGCTGATGCTAGCCCTGCGAATTCGGCTCTCCTTGCCGTGCGCAACGGTCTTCCACAAATCGCCGAAGGGCGCACCGTATCAGAAACCAAGCTCCTTGGCGCCCACCGCGAGGCGTGGAGATTGGCCGGCGTGAAACCGGGTGATCCCCTCCGCGCCATTCTGACCACAGCTGATCCCGTCGACAGGGTGCGTCTAGCGGTGGCCGCATCCAAGCTTTCAAAGGGAGATTTCTCATCGATTATCTCCGACGCTATCTCGCTATTGGCGCCTGGCGCTCGGGAAGCCGCAATCGTCCACCTGTTTGAGACAGGTGCCGTCGGGCGACTGAATGCGGCGGTGGCCGAACAATCGGCACAGATCTACGCGGATGTCGCGACACCCTTAGAATTTTCGGAGACTGTGCATGCCCGCAGCCCGAAGTTCCTGATCTGGAAACGGATCAAGGATATCCTCTCTCGCCTCAATCCAAATGACCCTCGTGCCCGCTTGTCGGCCAATGCACTCGCCGCCTGCTACGCGAAGAAGCAATTCGATGCTCCCGAAGATGCTAATACGGCGTTTGACGCTTGGACGGAGGCCGATGGCCGTCTGTCGGGAGGGGCAGCATGATTGAAACTGCTCAACTTCTCAACAACATGTCGACGCCGCCGAAGTCAGTCGTCAAATACAGTGGGCTTCGGAAAAACGCTGAGGTAACTGACATTCATGGCACGGGCGCTGGGTGGCTCCCGGCATCGAACAACGGCGCATTCGGGTCTTTCATAACCTTCCGATTGCCCAAAAACCTACGCCGGTGCGGTGCAAAAACCATTCTTGAGCGTCTCGGTTTGAAGTCAGGTTCAGCGCCCGAAAAGACGCTTCTCGATCTGATCGAGGCGCGGGCCAGAGAACTTGTTCTGCCGGACGCCTGCGTGGTCATACCCACGAAAATCGACCATCCCTGTCCTTGGCCGGACCCGCTGGCCATCCTCGCCGTTATTTCGAAATCTTCCGCCAGCATCTGGCTCCGAAGCAAAACGCCTCGTTTGTCCGTGCTCCGGAAAACCCCAGCAATTTCTCTTCTCGTACCTCCCGCATTTGCGGCTCAGATTGAGGGGCCGCCGTCATGAACACCATTGAAGAACAAGTCCTTGATTGCTTTCCTAGTGGTAGCTATGCGTTGTCGGCGCTGCTTCGGCTCGTGGATATCGTCGAGAGCGATCAGGTGCCGACTGCAGCTGTCGAATGTCGCATTCAGCCGCGTTTGCTGATCAATCCGGACTTCGTCAACCGTCATGCCAATACGCCAGAACGGCTTTTGATGCTGGTGATGCACGAGCTTCATCACGTTCTCCTGGGCCATACTACTCTATTCAAGACCGTGACAAATACAGACAACTTTGTCTTTGACTGCGTCATCAACGCGGTGATCTCCAGGATGTTTCCGCAAGACGAGCATCTGTCGTTCCTGACCGACTTCTATTCGGACAAGGCATTTCCGGAGTGCCTGCTCCGCCCACCTGCTCGGTGGAATGGAAATATCGTCAAGGCCTTGCCTCGGGCCATCTGTGATCTGCCAGGAAAATACCATGGCGAAGTCGCGGAAGTGTACCGGAGCCTCTATTCCGAAACGGGGATCACCTACCAGGAAATCCACGACATTCTGCCGCGACTACTTGACGATGACGCTGTCACCCTCGCCCCGCTCCTGGGAGGTCATGACAAGGATGGTACGAACAAGGGAGACCTCGATAATCGATCGCCGGTCTTGTTCGACATCGTTCGGAGTATCGTCGAGGAGTGGCCGCAACCACCTGATCCGATCCGGGGTCGTTCCCTGGCGGATATCATCGAATCTGAAACGATCTCCATGCGTTCATTGCCGAGCAATCGGCAGATCCTGCGGGGAATTCTGATGAAGGTTGCCGACAAGAACGGCTATGGGCGAATCCGTCAATGTGGTGACAGCAGCATGGTCACGCCAACACCCATACCCGTGTTCGACCGCCGCTCGACGGTACTGCGGGCACTGGGCGCGGATCCGCTGTTCTATACGGGCTCAATAACGCATCGGCGCCGGATACCATTGGGTGACAGGGTCCACGTCTATGTCGATGTGTCGGGCAGTATGGATGGGATCAAGGACATCATTTATGGCGCTTTGATGGACTGCCGGGAGTGGTTGCATCCCACCGTCCACCTGTTTTCAACCGCGATATCCGACGTCAGCCATCAGGAGATCTGCAAGGGTATCGTCAAATCGACATTTGGAACTGATGTCGTCTGCATTGCAGAGCATATGAAAGCCAACAAAGTACGGCGCGCCTGCATCATCACCGATGGCTGGGTGGGAGAACCGGTCGGCAGCCATCACGAAACAATGTCGAGGGCCAAGCTGGGTGTTGCCTATGCAGGTCACAACTCCAACACGACAGATCTGTCCGGCGTCGCAAATCACGTCGCAACACTGAACCTATGAGGATAGAACCATGAACAATATTTTTCACACCGCAGAGTTTGTGTTTCCGGGACATCCGGACAAACTATCGGACGCCATCGCCGACGCACTGGTCCAGGAGGCCTCTCGGCGGGAGAAGCGCGCAATTGTGGGTGTTGAAGTCGCGGTTCACCGCAACAGCGTATTTGTGACGGGACGGATCGGTTGCGACGGCGCTGAAGAAATCAATGTCGCCGACATCGTAAAGGATGTCTATCGATCGGTCGGGTATGGAGGCGATTGGGGGCCAGAACCCGATGAGCTGAACATCCAAACAGATCTCTGCCTAGGACCCCTTGAGGACGGTGAAGCAGAATTCCGTTCGCTGTCTGATGACCAGAGCATTTGCACGGGCTACGCGACGGCAATGGCAGAAACCAACTATCTTCCCGTCGAGCATTGGCTTGCCAACAGGCTTGGGCGTCGCCTTGCCGAACTTCGAAAGGAGGCGCCGAACCTAAATCTGGGCCCCGACGGAAAAGTTATCGTCGTTATTGGGGTGGAGGATCGCCAATATCACCTCGATGCATTTAGCTGTTCCCTTCAGCAGAAATCTGCATCCGATGACCTGGCTCTCCATCGAGCAGTGCGCGTCACCTTAGAATGCGAAATGAGGAGGCTTTCGGAAATCTTCAGCCGATTTTCTCCCGACATTCCAGACGAGTTGTCCGTTAACGGCGCTGGGTCATTCGAAGTTGGCGGGCCCGAAGGTGACAATGGCCTCTCGGGGAAAAAGCTGGTTGTGGATGCCTACGGCCCCGGTATTCCGGTCGGTGGAGGGGCGTTATCGGGGAAGGATTTTTTCAAGGTTGACCGCGCCGGTGCTTTGCATGCGCGTCGG
>JABGRG010000045.1 GCA_018648445.1 Rhodospirillales bacterium | reverse complement strand
CTGGTTCGAGGGCTGTTGCTGCACCATGGCCATCATGCGCTTCATGCCGTCGGGAAAGAGGGCATACAGCGCGCCTTCCAGCGTGATCGCCAATCCCACGGCGACAATCAAGTCCGACATGTTCCCCCCCCCCTTCCCTTCAACGAAAAGGCGCCGGACAAGCCGACGCCTTTCGCTATTTTCTTACACGGATCGCACTACTTCTTTTCCGCCCCGCCGGTGATGTCACCGAAGAAACGGAAGAAGTCGTTATCGGGCGGCCCGACGTATCGAGTGTTTCCACCCTGCAAGCCTTGCCGCAACGCGTCCATGGACACCCAGAAATCGAAGAATTTCTGATCGCGGCCATAGGCATCGTTGTAGATTTTCTGTGCCCCGGCCTCGCCTTCACCACGCAGGATTTCAGACTGCATATGGGCGTTGGCTTCAATAACCGTGCGCTGCTTGTCGGCGTCGGCGTGGATACGCTTGGACTCCTTGCCGCCCTCGGCCCTGATCTTACGGGCCGCCTGTTCACGCTGGGTCTGCATCCGGTTGAAAATCGCCTGACTGTTTTCCTCCGGCAAATCAACGCGCTTGATACGCACGTCGATAACGTTGATGCCGAAGGCCTCGCCTTCCTCGTTGACCCGCTCGGCGATCACTTTCATCAAAGCCGAGCGTTCCTGGGTCAGCAAACGGGCCAAAGCGACATCGCCGAAAACCTCACGAAGCGAGGCGTTGATGACGCTGCCCAGCCGATTTTCCATGCCCGCGATGTTGTTGACCGTCTGGAAAAACATCAACGGATCGACAATCCGGTAACGCGCGAACGCGTCAACAACCAGCTGCTTTTGGTCACGGGTGGGAACTTCCTCGGCCGCCGCGTCGAAATCGAGAACGCGTTGATCGAAGGTCTGAACGTTCTGAACGAACGGGATCTTGAAGTGCAGCCCCGGTTCCTTGACCACGTTGACCGGCTTGCCGAACTGCAACACGATCGCCTGTTCGGCCTGATGAACCGTGTACAAAGTCGAAAAAGCCAGCAGGCCCAGAACGATTACGACAACACCAATTGCCAATTGACTAGCGCGCATGACTATTGCCCTCCCGCTTTGGAACCCGAACCACGGGTCAATTCGTTAAGCGGCAGGTACGGAACCACGCCCGATCCACCCACGTTGCTGTCAATCAGCACTTTGTCCATGCCTTCCATGATCGACTTCATGGTTTCCAGATAAATGCGCCGTGTGGTCACATTTTTCTCGTTCAGGTACTCTTTATAGACCGACAGGAAACGTTGCGCTTCACCGGTTGCGATGGCAATTTTCTGTTCCTTGTAGGCTTCAGCGCCCTTGATAATCCGCTGGGCTTCACCCTCGGCTTTCTGAACATTTTCGTTCAAATAGGCGGTCGCTTCGTTGACGGCGCGCTCCTTATCGGCGCGGGCCGCCTGAACGTCGCGGAAAGCATCCAGCACGTTGCCCGGCGGATCAATTTTCTGAAGTTGAACACGGGTCACCAAAATGCCTGCGCCGTAATCATCAAGAATTTGTTGAATGAGTTCCTGGCCTTCCTTTTCGATGGCCGCACGGCCCTGGGTACGGGCGAATTCGAACTCGTTCTTGCCGATCATCTCGCGCAACGCCGCTTCGGAAGCGTCCTTAACGGTCTGTTCGGGGTTGCGGATATTGAACAGGAATTTCTCGGCATCACTGATAACCCAGAAAACCACCGACTGAACGTCGATGATGTTCTCGTCGCCGGTCAGCATCAGACTTTCCTGCGGAACCGCGCGCGGGGCTGTTGATCGCGTGCCCTGCCCGCCCGAACGAAAACCGACTTGAACACGGTTCACGCGGGTCACGCTCGGCTTATATACGGTGCCGATGGGCGAGGGCGGGAACCAATGCAGGCCCGGACCCATCCGGGCCGAAAACTTGCCAAACAAAAGGCCAATGCCTTGTTCGTCGGGCTCCACCTTGAAGGTGCCGCCGACGCCCAGCCACAGGGTCAGCACCGCGACAATCGCAATGATAAGGCCCTTGCCTGCGCCCATGCCACCGGGAAGAAAGCGTTTGAAACGATCCTGCCCCTGGCGAATTAGATCTTCGATGTCGGGAGGCCGGGGTCCTGAACCGCTTGGTCCACGGCCACCCCACGGGCCTTGACCACCACCGCCGCCCCAGGGGCCGCCGCCCTGTGGATTCCATGCCATAACTATTCGTCCTCTTCGCTTTCGCTCAAACGATGTTCAATTGGGCTTTGATTTTTCACAACAGGTACGTATATCTACGCTGCCTTATAAGCCAGCTTGGTGGGCCGCGCAACGTAGATACAATACCCGTTGCCCATCGATATCGATCTAATTTGTGGAGAAATCAAGGATGGCGCAAGTCACCGAAGACCAAGTCATCGATGCCCTGAGCACGGTCATCGACGAAGAAAAGCAGCAGGACATCGTCAGTCTCGGCATGGTTACAGGCCTTCAAGTCCGTCAGGGCCATGTCTCGTTCGCCATCCAGGTTGAGCCCGAACGCGGCCCCCGGATGGAACCGCTTCGCAAATCCGCCGAGGATATCGTTCATGCCCTTCCCGGCGTTCTGACCGCGACCGTGGTTCTAACGGCCGAGAAAGCAGCCGACGATGGGCAGCGCCCGTCGGCAACACAGGCCGAAGGGCCGCTGATGCCGCAGGTGCGTTCCATCATCGCCGTCGCGTCCGGCAAGGGCGGCGTCGGCAAGTCAACGACGGCCGTGAACATCGCGCTCGGTCTGGCGCAGAAAGGCCTCAAGGTCGGCATTCTCGACGCCGACATCTACGGCCCGTCGATCCCGCGCCTTCTGGATATTTCCGGCCAGCCCGGCTCCAGCGACGGACGCACCCTGAACGCCATGGAAAATTACGGCGTGCAATGCATGTCCATGGGCTTCCTGGTGGAAGAGGAAACCCCCATCATCTGGCGCGGCCCGATGGTCATGAGCGCATTAGAACAGATGATGCGCGACGTCGCGTGGGATCCGCTGGATGTCATGATCGTCGACATGCCGCCGGGCACGGGAGATGCGCAACTGACCATGGCCCAGCGCGTGCCGCTGACCGGCGCGGTCATCGTTTCGACGCCCCAGGACATTGCATTGGCCGATGCTCGCAAGGGCCTGAACATGTTCCGCAAGGTCAGCGTTCCGGTTTTCGGCATCGTCGAAAACATGAGCTATTTCGCCTGCCCCCATTGCGGCGAACGGACCGACATTTTCAACCACGGCGGCGCGCGCGAGGAAGCGGGCATCATGGGCATCGACTGTCTGGGTGAAATTCCGCTGGACATCGCCATCCGCGAGACGTCTGACGCGGGCAAGCCGATCGTCGTTTCCGATCCCGATTCGGCCCACGCCAAGGCGTACATTGAAATCGCCGATAAAGTCTGGGCCAAGGCCGAGGCCGAACTGGCCGACGCCGAAGCCAACGCGCCCCGGATCGTCGTCCAGTAGCGTTATTTGGTCAGGTGCCGGGGTACTTGAAATCCTCGACCACCATGACCTCGATCAATGCCGCCCTTCCCTGGCGTGTGCTTTCAAGGCCACGTTCCAGGGCGGGGCGGAGTTCTTCGACCTCATGGACCCGTTCGGCATAGCCGCCCAGGGCCTCCGCCACGGCTGAATAGTTCCCCGTCAATTCGTTGACCTGGTATTTTTCGACAGCGATGGGTTGCTTTTTGGTGTACCCGCCCATCACGCCGTTGTTGAAAACGACCGTCATGATGGGGATGTTCTCGCGCACAGCCGTCTCAAAATCCATGCCGACCATGCCGAAGGCCGCCTCGCCCATGACGTTCACAGCGTCCCAGTCGGGATGGGCCAGCTTGGCCCCCATAATGAGGCCCAATCCCGAACCCAACGGCGTCGACTTACCCCAGCTCAGATAGCTGTACGGCGCTTGCGCCTCATAAAGGGGGACCAACTGATCACGCGGCGAGCCCGCATCGTGGGTGACCACGCTACGCTCGGGGTCGAGCAGTTGCTTAAGCTCCGAAATAACGCGGTAAGGACTGATCGGCTTCTCACCGGATGTCAGCTTGGCGTTCCACGCTTCGAAGAAAGCGCCCTTTTGCGCCTGCACCTCCTGCGCCCCGCCGTCGCCCGGATCAACAGCTTTGCCTAGCCGTTCCCTGGCCTCTTCCAGCAGCATGGCGAGGGCAGCCTTGGCGTCGCCCAAAACGCCCAGCGTGGTCGCATAGTCCTTATTGAAGTCGCCCTCGTCCATGCAAATTTGGGTAAAGGTCTTACCCTTGGGGAAGGGTGCGATGAAGATGGACCGGGTGAAACTGGTGCCGATGCCGAAGAAAAGATCGCCCGCACCAAGGAAATAGTTGACCTGATCGGCGCGTGACAAACCGTTGGCAGCACCGATGGACAGCGGGTGGTTTTCCGGGAACGCCCCTTTGCCGTTGAGAGACGTCATGACCGGGATTTGCAGGAATTCGGCGAAGGCCTTCAATTCGTCCCACGCTTCCGCGTAAATGACGCCCTGGCCTGCGTAGAGTATCGGCTTTTTGGCGGCCAGCAGCAGGTCCAGCAGATCGCGTACGGCGGTGCGCTCCGGGGCCGGGCTTGAACGCCGCGTCGGCACATACGCGAACTCGCTTTCCTCGAAGTCGGCGAGCATGACGTCCTTGGGGAACTCCAGAACCACCGGTCCGCCCTTGCCCGACCGTAGAAGCGAAAAAGCGCGTCCCATCATGAGGGGAATTTGCGCGGTCTCCAGCACACTTTCGGACCACTTGGACACCGTTTTGAAAGTTCGTCCCGAGTTGAAATTGGGAGATACGCTGAGTGTGCTGCGCTCATTGGCGCCGGCCAGCACCAGTATCGGGCTGGAGTCGCTGTAGGCTTCGGCGACGCCGGGAAACGAATTTTCCGATCCCGGCCCGTATTGCGTCACGGAAACACCGATTCGCCGCCCGCTGGTCATTCGCGACACGGCGTCGGCGATGTTCAACGCCACCCGTTCGTTGCGAACCACGATAGGCCTGATCCCGACCGCCGCCACGGCGTCCAGAATGGGGTTCATGGGAAAGCACGTTACAAATTCGACGCCTTCGGCCTTCAGAATCCTCGCAATCACATCAACGCCACGCATCTTCAAGTTCCCCCCTTGGTTAAATTATTATTCCTCGTGACAAAGAGTTTCCATAAGCTCGCGCCATTCACGCGCGCTCATGCCGCTGTCTTCCTGCGAGACGGTCTCACCGCCGATCATGCGTTTGACGACGTCGAGTCCCTTGGCCGAAATCATCGCCCCACCCATGCGGTATTCAGCGAACGCGTCATAGGTGAAGGGAACCCACCGTTTGAGGGTTTCCAGCATGACGTCGGCATAAACCCTGATTTCGTACTGGGCGTGCGGGTCGGCGCGCAGGCTCAGAAAATGAAGCAAATTGTGCAGGTCGATCTTCCAATACCATTGGGTATAGGTGTTCAGCGTCAGGTTCATGCGCGCCAGTTCGCGGGCCAGCCCAACGCGGTCCGCATCAATCACCGCTCCGTTTTCGTCTTCGTTGAGCATGCGTTCGTAATTGGCGAAGCAGCCTTCCGAATCGGCCTTGAGAATATCCAGAACGTCGGCGGCTTCCTCGCCTTCCAGCACCTTGCCGCGTCCCTGCCGGTTGGACCGCGACTGGGTTCCCAACTGGTCGGGCGCCGGAATGTAGTACTCGCGATCGAGGATCGAATAGCGGGCCGAAACTTCGTTGACGTTGGCCGTGCGGTGCCGGATCCACTGACGGGCGACGAAGATGGGTAATTTGACGTGGTATTTTATCTCGCACATCTCAAACGGCGTGGTGTGCCGGTGGCGCAACAGATATTTGATAAGCCCCGCATCCGATTGGGTTTTCTTTGTTCCCTTGCCGTAGGAAACCCGCGCCGCCTGAACGATGGCTGCGTCGTCGCCCATATAATCGATGACCCGGACGAAGCCGTGATCGAGAACCGGCAACGGTTCATACAGGATTTCTTCCAGTGCGGGCGCGTTCACGCGCCGCGTTTCAAAGCGCTGGGCGCGCGCTTCGGCAATTTCGGCCTTTTGTTCCGGCGTCAACTTCATTTCGGCAATCCCTGTTTGTCCCCGTAACTTCGGTCAACTTACACCCGTTGCACCGTCCGCGAAAAGGCCCGGAAATGGAGAATGAACGGCAGTTCCTCTTTCTTCTGATTGCCGAACCCATTATATTTAACGGGTCGGGCAACCGACTATGGCGATAAACGCTTTACGGAATAAGCGTTGCGGACCCGGGGGCAGTACCCGGCGCCTCCACCAAACCCCTCGCGGGCAGCGGCTGCCGGCTTGGACCAATGGGGGCGAACCAGGATCGACGTGCGTGGTAAAGGTATTGTTTTCGCTCGGCATGGTACCGCCGTTATCGGGCCATTTTTACAAATGCCAATGATAACGAGGCGTTTGCTGTAGCCGCTTAGTCGGTTACGGGGTTCGGGGGGCACCTGGCAACAGAAGCCCCCCACTTTATCCGCCGCGATCCCTTAGCCGGGAATCGAGGCTGGCGCCGAAATTGATTGTGGGCCAAGAATTTATGATTTCACATTCTCTTCCTTATGACCGGTGGATTTCCGAGGCTCTGTTGAACGTTGTGGTTCAGGCGCTTTCCCATGCCGCGCTCGAGGGACTTCCCGGCGATCACCATTTTTATATTACGTTCCGCACCGGAGCGCCGGGCGTTGAAATTCCATCCCGCCTGAAAGCCCAGTATCCGGACGAGATGACCATCGTCATTCAGCATCAGTATTCGGACCTGGTGGTGGATTCGGAAGGTTTCGGGGTGACCCTTAAATTTCAGGGCCGCGACACCCGCCTTATCATCCCATTGGAATCGATCACCGCGTTTTCCGACCCGTCGGTCAATTTCGGGCTGCAACTCAAGGACGCCGAGGACGCTGTTGGGTCGAACGGCAATGATGTGTCCGACGTGGCTGATGAACAGACGGCATCGATCGAGGTTACCGTCGAGGCCGAGGTCAAATCCGACGACGACCCCGAGGCCGAAGCCGCACCCAAGACCCGGAAACGCAAAAAGAAAAAGGGCGAAATCATCGCCCTCGACGCCTTTCGCAAGAAATAACGGAAATCCGCAAAAATCCGGGAGTGATCCCAGGGAATGTCAAGGAGTGAATTATGAGTGACTACGTTCACCATGTAATGTTTCCCATGGGTAAGGACACCACGCCCTATCGTTTATTGACGACCGACTACGTCAGCACCACCGAATTCGCGGGTCAGACCGTTCTTCAGGTTGATCCGGCGGCTCTGACGCTTTTGGCGCAAACGGCGCTGCACGACACCCAGCATTTGCTTCGTCCGGGCCACATGGCCCAGTTGCGCAAAATCCTGGATGACGACGAGGCCAGCGAAAACGACAAGTTCGTGGCCCTGGAATTTATTAAGAACGCCAACATTTCGGCGGGCGGCGTGCTGCCCATGTGTCAGGATACGGGAACCACCATCGTCATGGGCAAGAAGGGCGCCAACGTGTGGACCGGCGGCGGCGACGAGGCCGCGTTGGCTGAAGGTATCCTCAACACCTTTATGGCCGACAACCTGCGCTACAGCCAGGTGTCGCCGCTTGATATGTATGAAGAGGTCAATACCGGTAACAATCTTCCGGCCCAGATCGACATTCACGCGACCGAAGGCGGCGAGTATAAATTTCTGTTCATGGCCAAGGGCGGCGGATCGGCCAACAAGACCTTCCTGTTTCAGGAAACCAAGGCGCTGCTCAATCCCGAAAGCCTGATGAAGTTCATGGACGCCAAGATCCGCACGCTGGGAACGGCGGCATGCCCGCCCTACCATCTGGCCGTGGTCATCGGCGGAACGTCGGCCGAGTTGAACCTCAAAACCCTGAAGCTGGCCAGCGCGAAGTATCTGGACGAATTGCCCACCGAAGGCGGCAAATTTGGAACCGCGTTGCGCGACACCGAGACCGAAGACGCCATTTTGAAACTGACCCAGGACATGGGCATCGGCGCGCAGTTCGGGGGCAAGTATTTCTGCCACGATGTGCGGGTGATCCGCCTGCCCCGGCACGGCGCGTCGTGCCCGGTCAGCATCGGTGTCTCGTGTTCCGCCGATCGGCAGATTTTGGGCAAGATCACGGCGGATGGCGTGTTCCTGGAAGCACTCGAAACCGATCCGGCCAAGTACCTGCCGGAAATTCAGGCGGACGCGGCGGCCAAGGACATCGTCGCCATCGATCTGAACCAGCCCATGGAAGCGATCCGCGCGGACCTCTCGGCCGTCCCCGTTGCGACCATCCTTTCGTTGAGCGGCCCCATGATCGTGGCGCGCGATAGCGCCCACGCCAAGCTGAAGGAACGCCTCGATGCCGGTGACGGCCTGCCGCAGTATTTCAAGGACCATCCGGTCTATTACGCAGGCCCCGCCAAGACGCCGGACGGGTATGCGTCGGGTTCGTTCGGACCGACCACGGCGGGACGCATGGATAGTTACGTTGACCAGTTCCAGGCCGCCGGCAGCAGCATGGTTATGGTCGCCAAGGGCAACCGTTCGCAACAGGTGACGGACGCCTGCAACAAACACGGCGGATTCTATCTGGCGTCCATCGGCGGCCCGGCGGCAAGGCTGGCCCACGATTGCATCCTAAAGGTCGAATGCATCGAGTATCCCGAACTGGGGATGGAAGCCATCTGGCGCATCGAGGTGGAAAACTTCCCGGCGGCAATGACCGTGGATGACAAGGGCAACGACTTTTTCGCCGAACTGATCAACCCAAAATCATAAAAAAAGGGGATGGAACGTGTCTGAACGGATTGAAACTGCGATAGAAATTTTCGGCCCCGAAAACTGCAATTGCTCGCAGGCGGTCGCGGTCGCTTTTGGTGAAGATGTCGGCATGGAAAAACCCATGGCCATGGACGTAGCGCGCGGCTTCGGCGGCGGAATCGGCCGCTTTGGCCTGACCTGCGGCGCGGTGACGGGCGCGCTCATGATTTTGGGGCTCAAGGTTTCGAAGGACGAACCCGACGAGAAAAAAGCCAAGGCCAAGGCCTACGAGATGGCTGGCGAATTCAGGACCAAATTTGAAGCCCGCCACGGCACCATGGAATGCAAGTCCCTGGTCGGCATCGACCTGTCCACCGAGGAAGGCAAAAAGCTTAACGACGAAAAGAAAATCACCCGGACCCTGTGCCCCGATTTCGTCCGCACCGCCGCCGAAATCCTCGACGATATGGTTTGAACGGATAAAACCGGAGGGCGTCTTGGACTTTCTTTTCGACGGACCCGAAGACGCGCCAACGACCATTGTGCTTGCCCACGGCGCAGGCGCGGCGATGGATACGCCGTTCATGGCCTTCTTTGCCGAAGGGCTGGCCGCGTGGGGATTTCGCGTGGCGCGCTTCGAATTTCCCTATATGGCCGAACGGCGGATCAGCGGCAAAAAGGCCGGTCCCAACCGACCCATCGTTTTGCTGGAAACGTGGCAAAACGCCATTGATGCTCTGGGCGGGCCGGACCGCCTGGTCATCGGCGGCAAATCCATGGGCGGACGCATCGCCAGCATGATCGCCGATGAGGCCGGTGTCCGGGGGCTGTTGTGTCTGGGCTATCCGTTCCATCCGCCGGGAAAACCGGAGAAACGGCGCGTCGAACATCTGCAAAGCCTGACAACGCCCGCCCTTTTCGTGCAGGGAACCCGCGATCCCCTGGGCGCGCGAAACGAAGTGCAAACGTACACGATGTCAACCGCCATCCGCCTGCACTGGCTGGAAGACGGCGATCACGGTTTCAAGCCGCGCAAGATGTCGGGACGCACAGAAGGACTGAACCTAAGCGAAGGGCTCGAAGCTGCAGTAAACTTCGTTTCTTCGCTTGGCACGTCTTAGGGGAAGCCCATGTTACCCATCGATCTCCCCGTTCTCGGCGCTTTTGTCATCGCGTCGGGCGCCATCGTCATGTCGCCCGGGCCCGACACGATCCTGATCATCCGTTATACGCTGTCATCGGGTCAGCGGGTCGGCTTTGCCACCGTGTTCGGCGTTCAACTGGGACTGCTGGTGCATACGGCGCTGGCGGTAGCGGGCGTTTCGGTGATCATCGCGTCCTCTCCCACCTTGTTTCGCATTGTCGCTGTTGCGGGTGCTGCCTATCTGGGGTGGCTGGGCCTACAGGGCTTTCGCGGCGGCGGCGGCGCGTTGAGTATCAACGGCGGCGGATCGGCAGTCGGTTCCGCCAAGGCCTGCCGCGATGCCATTTTGACGAATATCCTGAACCCGAAGGTCATCGTTTTGTTTTTGGCGCTGTTTCCAAATTTTGTGGATACGTCGCGCGGCAATACCACCGGGCAACTCATTACCCTTGCCGTAACCCTTGTCGTGATCAATATTTTCTGGCAGGCGCCTTTGGCTTGGGCGGCTGAGCGCTTCCGGCGCTGGCTGGGCAGGCCATCGGTACAATTGGCGGTCAACCGCGGAACGGGCCTTGTCCTTCTGGCCTTCGCCACGCTGATGCTATACGAGCACCTGTTGTAACCAGTCGCAACGAAAGAGCCGGACCATGGCATTCAGCACGGAATTTCGCGATTTTCTAATTGAAATGCTCGAGCCTCTGGGAAAAGTCACGGCGCGCTCCATGTTTGGCGGCGCCGGCGTGTACCTGGACGGAACCATCATCGGCCTTATTGCGGGCGACGTCCTTTATTTCAAGGTTGATGACACGAATCGACCCGATTTCGAGGCCGCCGGAACGGGGCCGTTCATTCCCTTCGAGGACAAACCCTATCCCATGTCGTACTGGGAAGTTCCCGCCGACGTGCTTGAGGACCAGAATGAACTCTGCGGCTGGGCCCGCAAGGCATGGGAAGCCAGCCGCCGGTCGGGATCGAAAAAAGGACGAAGGCGAAAATGACGGTTCTCAAAAGGTCGATCATGATCGCCGGACACGCCACCAGCATATCCCTTGAGCCCGCCTTCTGGGACGCACTGAAGGAACTTGCGTACATGCGTGGGATATCGATCAACCGGCTGATCGAGGAAATCGACCAATCTCGCGAAGGCAATCTTTCCAGCGCCGTGCGCGTCCATGTGCTGAACGCATACCGTTCCATGGGCCGCTCCCAATAGGAAATAACGGTTACCGGGGCAGGATACGGTTTAGAATATCGCCCGATTTTCGGAGAAGAGCCCCCGGAATTTTCAACGCCTTGCCCGGAAGTTTGCCGGTATCGATAACAACGTCGGGTTCGTCCAGCTTCCCCTCGATGCGGAAGGGGACCACCAATTCAAACCCCGTGGTTCCGCTCAACAGCTTCGAAAATACGTTTTTGGAAAGGCGGATATCGCCGCCCAGTTTCGTTCGCCATTTGACCAGATCGGCAAACCCTTCGGCCTTGCCTTCGCCAACGTTGGATACGAACTGAATGTCTTGTGACCGGGCAACGCCCCGCTGAACCGCGAAACTGCCCGAAAGGTCGGCCAACCCGTCACCCGCACGTCCACCGGCCAATCCCACCAGATTATTCAGGCCCGAAAGCAAACCGACAATTGGCCCGCTCGCACCCTTTTCCGCCCCCGGGGCGACGCTGATTTTCATCAACTCGGCCGACCCTTCGCCGTTCAGGCCCGCGATCAGGTGAGCCACCGACCGACCGGAGGCATCGAAGGTCATGCGGAAGTTCATTTTGCCCGTTGCCGCGCTTGCGCCGCGATAGGTCTGTTCGGCTTTCGCGAAGTCGGCATTGGCCAGTGAGATCGATCCTTTGAGCCGTGGCACCGGCGCGGAATAGGCCGTCGCGATCCCCTTCAACCGCCCGCCGAACAGTTCGCCGGTCAGCGAATTGGCGCGAAGGATACCGCCCGCGAGGGTCGCATTCAAAACCGATTTCGCCAGTTCCACGCCATCATAGACAAGGGCCTCGGAAACCAGCTTCATCTCGCCGTCGAATGCCTGCAAGAACGACAGATCGATTTTCTCGGTCGGCCAGCGATGTTCTTTATCGGCGAGAGCCACAGGTACGATTGCTCCACTGAATGAGGCTTTCCGAATTGCGGGCCGGATTGCGGGCCGGATTGCGGGAGCCAACGACGCGCTTCGTTTGGCAGGCAGAAAATCCTCGATAACGATCCGGCCCGTATTCATGGCCCCATTGAGCTGCGGCAGCTTACCGCCCAGATCGACCGACAGTGAGCCGTTTACCGGCACCGGACCAATCCGTCCGCTTATGGCGTCAAACGATATCTTGGAAAAATCGCCCTTGGCCTTGGCCGACAAACCGAAGCCGCCCAACCGTCCCGCCGGTCGGTACACGATGCCGAGAAGGCGCAGGAACCGGGGGAAGTCCGAATGACGCACCTTGATCTCGCCGTCGAACAGAGGTTCGATCGGCAAAATGGAAAACCGCCCCTTCAAGTCCGCCGAGGCATCGCTTGTTTTGAGAATCAGGTCAAATTCCGGTCGCAAAAGAACGCCGTCCGCACGACCGGTCAGTTCAGCAATACCGATATCCCTCGACGCAAACGGGACATCCACCTGCAACTGGCGCAGCAAGCGAACCAAATCCACGCCTCGCAATTCGAAGTGAACGCCCTTGACGGCGGGTATCTTGGGCAGCCCCACCAGACGGCCTGAAAGCAGCCCCTTGGCGCCCGCCACATCGCCCACCGAGGCCTCGCGAATTTCCACATCGCCGCCAAACACGGTTCCCTTGAGAGCCACCGCGTTGAACGGCACACCAAGGTACGTCAGGCGTTCGATCTCAAGCTGCAGATTGGCGTCAAACCGGTTCAGGACGGTAAGAAACGCCAGTGGATCGGCTCCCTTCTTTGCCGTTTTATTGCCGCCGCCCTTATTGCCATTCGCCGACTTTAGATAGGCATCGAGGTTCAGCCGGTCGACCTTGAAGCGCGCGCCAAACGCGGGCTTCTTTCGCTTGGCCAGTGTGATGGCCCCGGTGATCCGCGAGGTGTCGAGCGTAATCTCCAGGTCGCGGCCCCTAATTTCGCGCGCGTCCGCAACGATGCGGCCCTTGAACGCGGCGTTTCGCAGGCGATCCGATGGCACGTCCGGCGGATCGGCCCCCAACCACGACATAAGCCGCCTAAGGTCGCTGACCTTGGCGTCCAGATTGCCGTCGAACACCGGCGTGCCGTCCTTGGCCGTCACCGAACCGTTGGCAAACACGTCGGACCCGCCGGGCATCAGTGCCGATAATTGGTGCACGGAGATCGCGCCGCCGCCCAACTCGGCATTGATGCGCGCGTCACTGATTTTGCTGCCGCCGTAAGTAATCGCGTCGGCTGAAAGCTCGAACATTCCCGTCAGGTTTTGTGGGATTGCGAAGCCGTCACCCGGCCCCGACGACGCGTTGCTCTTTGCGGGCGCGGGTTTCGGTTCCGTTTTTCCTTCGGTCGCTCCCGGCGTTTGCTCTTTACTCTCCTCGCCCGCGACTTTCGACGGGGGCGGTTCGGCCATCAGTGCGTCCAGATCAATACGGTTGACGGCCAGTCTTGCGTCAATGTTGACAGGCCTGGAAAAGGTTATCTTGGCATCCCCGGCGGCGTTCAGCCGCCCCAATGAAACAGCGACTTCACTCAGGGCGATGTCTTCAACCGACAAAACCGCTTCCGTTTCAGCGCGAATAGGTTCGGCCATGAAGGCGGGCGCCGTACCCTCCCCGAACATATCGTCGATAAGACCACCCGGACCGTTACTGCCGACAACGATTTTGCCCTTGAAACGCGGCGATGCGCCCAGGTCGACAACGGCACCGGAGATTTCCGCCTTCGCAGCGCCCTTTTCGGCGCTCAGGATCATATTGAGGGGAACGGTGCGGCCCTCGATCACCCTGCCGACCGAAACCTCATAACCCAGCGGCACACCGCGATAAAGCAGCTTGCCGGCACTATCGAATGGTCCGCTCAAAGAACCGACGGCCAACCGGGCGTGCACTTTATCGAGGCGCTCGAGCAGACCTTCCTGAGTATCCCGGAAAATAATCGTTCCGTTTTCGATGAGGAAGTTGTCCAGACGCACCGTGCCTTCGTCTTCCTCCGTATGCACCGCCTGCTCAACCCCGGGAAGTGCCACGCTTGCCGATCCGTCCGCCTCGCGACGCAACGGCTCCAGTTCCCAGTTGACCTGACCGTCGGCAAGCCGTTCCAATTCGATGACCGGATCAATCAGCTTGATCGTCTCGACCTGAACGGTCCCGCCCAGCAGCGGCCCCGGCACGACCCGGATTTCAAGCGACCCGAGCCGGATCATATCCTTCGTTACCGCGCCTTTGATATTGGCGACCCGGACATCATGGGCAACCAGGGCGGGGGCCGGGAACAAGGCAATCTGGATGTCGCCGCCGATAATCATCTTGCGACCGGTCAGGCTTTCGGCACGCGCCGCGATATCGCTTCGGTATTGGTTCCAATCGATGGTATCGGGCAGCACGACGACCACCGTGACGGCGACGACGACAAGCAGAAATATCGCTGCAACGAGCTTTTTCACGTTCGCGGCCTCGTGATAAGAACGATCTTCATCATAACCTGACGATCTTGCCCGGGTTCATAATATTATCGGGATCCAGGGCAGTTTTTACGGCTCGCATGACGCTAATCGCCTCGCCGTGCTCGGCCTCGAGAAAATCAATCTTTCCGCACCCGACCCCGTGTTCGCCGGTGCACGTTCCATCCATGGCCAGTGCGCGCAACACCAATCGGTCGCTGATGCGTTTTGCTTCGACCATATCCTTCGGGTCGTCCGGATCAACGACGATGACCAAATGAAAATTCCCGTCGCCCACATGCCCGACCAGCGGCGCCAGCAGGAAACTTTCATCCACTTCGGCCTTGGTTTCCAGAATGCATTCGGCCAGCCGTGAAATGGGGACGCACACGTCGGTCGCTATACCCCGGCTACCGGGTTTTAGCGCCAGGCCGGCATAGTAAGCATCGTGCCGGGCCTGCCAAAGTTTTGAACGCTCCTCGGCCAGAACCGACCATTTAAAATCTGCCCCGCCGAAATCCTTGGTGATCTCCTCGACCGCACTGGTCTGTTCGGCGACCCCGCTCTCACTCCCATGAAATTCGAGAAAAAGCGTGGGCTGAACCGGGTAATCCAGTTTGGAATACTTGTTCACCGCATCCATTTGAACTTCGTCAAGCAATTCAATCCGCGCGATGGGAATACCGGACTGGATTGTCAAAATTACGGCGTTAACCACCGATTCCATGTCGGGAAATGAAACAACGGCAGAGGATATGGCCTCGGGGATTCCATATAGCCGCAACGTAATCTCGGTAATGACGCCAAGCGTTCCCTCGGACCCGACCATCAGGTGCGTCAGGTCGTAACCGGCTGCGGATTTGCGTGCGCGCCGGCTTGTCCGAATGATGCGCCCGTCGGCCAAAACCACGGTCATGCTCAACACGCAATCGGCCATTGTTCCGTAGCGCACGGCATTGGTGCCCGAAGCCCGTGTCGCAGCCATCCCGCCCAACGATGCATCGGCGCCGGGATCGACCGGAAAAAACAAGCCCGTATCGCGCAAATAGGTGTTGAGTTGAATGCGCGTTACACCGGCCTGAACGGTCGCATCCATGTCTTCGGGATTAACGGTAAGAATTTCCTTCATGTTGCTTGTATTGATGGAAACGCCGCCGTGCAATGCGACCACATGCCCCTCCAGGCTGGTACCCGTACCGAAGGGTATCACCGGCACTTTCCGTCGTGCGCAGGCCTTGACGATTTCACTGACTTCCTCGGTGGATCGTGGAAAGACAACTGCGTCCGGCGCCTGCGGCGTATGGTAGGATTCGTCGTGGCTGTGCTGCTCTCTGACGGCACCCGACGTGCTTACGCGGTCGCCCAGCAAGGCCTTGAGTTCTTCGATAAGCTCTTCGTCAATCCTTGCCGGTTCGGCTCGCATTAACCTTTCTCCCGGAAAACAGTTTGCGGGCGCACCCTACGCGACGCGAACGGCTCCATCAAGAAAGGGTTGACCGACGCGAAAAAAATCAAATTCGGTGGGCGTCGATCTGGCGCTTGATCGAATTTTTGAAAGCCTTGGCGCCTGGCAGATGCGGATGAATTTTGAGCGCACGTTCGAACGCGCGAAGTGCGGCTTCCTCGCGACCGGTGTTCGCGAAAATCATGCCCAGCCCCGATAACGCGGCGAAATGGCGCGGCTCCAGCGTCAATGTCTGCATGATGTCGGCGATCGAGGCGTCGTGGTTTCCCAGCATGTAGTGAATGGTCGCGCGTTTGTTCCAGGCTTCGGCAAACTGCGGGGCGTCGACGGTCAGTTGATCAAACAGGTTCAATGCGCGTTGCAGGTTGCCACGCCGCATCGCAGCAATTCCGGAATACATAGCCGAATCGAGTTCGGATTCGCCCGTGACGGTCCACAGTTTCCAAATTTCAACTTCAATGGTCTGGGCATCTGCGACCGTTTGCGCCTCTTTCAGAAGGTCGAACAGGGCGTCCAGACGATGCTCGCGTTCGTGCACGGCCCCCGCATTCAGCGGCACCAACAGACAGGCGATCAGGATCGCCAGAATTTGAAACCTGCGCATTCCCGGTAGATGGGAATTCGGCTACCAGATTTACAGGGCCCGGCTTAATTACAGGGTTTGCGGCTTGGGTCCGCCGGTCGCCCAATCCAGAAGTTCCACCGTATGGACAATTGGCAGATCGATCCCGTCACCAATCTGGACCATGCAGCCCAAATTTCCGGCGGCCACCACATCGGCCTCGAGGGCCACGATGTTGGCCGCCTTTCTGGCTTGCAACTGCGCGGCCAGTTTCGGCTGAAGCAGATTGTAGGTGCCCGCCGAACCACAGCAAATGTGCCCCTCGGCAGGTTCGCGAACCTCGAAACCGGCGTCACGCAGCAATTGTTTCGGCTCGTCGCGCAACTGCTGTCCGTGCTGCATCGAGCACGCCGAATGATAGGCTACGATGGGTCGTTCGCCGCCTTCGCTGACTTTGAGTTTGACGCTCGACAGAACCTCGGTCACATCCTTTGCAAGTTCGCCAATGCGCGCGGCGGCGTCCGCCCAGTCCGCATCGTCCTTCAGCAAATGGCCGTAATCCTTGACCGTCGTCCCGCAGCCCGACGCGTTAATGACGACAGCGTCCAGACCGTCTCCTTCCAGCTCGCGTGTCCAGGCTTTGACGTTGGCCAGCGCCTTGGCGCGGGCCTCATCCTCGCGGCCCATATGATGGACCAACGCCCCGCAACACCCGGCCCCTTCGGCGACCACCACCTCGCAGCCGTGGCGGGTCAAAAGACGGATGGTCGCTTCGTTGATGACGGGGCGAAGCACCTGTTGGGCGCAGCCTACCAGCAGCGCGACCCGCATGCGTTTCGGTCCCTGCGCCGCATGGACTTGCGGCCGGGCGCTGGTCGACGCCCGGGGAATGGTTTTCGGCGCCATGCCGACCATGCCCTTGAGGCGGCCCGGCATCAGACCGGCGAAAGGCCGGGCGAACCACGCGCCCCACAAGGATAAGCGGAACAATTTCGGGTTCGGCAGTACGAAAGCCAGCATTTCACGAAGCAGGCGGTCGGCCAGCGGACGGGTGTAGGTTTCCTCGATTCGCGCGCGCCCCTGATCGACAAGATGCATGTAGTCGACGCCCGACGGACACGTGGTGGTGCACGAAAGGCATGTCAGGCAGCGGTCCACATGCTTGACCAGATGCTTCGACGCCGGTTTGTCCTTTTCCAGCATGTCCTTGAGCATGTAGATGCGCCCGCGCGGGCTATCCAGTTCGTCGCCCAGCAAAACGAAGGTCGGGCACGTCGCCGTGCAAAAACCGCAATGCACACAGGCGCGGAAGATGTCGTTGGCCTCGGCGGTACGCGGTTCGGCAAGCTGGGCCAGGGAGAAATGGGTCTGCATTTTTGTTTTTCTCCGGCCCGCTCTAGACGCCCGCGAACATGCGGCCGGGGTTGAGAACGCCCTTGGGATCGAGGCTTTCCTTGACGCGGCCCGTCAATGCCGCCAACGGCCCCGGCTGCGGGTGGAATACAGGCACGCGGGCGCGCACCGCTTCATCGGCCCGAACCAGCGTCGCGTGACCGCCGGTGTCGCCCAGCGCGCCCCGCACGGCCTCGTGCGCGGCATCGTCGGCGGCTTCCAGCGACAGCCACAAAAGGCCGCCGCCCCAATCGAAATAGACCTTGCCGGGTCGGGCCTGCAAAATCTGCGCAGCGACGCGCGCACCCTCGCCGGGCGGCGTCGAAATCCGCCACACCTGATTTTGGCTTTCGCGGGCGAAGTACGATACGTCGCGCACCTCGCGCCAGAGCATCTGCGAATCGTCCGTTTCCAGCAGGCCCGTTTCGCCGAATCCGCCCAGCAGTTCGACCAGCGAATTACAGCGGTAGTCCACCGAAGGGCCGAACCCTTCAACGCGAACGGCAGTGACCGCGCCGCCCGCCGACAATATGGGCGCCACGCCCGACACGGCGGCGACATCCGCCGGAAGGTGGGCAACGCCGGAAACTTCGTTGGAACTGTGAAGCGCCTTGGTCATGGCGCGGGTGGCCTCCATCGCCGTGAGACCAAAAACCAGAACCGTGTGAACCGTCTCGGCGGCGGGCAGAACCTTGAATGTCAGTTCGGTAAAGACCGACAGGGTTCCGAACGAGCCGGAGAACAGTTTGGAAAGATCGAAGCCCGTGACGTTCTTGAACATGCGGCCGCCCGACTTGAACGCCTCGCCCCGTCCGCTGACGGCCTGGAACCCCAGGATATGATCGCGCGCGGCCCCGATGCGGATGCGCTTCGGTCCCGACAGATTGCATGCGAAAGCCCCGCCGATGGTCCCCGATAGGTTGGACCCGCCCGCTCCGGTCCCGAACAACGGACCCAGGTCCGCCGGTTCGAAGGCCAGTTCCTGACGGTTGGGTTCCAGCGCCGCCTCGATTTCCGCCAGCGGCGTTCCGGGCAGCGCGCTCATCACCAGTTCCTTGGGCTCGTAATTCACCACCCCCGAGATGGCGGAAAGATCCAGCAAATGCCCCGCTTCGCCGGGTCGGCCAAAAGCCCGCTTGCTGCCGCCCCCGATGACTTCAAGGGAGGTTTCATTGGCCAGGGCCCAGCTTATGGCCTCTTCAATCTGCTTGGTGGATTGCGCCTTGAACTTTTCGCTCATTGCCCCTCTTCCCAATCTCCTCGCGGGTTGGGGGGATAATAAGAGGAACGATACAGCGACGGAAAGATGAAATTGAATTCAGGCAAAACGAAAACCGCGCTGTTGATGGCGCGGTTTCTAAACTTGCGGCCCTAAAGGGCAACGTCAGGCAGGACGGTTCAGCCCAGAATCATCCTTGCCGCGTTTTGAAGCGCGGGTGACGTTTGTTGATCACGTAGACGCGGCCTTTACGGCGAACGACGATGCAGTTCTTCTCGCGCCCTTTTGCGGCTTTCAACGAGTTCTTAACTTTCATAACGAAATCCTCAGACCTTGACCACAGGCAACCCCTGCGGCGATGCGCGGCGCGGAAAATAGGGGCTTGGCCCCGCTCTGTCAACGCCGATCACATCGGATTTCACCCTTTTAACATGGTCTCGATCAGTTCCTGAACGCTGAGCGCCTCGGCCACCGAGGGGAAAACATGGTCTTTTCCAGCCGCGAAGGCGGCCACGTTGTCCAGAACACGCTTGAAATTTTCCACCCGCAAATCCGGGATTTCCGCCAGTTCCACGGTCCATTCACCCTCGGTATCGGCGCTTTGCAGCCAAAACCAGTCGTGCAGCCGATGGCTTTTTTTGGTTCCCCAGAGGGTCATCTCGACCCGTTCGGGCCCGGTCCCACCGCTGGACCCCATGATGCAAACCGGCACGCCCGAACAATCGAGCCGCGCCTGTATGTGGGTCTCGCACAGAAGCGGATCATTCGGGTAGCGCGGCTGCGACCAGTCGATTCGCGCCTTGCCCAAAAAGCGTTCGGTCAAAAACATGAAGTGCGAGAACACCTCGCGGGTATAGCCGCCCTGCTCGCGAAAGCGCAGCCAGTCGGCATCGATCTGCCAGGCGCGCGGCCACTTGGAAAAATGAACAATGATATCGACGCCCGTAATGTCGCCCAGTTCGCCCGCCGCCAGCCGCTTCGCCGTCACCTCGGCCGCGTTGGATGTGGATTGAATGAAATTGACAATGTTGGGGGTTTGGCGCCGTTCAAGCTCGGCCACCATTTCGCGCGATTGCGCCACGTCAATGCCCAGCGGTTTTTCGCAAAAGATGCGTTTTTGCGCTTCGGCGGCGGCCATGACATAACCCTTGTGCCACGCTGGCGGGCTCGCGATGTAGATCAGATCGGTCTCGGCCGCCGTGATGATTTCATCCGGACCGGAAGCGATGGGGATGTTTGGAAATTCGCGCGCGACATGATCCCGGGCTGCTTTGTCCGGGTCCCACACACCGGAAAATCCGAAGCGATCGTCATTGGCCATGTTGGTCAGCATGCGCAAGCCCATGACGCCCAGACCGATAATTCCCACCCGGCAAAGTTCCATATCCTGTTTCCCCCGTATTTTTGCGTTTATTTCCGTTTCGACGGCGACGCAGCGGTGCTAAAAAACCCCAACTGCTTTTTTTTGGGGAGGATACCATGCTGCTTGACGTTCGTACTTATACCTGTCGTCCGGGAATGATCAAAAAACAAATTGCGCTTTACAATGAATTCGGGCGCGAACCGCAAACCCGTAATGTTGGTCAGCCGCTGGCCTTCTTGACCACCGAAACCGGCAATCCCAACGAATACATCCACATCTGGGTTTATGAAGACGCCGCCGACCGCGCCAAAAAACGCGCCTCCATGATGGCCGATCCCGACTGGCTGGCCTATCTGGTCAAAAGCAACGAGCTGGGCGCGCTGGAAGCGCAGAACAACAAACTGATGACGCCGGTGGATTTCTTCCCGCTTCCCAAAGTCGAGATGTAAATCCAATTTCCGGAGACGACCCATGACGGACGGTGACAACAGACGCACCGGCGGCCAGATTTTGGTGGACGCCCTGCGCATTCACGGTGTGGACAGCGTATTCTGCGTGCCCGGCGAAAGCTATCTGGCCGCGCTGGACGCCTTTTTCGACACCAGCCACGAGGTGTCGCTCATCACCTGCCGTCAGGAAGGCGGGGCCGCCAACATGGCCGAGGCCTATGGCAAGATGACCGGGCGGCCCGGCATTTGTTTCGTCACCCGGGGGCCGGGGGCCACCAATGCGTCCATCGGCGTACATACGGCGTTTCAGGACTCGACGCCCATGATCCTGCTGATCGGTCAGGTCGGGCGTTCCATGCTGGATCGCGAAGCCTTCCAGGAGATGGATTTCCGGCGCATGTTCGGCGAAATGGCCAAATGGGTGACCCAGGTGGACGATGCCGCCCGCCTCCCCGAATACATCAGCCAGGCCTTCCACGTGGCCATGAACGGGCGCAAGGGGCCGGTGGTGCTTGCCCTGCCCGAAGACATGCTGCGCGACAAGGCCGACGCCATCGACACCCGGCCCTATAACGTCGCCCAAGCCAGCCCCGCCGCCGCCCAGATGGACGAATTGCGCGTGCTGCTGGACAAGGCGGAGCGGCCCATGATCGTGGTGGGCGGCAGCGGCTGGACGGACGCCGCGTGCGCCGACGTGCAGGCGTTCGCCGAAGCCAACCAAATCCCCGTCGCCGCCTCGTTCCGCTGCCAGGACCACATTGACAACGCCAGCGATTGCTACATTGGATTTTTGGGCGCCGGCGCGAGCGTGCCATTGGGCGAGCGCGTCAAGGAAGCCGATCTGCTGATCGTCGCCGGTGCGCGCATGGGCGAAATGACGACCCGCAGCTACACGCTAATGGGCATCCCGACGCCGCGCCAGACCCTTGTGCACGTGTATCCCGGCCCCGAGGAACTGGGCCGCGTTTATACGCCCAATCTGCCCATCGTTTCGGGCATGCCCGAATTCTTCGCCGCCGCGCGCGCGCTTGAGCCAGTAGACGGCGCAAGCCGGACCGGCTGGCTGGCCCAGTGCCGCGACGAATACAAGACCTTCTCGACCCCGCCCAAGGCCGCCGGCGCGCTCAACTTCGCGCAGGCCGTGGCGCAACTGGGCGAGATTCTGCCCGACGACGCCATCATCACCAACGGTGCCGGAAACTACGCCGTGTGGGCGCACCGCTTCCTCACCTTCAAGCTCTTGGGGACGCAACTGGGCCCAACCAGCGGCGCCATGGGCTACGCCGTCCCGGCCGCCGTCGCGGCCAAGGCCACCCACCCGGAACGCACGGTGGTGTGCTTTACCGGCGACGGCGACTTTTTGATGACCGGACAGGAAATGGCCACCGCCGTGCAGTACGGCCTCAACATCATCGTGCTGGTGGCCAACAACGGCCAGTATGGCACCATCCGCATGCACCAGGAACGCAATTACCCCGAACGAACCGTCGGCTCGCAACTGATCAACCCGGATTTCGCGGCCCTCGCCCGCGCCTACGGCGGCTACGGCGAGATCGTCGAAACCACCGAAGACTTCATCCCGGCGTTCAAGCGCGCGGTGGCCTCCAATCAACCCGCCATACTGGAGTTGCGCCTCGACCCCGAAGACATCGTGCCGGGAGGGACGATTACGGGGATCAGGGCAGCGGCGAAGTAGGGGGAGGCCGGAGGGTAGCTGGCGTGGCGCTTGAACGTGATTTTCAAAGAAGGATCGCGCGCCACCGGCGGAAAACGATGTCACTGGAAGGTCAAATTTTGACCTCTGGGGTTGAACCGGACCCCAATCTGGATCCAGTCTTTGGCCTCTGTTTGACTGCGAAATACGTGGGTGTCCCATTTCGCTCTATCAGCGAGGATTTCCCACATTCTCGACAAGCCAAAAATCAGATCGCCGTCGGCTATGATCGCGATGATGGTGTCAGGCATGTCTGCGGACGCTTCGATCTGTTTTTCCGCAACAGCTCGGAGGGTTTCCCGAGACAGGCTGACATCCGTCACCGCCGTGTAATCGCAAAGAATATACAGAGGAGGAATTCCGGTCAGGGATTCTTCAATCAACCCCTCAGCGAAGCATTCATACTCCTCGTCGGTGATGGCACCCCATCCCGTTACAGAAATTCCCAAACCATTGTCTGTTTTTTTGAAGTCGAAAGGCATGGCGGGACCTTGGGTCTCTGAGCTTTATCGCAAAAAAATCGATGCCGATTGTTCGAGCATCACACCTCGGAAGCAAGCTGGCGGCACGGCGTTTCGTGGCCTAAAAACACACTTTGGGGCTCTTGATCGTCAGAGAACCCCGGTGCATTCCACCAGTTCGATTTTGCCTTTGCCTTTGACGTCGATCTGCCCCAGGGAGCGGCCCTGGCATTCGTCCTGCACTTTCAGCCACGCGTCGTAGGTCATGGCGACGGTGCCGGGCGATCCCATTCCGGCCATGCGGGCCGCCGTGTTCACCGTGTCGCCCCAGACGTCGAACTGGTATTTCTGATCGCCGACGATGCCCGCGACCACGGGTCCCACATGGACGCCGACGCGGACCTGCCAGTCGACATCCAGTTCCGCCGTGGCCGCTGCCATGCCGAGGCCGCACTTCACGGCGGACAGAAGCGGGGTGTAGTTGGTGCGGGTCAGCCCCGCCGAGGCCATGAATTCGTCGCCGATGGTTTTGATCTTTTCCATCTCGTTTTCGTTGGTGACGCGCTCGAACGCGGTGAACAGGGCCTGCAGCCCGTCGACCACCTCGGCGGCATCGTGTTTTTCGCAAAACGTGGTGAAGCTGACGATGTCGCAAAACAGGATTGCCACATCGTCATAACGGCGCGGCACCACCTTGCCGGTGGCCTTCAACTCGCTAGCCGCGGCATTGGGAAGGATCACGTTCAGCAGCTTGTCGGATTTCTTTTTTTCCACCTTCAATTGCTGCATGTGCACGGATTCCAGATCGCGCAGGCGCTTCTTTTCCAGGCTGGCTGTCACGCGGGCTTTCAGCATCACCGGGTTAAAGGGCTTGCGCAGATAGTCCTCGGCGCCAAGTTCGATGCATTTGACCACGGCGGTCATGTCCTCGACCCCCGAAATCATGATCACCGGGACATCGCGCAGACGCATATCGGCCTTCATGGCTTCGAGCACCGCGATACCGTCCATCTCGGGCATCTCGATATCCGTCATGACCAGGTCATAGTCCCCGGCCCGCGCCATCTCCATGGCCTGCTGCCCGTTCTCGGCGGTATCGACGTTGTCGAACCCCTCTTTCTTGAGGTGGCGGACGAGGAGCTTGCGGTTGAATTCCTCGTCATCGACGGTCAGCAGTTTGAAAGGTTGATCAGCCACGTTTTTCCACCTTGCTATCAAATATGGAAAATTCCATTCCCTGGAGCCCGGATTTTACAAGGCCCCGATGTATTCTTCAACCGATTGCACGAGGCCGTCGAGGTCCGGATAAAGGGCCTCGACGCCGTCCCAGTCATCGGCCTTGCCGGCGGCTTCCAGTTTTTGACAAAGATCGGCCAGGGCATGCGCGCCAACCGACCGTGACGATGACTTCAGCTTGTGCGCGGCGGCCCCGATTTCCGTCGAATTGTGGCCATCGTAGGCGTCCTTGATTTCCTGGACGATGCCTCGGGTCGGCGAGATGAAGTCCATGAGGATTTCCTTGAAGGTCTCGTCATCGTCGCCAAACACGTCCTTCAGCGCGACCGCATCGATGGCCTCGCCTTGTGCCACTGCGGGTTCGGGTGCGGGTTCGGGTGCGGCGTCTTCCTCAAGCGCAGGCGGGGCTGCTTCGGCGGGAAGCGGGGCAGGTTCTTCGCCAACGGCCGGTTCGCTGGCCGTCAACGCCGAGGCGGGCATCCATCTGGCCAGGGTCTGTTTGAGCTTGTCCATTTCCAGCGGCTTGGACAGGTAGTCGTCCATTCCCGCTTCCAGGCACCGGTCGCCCTCGCCCTGCAGCGCGTTGGCTGTAATGGCGATAATGGGGATACGCACCGCTTCGTCCCCCTCCTCCTTCTCCGCCTTGCGAACGGCGCCGGTCAATTCATAGCCATCCATCTCGGGCATATGGCAATCGGTCAGAAGAACGGCGTATTTGCCCTCCTTCCATGCCTCGAGCGCTTGCTTGCCGTCGTCCCTGACTTCACAGGCATACCCCAGAACCGCAAGTTGCCGTTTGATGACGTCCTGATTGGTCAGGTTGTCCTCGGCGATGAGGATCAGTTGCCCCATGGCCTTGGCCTCGTCGACGCTCGGCACTTTCTTCCCGGATTTCAACTGCGGGCCTTCCGTTGTGTCGACGTCGGGACTGGCGACGCCCGCGGCCATTGCAACACCCCGAACAAAGGCCGAGCGCTTGAGCGGGTTGTTCGCAACCACGACCTTGTCCGGCAATGTCATTCCCATCCGCACCGTTCGATCCGCGGTAAGAACGACGAAACGCATATTGGGAGCGGCGTCCCTGACAGCTTTCATCATCTCCTGTTGCAGCGCATCGCCCCAGGCGGAGTCGACCAGCACGATGTTTACCGGCGCGCTCTTGTCCCGCGCCAATACGACCAGCCCGTCCACCTCTTCAATCGCATCGGTCAGCTGTGTCGTCGCGCCATAGTGGTTGAGGTATTCGGTCGCCAGCGTTCGACTTTGTTCGTCACTGGCAACAACCAGAACATTGGCCCCCGAAAGGTCATGAAGGTCGTCCCTGTCGGCAGTCCTGTCGGCGATCTCAAAGGGCAACGTGATACTAAACGTCGAGCCTTCGCCCTCTACGCTCTCGACCTCGATCTCGCCATTCATGATATCGGTCAGGTTTTTGCAAATGGACAACCCCAGCCCCGTTCCGCCGAAACGCCGGGTCGTTGAACTTTCAGCCTGCGTGAACGGTTTGAACAAGCCAGCGACTACCGATTTCGACATCCCGATGCCGTTGTCATTGATCGAGAAACGGACCTTGGCCTGCTTCTCATTCTCCCCCGCCAAATGATCGGCGCTAACCATCACAACGCCCTTCTTGTCGGGTGTCGTTTCGGTGAATTTGGTGGCGTTGCCGGCGATGTTGAACAATATCTGGCGAAGGCGGACCTGATCGCTCAACACCCACGAGGGGATATTGGGATCGATATAGATAAGAAGCTCGATCTTTTTCGGAGCCGTGATCGGCAACAGGGTTTCAGCAACGCCTTCAACCACGTCACGGACCGATACGGGGATGGATTCAACCGCCAATTTGCCCGCCTCGATCTTCGAGAAATCGAGAATGTCGTTGATGATCTGCAACAGCGAAAATGCCGAATCACGCACCGTGCGCATCATCTGATGCTGATCGGCGTCGAGTTTCGTTTCGCGCAACAGGTCGATCATGCCGACGACGCCGTTCATGGGCGTTCGAATTTCGTGGCTCATGGCGGCAAGGAAGGACGACTTGGCCTGCGTCGCCGTTTCCGCCTTTTCCATCGCCTGCTTTAGCTCTTCCTCGTTCTGCTTGCGCAGCGTGATATCCGTGTAAGTGCTGACAAACCCGCCGCCCGGGATGGGACCGCCGCGGACTTCGATATAGGTACCGTCGGGGCGTCGACGCTCGAACTCATGGGGCTCAAATTTCCGGGCGCGCATAACCTGTTCGCTGACGCCACGCTCGGGATCATCGGTGTCGAACTCACTGCGCGAGACATCGTAATTCATGAAGCTCTCGAATTTGGCCCCCACATAGGCCATCTCTTTCGGGTATTCACGAATTGTCAGGAACTGGTTGTTCCACGACGTTAGATTGAGATCCTTATCAAAGGCCACGATGCCTTGGGTCATGGAGCTGAGAACGGCCTGCAGCAGGTTGGTTCGTTGAGCTACTTCCTCTTCGGCCCGCTTGCGTTCGTTAACCTCGGCGCCAAGGCGGCGATTCCAAAAAACGAAAGTGAAGAACACGATGAGGACACCCGCCCCAATGGGAATAGCCCAGGTCAGAATGGTTCGGGTGTCCAGGCCAAAGGTCACCTCCAGCGCCATCCAAGTGTTGCGGATGCTCGTCTTTTCCCGTTCGGTCAGCGCGTCCAGCGCCTTGTTAAGGATGGGGACCAGTTCCGGCCAGTCCTTGCGCACCGCCACGGAAAGATTGAAGGTGGCATCAATGGGCGCAACGACCCGGACATTTTCCAGGTTTCCCTTGCCGGTCATGTAGGTGATGGTGCCAAGATTATCGATGAAGGCATCGACCCTGCCTTCGTTCAGGGCCTCAAGCCCGTCTAACAAAGTGCCGTACGGCACGGCGGCGATTTTCGGGTAGTCAGCCACCAACATTTCATGGATGGAATAGTTTTTGACCACGCCGACACGCATTCCCGCCAAGTCCTCCAGTGTGCTGACGAAGGGCGCCTTTTTGCCAACGGCGATAACAAGGGGGAAGGTGATGTAGGGCTTGGTGAAATTGTAGTGTTCGGCCCGTTCGTCGGTTCGCGCCATAGCCGGAATGATGTCAACCTCGCCGGTCCGGGCCTTTTCCATAACCTCCGTCCATGTGAGGTTCGGAACCACTTCCGTCTCGACGCCCAGTAATTCGCTGATGGTCTCGATATAGCCCGAACTGATGCCGCTGTATTTGCCGGATTCATCGATGAACTCGAACGGCGGCCAACTGGCGTCAATGCCAAGGCGAAAACTGGGATGCTCGGCAAGCCACTTTCGCTCGGCAGCGGAAAGATCGACCCGCGAGGCCCTGGCCGTATCGTCGGCGGTGGAGGGTAACCAGCGGCGCCGAATATCCCGATGGGCGCTTTCGGGCAAAACAGCCAATACCTTGTTGATCATTGCCGCCAGTTCGGGCCAATCCTTGCGTACGCCGATCGCTTGAATATCTGACTTATAGGTGGTTTGAGCAGCGACCTTGAGGTTGGTCAGCCCAAGTTTTTCAATCAGATAATTACCGACGGCCATATTGCCGACATAGGCGTCGGCGTTGCCAAAGGACACTGCCTCAATGGCTTCGCGGGTGGTGGCGAGGGGCAGAAGCGTGATCTCGGGATGATCCTTGGCCAGAAGTTTGTGGGTGATGAAGTTCTTTTCCACGGCAACGGTTTTGCCGTGGGCATCCATCAACGAGCCGGGGTCGAATTCCTTGCGCGTAAAAATCACCCTTGGAAACGACAGGTAGTCGCGCGTGATATTGACCATCTCTTCGCGTTCCGGGCTGCGTGCAATGGTCGGCAGAAGGTCGATAATCTTATTGTCGCTGGTGATGCCCTTGAGCGCATCGTGCCATTTCATGGGAACGGGTTCGATTTCCAGACCAAGGACATCAAGGGCGGTCCGAACGTAATCCAGGGCCATGCCCTTATGCTGGGCGTCCTCTGAAAAATGGAACGGGGGCCACGTGCCAACCATGACCCGAACCTTCTTGTGGCGCGCCAGCCAGGCTTTTTCGGCGTCATTCAGAGCGACCGCGTAATTGTCGGAAAAGAACCACTTGTTTCTGAGGTTTGCCATCTCTTTGATGGAAATGGCTTGCATACCCTTTCGGATGATGTCGGCAACCAGATGGCGGCTTTTGTGTACGCCGATGGTGAATTCACCCTGACGTGTGTCGATTTCTCCGCCGACCCTTAAGCCCATTGCCTTCAAACCGTCCGCATCTTCGCTAATCCAGGCCAGATAAGCGTCGCCTTCGCCCTCGGACAAGGCCTTCAACCCTGCCGCTTCGCTCTCAGCCGCCAAAATCTTTGCACCGGGAATTTCCGCGCGGAGCTTGACGGCCAGGGATGAATTCGCCCGAACCCAGACCTTCTTTCCGTCTAGATCGGACCATTTAATGATGGACGTGTCGTCATCACGAACAACGATATCCGCCGCCTTATAGTGGTAGGGCGGCGAGAAATAGAATGTATCTTCACGCTCCTTCGTCCAACTCAGCCCCATGATCCCGTCTATTTCGCCGGTCGACGCCTTTGCGTAGGCTTCTTTCCATGAAGGGAAGGGAATTGGGGTAATGCTGGTTCCCAAATGACGGTTGATCAGTGCGAGAAGGTCGCTGTGCAGCCCGGTATGCCGACCATCCGCCGCCGTAATGTCGTAAGGCTTCCAGTCTTCAAGAACGGCAAGTCGCGTAAAGGGGTTTTCTCTTAGCCACAGCCGTTCCGTTTCCGTTAAGGGAACCTGCTTGATGACATCAGCTTCCGGTTCATTTGTGCCGATCCACCGCCTGACCAGCCGCTGCTTCTCGCTCTGCGTAACCTCATCCATACCTTTCTTTAGAATGGACGCCAATATCGGCAGGTTTTTGCGGGTTGCGATCCATAATTTGTCGACGCCTTCCCGACCCAATTTCAATTCACCGGAAATCGCCACGTCGGTCATCATTCCGTGGCTGATAAAATGGTTGCAAACAGCCAGTTCACAGACGGCCGCATCTGCTTTGCCGAAGCTGACCGCCTTGAGGCTCTCTCGGGCGTCCTTAACCAAAAGCAGTTTGATCTGGGGAAAGTCCGTTTTCAGAATTTCTTCTTGAAAATACCCCTCGGGCACGGCGACGGTCTTGCCGAAAAGTTCTTCCAGGCTGCCATACGGATCCGACCTTCGGCTGAGGATCGTATTCGGGTTGGAGCCATAGACATCTGCGTAAAGAAGGAACTTTTCACGTTCCGGCGTTCTGACAATATTGAGCATGACCTCAAGGTCATCACTCTTCATCATGCTTAAGAATTCGTTCCAGCTTGGACCGGTTACGTAGTCAACCTTCAATCCGATTTTGGACGCGAGCAGGTCCATATAGTCGATCGAGAACCCCTTCGGATCGCCATCTTCCGCAAAGTTGAATGGTGGCCAGTCCATCTCGTTGTGAACCCGGATAACCGGATTTTCTTTTAACCACTGCCGCTCTTCGTCGGTTAGTTCGACCCGCTCTTCCCCGGCATCGGAACCAAGACTGACGTATTTGTTGACGATGGCGTTTTTTTCTTCGTCGCTGATTGAAGCCAGCCCTTTGTTCACGATGTCACGCAGGAGCGGCCAGTCCTTGCGCGCCGCCATGCGGAATTTCTGGGTTTCGTCTCCGAAAAAACCCGACACTTTCAAATTTGGGAGCAGGTATTGCTTGATCAGATAGGATGCGACCATCTGACTGCCCACATACGCGTCGGCTTTACCAGAAGACACGGCTTTCAGGGCTTCAAGGGTATTCGGAACGACGAGAAGATCGACATCCGGGTGGCCACTTGATAACAGCTCCAGGGTGGCATAACCATCTTCAATGGCAACAGTTGTCCCTTGCAAATCGGCTGCGGAACCG
>JABGRG010000184.1 GCA_018648445.1 Rhodospirillales bacterium | reverse complement strand
GACATAAAATAAGTGTTTGATGATGAATCGGATTTCATTGGCCCTCTCGCAATTGCGGAGCGGGTCGACGTCTGAAATCACAGGGGAAAAGCGGACATTCTCTGCCCCATTTTCAATAAATCAATCCAACCTGAAGAAGTATCCCAATGCCTGACAGTGTTATTTCGGCTATCATTGGCAAAAGCTGACGTGGCGTGATGGCGGTGGCGACAGCGGCTTTTGACCCGACTCGGACATTTCAACGCTAGTCAGATGGGAATGGGAACGATTCTTCCGTCGAATCAGCCAACGGAACCGTTGACGCTGACACAATAATGGCTGACCCTAAACTTAACCTCTTTTGTATCGGCACGACTGTGAAAGTTTCTTTCCTTCCTGAAAGCACTGTTGCAAATTTGGTGAATTAACCAGCGTCAAAATGGGACCTCTTTAAAAACGGTTAACGGAAAACGCGGCGATGGGTAGGTCCGTGGTCCCGGTGACGATCAGATCGGCAACAATTTGACCGACTATCGGGGTCAGGGCGAAGCCGTGGGCGGAAAACCCGAAAGCATGAAATGCGCCATCGGCTGCGCTCGCCCCGATCACCGGGATTCCATCCGGCGTATGTCCCTCGATTCCTGCCCAGCAACGAACCATCCGGGCGTGGCGCATGAACGGAAACAACGCCGCAGCCATTTTCGCATTAGCACCCAGACCCATAAAATTCATGTGCGTGCGATTGTGTTCCGGCTCGGCCCTACCCTGGAAGCCACCCCCGATCATCACCGTACCGTTCTCGACTTGCTTGAATGACAGAGTGCGACCTTGCGCGCCGACCACAGGCTCGATAAATCGTGGCATTCGGGCTGTGATCATCAGCATCAGGGCGCGCGCCTCAACCGGTACGCGCTCACCGATCATGGCGGCGACGCGCCCGCCCCATGCACCGGCGCAGTTGACCAGGATCGGCGATTCAAGATCACCGGCATTTGAAACCACACGCCAGTTATCGTCGATTCGCTTTATATCGATGACTGATGTGTTTTCCAGAATACGGGCGCCAAGGGTGATTGCCTTGCGCTTGAAGGCTAGGGCCGTCCGGAATGGATCGGCGTAACCGTCACCGCGCACAAGCATGCCACCGACACAATGGGGTGAAATTGCCGGCAACAAGTCCCGTAGCTGAGCCCTATCAATGATCTCTTCGTGTTCGAAACCGGCCTCCAGAACCGTCTTGCGTCGCGCTGTCAGGGCCTGCAACTCAGTCTCGGATTCGGCGACTTTGATCTGGCCCGGACTGACAAATCCACAGCCGTCGTCCACGAGGCCCCGGATGTTGCGCCAACGCTCGAGCGCTGCCTCGGCGAGGGGAATTTCCGGCAACGCCCGACCCAATCGACGAACGCCGCCAGCATTGACGCCAGAAGCGTGGCGACCGACGTGATCCCTTTCGACGATGAGCGGACTGAGCCCACGCAGGGCAAGATGGAGGGCCGTGGAGCAGCCATGCAGGCCACCGCCAATGATAATAGCATCGGCCGTGTGGACGGCGTTTCCCATCGGCTCAATCGAGCCCCGGCTTAGTTGTCGCTGCCACCGCCAGATCAGCAAGTTCGGCTAGCATCAGGGGTTTAACCGGTGGACGCAGGCGAAACGCTCCAACTTCCCCAACCGGAACGCAGCGGGTCTGGGCGATCATTTCACTAACCGTCAGCCCACAAAACCTCCCCTGACACGGTCCCATGCCGCAGCGGCTAAAACTTTTCAACTGGTTGGGTCCGGCACAACCCAAGTCAATGGAATCCCGAATGGTGCCTGCTGACACCTCTTCACAGCGGCACACGATAGTGTCGGCCTCTTCGGGAATACGGAAATTGTCGGATGGCCGGAACATAGCATCGAGAAACGGCCGAATTCGCATTTCACCGGCAAGAGCCCGCCGGGACGGTTCGACGCGATGATCCCGTTCCATTTTGTTGAGACGACCAGACCGGTGCAATGCGCCGTAGGCGGCAATCCGTCCCCGATATTCGGCTGCCCGCGCACCGCCGATACCGACGCCGTCGCCGGCGATGGCGATCCCCGGCACGTCGGTTTCAGCCCAGTCATCGGTAAGCGGGTGCCAGCATAGTTGGCGATCACTCCAAAGGTGTGTGCAACCGGCGGCCATGGCCATATTGACGTTGGGCACGACACCCTGATGAAGAAAAACGTGCTCGGTATCAAGCTTGCACCATGTGTTCCGGTGCAGGTATTCAACGCCCTCCACGGAATTTTCACCAACCAATTTCAGTTTCTTGACATTTTTGATAAAGGGAATACCGGCAGCTCTTAGGCGGGCAATCCAACGCTTTCCCTTCATCAGCGTCCCAATATCCAAGAGTGCCGCAGGAAGGTGGGGCAGCGCGCCCAGAAGGTTGGAACGAGGTGTGGTATCGAGGATGGCGCGGATGGAAATTCCGGCCTTCAAGTACTGATAGGCAACCAAATAGAGCAACGGGCCGGTACCGGCGAATACCGCATCGGGGACCGCCATGCCAGAGGATTTGAGCAGCACCTGAGCGCCACCGACTGTCATAACGCCGGGCAGTGTCCAACCGGGAACCGGAAACGGCCGTTCCTGGGCACCGGTCGCTAAAATCACCTGATCGGCTGTTAACAGCCGTGCAACACCATCCTTGGAGACGCCAATCTCCTTTTCCTGCGAAACCTGCCAGACAGTGGCACCACCGACGTATTCAACACTGCTGTTCGCCAGCACTTCAACCAGGCTTCGGCCCTGATAATAATCATCACCAAGAATCTTTTGATCCTTGATAGGCTGGCGTGCAACGGCCCGGTAGATCTGCCCCCCGGCCTCAGGTAGTTCGTCTAAAAGCAGAACAGAAGCGCCCTGCTCCGACGCCACCGTGGCGGCCGCCATGCCTGCTGGTCCGGCGCCGACGACGGCAATATCGTAATGGTCCTTCATGGTGCGTCCCCATCGTCGACTCCAGGTAGCGGGTCCAGATCGATATCGCCTGCACCCTGCTGACGTTTGACGCGCATGCCGTCACGAACCACCGTCATGCAAGCTTGGCGATTAGCCATGCCATCGATTTCGACCAGGCAATCAAAACATACCCCCATCATACAGAATGGTCCCCGCGCTGCGCCGCTTACCGGGGTGGTGCGGAAGGTCCATTGATTTTGAGCGAGTAGGGCTGCGGCCACCGTTTCCTCTGAGCGGACAGTCAGCGGCGCACCTTCGAATTCGATGGTTACCATGGGGCCGTCGTCGTTGGTGTCGATTTTATGCATGGGCTGAACTCGCGGGGAATCTCGCTGCGCGCATCGGGGAAAGGCTGTCGGATAGGGAGCCTTCGGCGATCGAGGCGGCAAGGTGAAAAACATGGGAGGCCGCCAAGGTGACTCCGCTGTGACAGACGGCGGCAAAGGCGCCCGGATATTGTTCGGACTGTTCGTAGATAGGGTATGCGTCAGGGGTCATGACCCGCAGCGAACCCCAGGCGCGAACAACGCTGGCGCGACGCAGATGCGGAAAAACCCGCACAGCACGTGCCGCGATATCATTCATAACTTTACTTGATGTCCCTTCGTCGAAACCGACATCTTCACTGGACGCCCCTAATTGGACGCTTCCCTCGGCGGTTTGGCGAACCTTGGACAGGGGCATGGGGAGAAACGGTTTCAAGCGTTCAGTTACGAGCGTTTGTCCACGCACCGGTCGCACCGGCACTTTCATCCCTATCATCGCCGCCAGATCCCGGGTGCCGAGGCCGGCGGCGACAACTAGCCGCGCCCCATGGTATCGGGCCTTTGCGGTCTCGACGACGAAGGACGATTCTTGATGCTGAATGGCGGTGACCCGGCCTCCCGTTTCGATACGGCCGCCCTTGGCTTTCAGGCATTGATGCAGGCTGCGCAAGAGAGACAGCGGATTGACGTGACCATCAGCGGGGCAGTAACAGCCACCGGCCACGTCCGGTCCAAGGCCGGGCAACATATCGGCCATCGCCTTGCGGTCGAGCATCTCGTAATTGATATGCGGTGAGTGTGATTGAAGGCGTTGCATTAATTTACGTTTGGCCTCGAACTCCTTGGCATCGACACAAATATCGGCGCCACCCGGACGGAGGTATCCCACATCGACGCCGGTGATCTCCTCGAATTCAGCGCTCAAGTCGGCCCAGGACTCGGCCGATTTCCATGTCCACTGGGCGTAAGGAGAAAAATCAACGCCTTTGCTCTGCACCCAGATCAATCCGAAATTTCCACGTGCCGCACGAAAGGCAATATCTCCCTCGTCCAGCATAATCGTGGATAATCCCCGCCGCTGCAGGCCGTAGGCGAGCGCCGAACCAACAAGGCCACCGCCGACAACAATGGCATCATGGACGCTCATTGCTTTTGGCCTCCTCCTCAACCATTGAACCGGTCAACGCGGTATGGCGTCAGATCAATGCTCGAGGTTTGACCACCGA
>JABGRG010000183.1 GCA_018648445.1 Rhodospirillales bacterium | reverse complement strand
GGGCCTGAACGACGACGCGCTGGGCTGGCCGGTTTCCCGCCTGTCGACCGGCGAGAAACAGCGGCTGGCGCTGATCCGCGCACTGATCCAGAATCCGCAAGTGCTGTTGCTGGACGAGCCAACATCGGCGCTTGATCCGGATTCAAGGACAATGGTCGAAGACTTACTGGCCGAACGCATCGCCGCAGGTTTATCGGTGCTGATCGTCAGTCACGACGCGGCCCAGACAAAACGTCTGGGGGCGCGCATCTATCTTATCGATGGTGGACGCCTTGTTGATAACGGAGGGACGACATGAACTTCATCGCCCTTGGTTATGAAGACCTGACACTGGCCTCGCTGCTGTTGCTGTTCAGCGGCTTGCTGTCAATGCGCCTGAAGCTGAACATGGAACGCCAGATCGGCGTCGCCGCCCTGCGTATGGTCATTCAGTTGATGCTGATTGGCATGGTCTTGAAAATCCTTTTCGCCATGGTCTCGCCCCTGTGGACGGGATTGGCCGCGGCCATCATGATCGCCATCGCCGGGCGCGAAGCGGCGGCGCGGCAAACCCGAAAATTCACCGGCTGGTGGACCTATGGGCTTGGCACATCCAGCCTGATGCTGGCCGGGTCCCTGGTCACGGTGCTTGCCCTGACCACCCAGATCAGGCCCGAACCATGGTTCGACCCGCGCTTCGCGCTGCCTATTCTGGGGATGATTCTGGGCAACACCATGAGCGGCGTTTCAATTGGTCTGGATCGTTTGTTGGGCGAGGCGGTGCGCGAAAAAGTCGCCGTTGAGGCCCGTCTGGCCCTTGGTCACGACCGTGCCAGCGCCTTTCGCCCACTGGTCCGCAACGCCGTTCGGGCCGGGCTGATGAACATCATCAATGCCATGTCTGTGGCCGGAGTCGTATCTATTCCCGGCATGATGACCGGTCAGATTCTGGCCGGTGTCGATCCGACCGAGGCAGTCAAATACCAAATTTTGATCATGTTCCTGATCGCCGGTTCGACCGCACTAGGCACCTTGGCCGCCGTCGTCTTCGCCACCCGCCGCCTCAGCGACAACCGTCACCGCCTCAGGCTCGACCATTTACGTAGCGATATAAAAGAGTCGTGAAATTGACTCTAAATCGACTCTTTTTTCGGTTAGTGTGGATTCTATGAGCAACGGACAGCCCTTCACATCATCGATCAAAATACCTCGCAAAGAGGATCTGGCGGACCATTTTGTCGCCTGTTCCAAGCTAGGCCGGTATCTGACCGTGTTCGATGAAAGCCGGTTCGTGATTACCGATGATTTCAACAGCGGCGGCCCCAGCAAGCTCAACCGCACAGCGGCTGCCGTTGCCTCCATATTTTCGAAAGACCCACTGGTCGCGCAAGCGGCGTTGCTGCCGCTGGGAAAGGCCGCCGGGTCAAAAAACAAGGCGCGTGAATCATACGAAGAATTGTTCACCCTGATCGAAGCCCAGACACTGGATACCGAGGTCCGGACCTCGGCCCGGGAGATGATGGAATCCGGCTTCCGCGAGGCCCGCATCCGCGAGATCGAGGCGACGCTGGAAGGCAAGATAAATCCGGCACGCACCCGTTATCGCGCCTTTCTGGAAATCGTTCGCCATTTGATTGACCGCAAGATCACACCGCAACTGTTCCGCGACGAATTTCTGGAATTCACCTATGCGGTGGCCGGACGCCTCGATTTCGGCATTTACAGTTTTTGCCTGGACCGCATTTTCGGCAACGAGAATATCCCGATGCGAGCGAAGGGCTTCCTGGTTTCCGAACTGCTCGGGTTTCCCGCGACCATCCGCCGCGAACTGCTGACCGACATCCTGACCGGATCTGCCAACGCCCAACGCCTGAAAGATTTCGTCCGCGAGGCCATTTCCCAGAAACTCGGCGGAGTCGTGGCCACGGAAGTCGATCTGTTGGCGGCCCTGAAAACGTCGCAAATGTCCGTTGACGACATCAACGACATGATCACCGGAGCCGCCTGAGCGTCAGCTTAACAAGTCTTTGTTGTTGCTGAGAAAATCCCGACCCATACGGCTCGCCACCCCGGAACTCTCAAATTCATCTGACAAGCCGGTGATGATTGCCTGCAAAGTCTCGTCTTCGTCTGAATAAGCCACCGTGCCGTCCAGGCGGCCCAGCATTTCCCGTGTTACCGCCAGAATTTCCTCCGCCGTATTGTCAACAACGGTGGTCGGCGGCGGCTCTTCGTATGACAGGTGCGGTGGGCGCATCAAATCATCGAAACGGATCGGCTGACCGTCCGCATCAAGGTGCCGCTTGCAGATATACAAATCACGCGACGTCACCGGGCGCTCAAAAAACGGCACCCCGTTTGTCATGATCACCGGCACCCCAAAGGCTGGTGATACCGCCGCCGGGCCGGATGTGGTGCCTATCATGAACCGCGCCGCGCCCATCAGGTATACGTCCATCCATTCATTGCGCAGCGGTTGATGGGCGTAATCGACAACGCCATCCATGTTCATGTCTGCTGACAGCGGCGTCATTTTCTCGTCGCCCAACCGGATCACCCAGCCGCCGGCATCGACAATCGCCTTGGCTGCGTCCCGATAGGTTTCGATATCGGCGTTGCGGGAATCGTTGTGATCGTCGGCCATGTGGCCTTGCGCCTCGACATATCCCTGTTCGCGCACATGCAAAACGACAAACCACGCGCCGGTTGGCAGGCCCAACCTCAGCAAGGCGTTTTCGCCAGCCTCTCTGTGCTCGTCGTGCAATTGCAACAACGGGCCGCGGCCCTGTTCTTCCCAGACCTTCGAAATGGCAACATTGGCGCGGTCGTGCGGCACGACAAGGCCATTGGGCAAGGTGATGCGGGTCGCATCATAGGGCGGATAACGGTCGGAACAGTCGTTGCGCTCGACGGTGACCCAGCGGGCGAAATAATCCAACAGATAGGAATTGGCGACATGTTGGACCGGGGCCAGCACGACGCCGGTCATCGGCTCCATCCAGCCCATCTGCTGCATGCGCACGAAATTGCCCAACTGGATCGCCATCTCGCCGATCCGGGTAATCAGAAAATGGGGATCAAAAACGCGGACGTTTTCCGTCATTTAAGCCCCCCGCCCCTCAGTAATCCAAACTTGGGCGCAGCCAGCGTTCGGCCTCAGCCAGCGAGACGCCCTTGCGACGCGCATAATCTTCGATCTGGTCTTTCGAGATTTTGCCAATGCCGAAGTACTGGGATTCAAGGTGCGAGAAATAGAACCCCGAGACCGATGCCGCCGGTAGCATGGCAAAGCTTTCCGTCAAGCTGATGCCGGTCTGGTTTTCCACATCCAGCAACTTGAACAGGGTCGATTTTTCGGTGTGGTCCGGGCATGCCGGATAGCCCGGTGCCGGGCGGATTCCCTGATACTCTTCCTTGATCAGGTCGTGGTTTTCCAGATCTTCGTGTTCCGAATAGGACCAGAATTCCCGGCGCACCCGCTCGTGCATGTGCTCGGCAAAGGCTTCGGCCAACCGGTCGGCCAGCGCCTCCAACAGGATGGCGTTGTAATCGTCGCCCGCATCCTTGAATGCCTGCACCCGTTCCGCCATGCCTAGCCCTGTCGTCACCGCGAAGCCACCGACGTAATCGTGGACGCCGAATTTTTTCGGGGCGACGAAATCGGCGAGCGAGAAATTGGCCCGACCCGAATTCTTCAACATCTGCTGGCGCAGGAAGTGCAGCTTTGTGCTAACCGTCTTGCGGGTGTCGTCAGAATAGACTTCCAGATCATCATGATCGACGGAGTTGGCCGGGAAGAAGCCAATGACGGCCCGCGCCGTCAGCCATTTGCCCGAGATGATATCACCCAGCATGGCTTGCGCATCGTTGAACAGATTGCGTGCCGCCTCGCCGGTTTTCTCATCTTCCAGAATGGCTGGATAAACGCCCTTCATTTCCCAGGTGCGGAAGAACGGCGTCCAGTCAATGTAATCGACCAGTTCGGAAATGTCGTAATCATCGAAGGCTTTGGTGCCGGTGAAGGTCGGCTTCGGCGGGGCTGCTGCTTCCCAGTCGATACTGAACTTTGCCGCTCGCGCCGCTTCCAGCGACTGCGCCTTGCCCTTGCCGGTGCGTCCGGCATGGTCGTGACGAATCTTTTCATAATCGCTGGCGACCGAATGAACATAATCTTCGCGCGCCGTATCGCTGGTCAGGTTGGTAACGACACCGACGGCGCGCGACGCATCGGTAACGTAAACCGTCGGGGCGTCGTAATTGGGCGCGATCTTGACCGCCGTGTGGACGGCCGATGTGGTCGCCCCGCCAATCAACAACGGTATGTCGAAGCCTTCGCGCTGCAGTTCTGACGCAACCGTGCACATTTCATCCAGCGACGGCGTAATCAGGCCCGACAGGCCGATCAGGTCGACATTTTCTGCCTTCGCCGTTTCCAGAATTTTTGTGTACGGCACCATAACCCCTAAGTCGATGACCTCGAAGCCATTGCATTGCAGAACCACGCCGACGATGTTCTTGCC
>JABGRG010000044.1 GCA_018648445.1 Rhodospirillales bacterium | reverse complement strand
ACAGCGTGCGCAGTCTGCTCAGGGCTCTAAAACAAAAGCGGCCAGTCTGGTATGCAGCGGATCAGGCTTATATTGGCAAGGGTGCGGTGCTGGCACCCTTTTTCGGTGAACCGGCCATGACCAACGCCGCCGTCCACCCGGGTATTCGGCAGGTTATTGCCAGACGCGCCGCCGAGGAACTGGTGCCGGGCACGGTCGTCAATTTCGGTTTCGGCATTCCCGGCGGCATTCCCAACATGCTGATTGATGGAGGCAAGCTGGAAGATTACTGGCTGACCATCGAACAAGGCAGCCACAACGGGGCCATTATCGACGGCGAGTTGTTTGGCGCGGCGGTCAATCCGGAAGCCATTCTGTCGTCCATCAAGCAATTCGATTTTTACAGTGGCGGCGGCATCGACATCACCTTCCTGGGCATGGGCGAAATGGACCGCCACGGCAACGTCAACGTCTCGCGCCTGAACGGGCGCCTGGTCGGCACCGGCGGATTTATCGATATTTCTCAGAACGCCAAGAGGGTCGTGTTCTGCGGCACCTTTGAAACCAAGGGGTTACGCACCGCGCTAGGCAGCAACGGGCTTGAGATCATCGAGGGCGGCTCAGTGCGCAAACTGGTGCACGAGGTTGGACACCTGACGTTCAGCGCCCAACGCGCCCGCGATTGCGGGCAGGAAGTTGTTTACGTGACCGAACGCGCGGTTTTCAGGATGGCTGCGGAAGGTGTGGAATTGATCGAAATCGCGCCCGGCGTCGACCTGCAATCCGATATTCTGAACCGTATGGATTTCACGCCTATCGTCCATTCACCGAAAATCATGGACGCCCACCACTTTCGGGAATAATTGAAAAAAACGGCGGCCAAAAGGCCGCCGTTTCTACGAATTATTCTGGCACAGAGCTATTTCTTGGCCCCGCCAAACAGCCCCTTCAGGGCCTCACCGGCACCGCCAGTTCCTTCTGTTGCCTTCTTCATTAGATCGGTGGCCTGACCCTTGGCCGCATCTGCGGCACCGCTGGCCATACCGCCCGCGCTACCCATGATGTCGCCAAGCTGCTCCGTAACTTTTCCGGCCATGTCGCCGAAATCGATGCCTGAAAGCGCGCCGGTCGCCGAATCGGTAATGGCCGAGATGACCTGATCGGCGATCTCGCCCGGTCCGGCGCCATTGTCTTCCTTGCCGATGTCGGTCAGGTGAATTTCCGGCAGGGTCGCACCAAATTTCTTGCCGCCCAGAAAAGTGGCACTGACATTCATCTTCGCTTCGCGAATGTACAGATGCTCAATAATCAGTTTTTTTCCGTCGGCGCTATCGGCGCTGCTGCTGCTGCTGCCGCCACCGCCGCCCGAAGCCACCTTGACGTAGGCGTCGGCGTTTTCCTTGAGCTTGTCCAGATTGCTGCCACCGGAGCCGATTTCATAGGTAATGTCCGGCGCCTGCACGACGATTTCCTTTATGACAATGGTATCGGATGTGATGGTACCAGTGTCCATCTTGACGCTGACCAAGCCCAGGCTGAAGGCTTTGTCGGTTTCAAAGCCGGACGGATTGCCAATATTCAGCCCCTTGAGTGCACCTGCACCGGAAGTCGTCGAAATGTCGACCTCGTTAAGAGTTACCTCGGCTTTAAGAATTTCCGTTCCGAATTTTTCGACCGCCGACTTGATGATCTCGCCGATATTGGACCACAGGAAAACAACCCCCACGACGACGATGACCACCAAACCTGCGCCACCGATCAGAATTCCGCGTTTCATAATGGAATACTCCTTCTAAGGGACGAGCTTACCCATACCGCACCAAACCGACGGTTTGCTCATCCGCTTTGCCTGTCCGAGAACAGAGTTCGGGGGGCGGCACGCCGCCCCCCGCATGGATCGGTCGTCAGATCCTAGTACTGGTTCAGGTCGATATGAACCCGCCGGTTGGCCGCTGAACGCTGACCGTCCGCCGTCGCGATGCGCGGCGATTCTTCGCCGTATCCCGCACTCACGACCTTAACGCTCGAGTCCAGTCCACCTTCCGCGAATGCCGCAGCGACGACTGCAACACGTGCGTTGGAAAGTTCCATATTGTATTTCGCAGCACCGGACTTGTCCGCATGGCCGGTAATCACCACCGATTTCGCCTTGCTTTGGCGAATGGCGAGCATCGCTTCACCGATAATCGCCTTGGCCTGTTCCGACAATGTCGCCTTGTCAAAGTCGAAGAAAACGATGAACGACGAAGGAATGGCCGGCGCAGGTGCGGGCGCAGGTGCGGGCATCGGCGCGGGCGCGGCCATCATCTTCGGAGCAAGGGCGGCTTCCAGCTTGCGCAAGTCATCCCAAAGTGCGGCCCGGCAACGCTTGATGTCTGGCGGCTGGAAGTTTTCTTCCTGCTCTTGCATCCAGCACTCATACATGGCCTGAGCATGCGCCGCGTCCGCCGGATATTTCTCGGCCGCGCCCTTGCCAAACACGTTGACGAGGCGTTTGCGAGCTTCGGTCAGAGCGTAAACCTTGTCCTCGGGCAATTCGCGGGCAGCGATTTTTTCCAACGACCTGGGGCCACCGGTACCCGCCGAGATCGCGCGCATCGCGAACTTATCGGAATCCGCCCAGTCGCTTTCGTCGTATTCCGACTGCGAAAGCTCGATGTACTCGGCATACAGATGACCCTGGAACGTCGATCCCTTCGGATCAATCTCTAGCGCTTTTCCCAATTGTTGCCCGCCGCAGCCTGACAACAGCGCCGCCGCAAAACCGGCAACCAACAGTTTTCCTGAATTCGTCATGAACAATCTCCGTAAGAATCTCTTGTTTCCACAATCTCTCTTGCGAAAGAATCGACCCGCCAGACGGGTCGATGCCCGCGCTGACATTGTATTATTTTTGGGCAGAATAAAATTCCGCCGGCTCCCCACCTTACGGAAAACCCGAAAAGCGGCCTCAAGAGCACACCACCGCCGTAATGGCAACTTTCATGCCACGGCAGAAAAAAAGAAACTATCCCGGAATATGGCGATTCCTTTCAATATGCAACGTCCAATCTTACCATTCTTTTGCCGGAGTTTGCATCCTGAGTTGCAAAATCATAAAAAACGCCACTATTCTGCAATTCGAAGAACTCATTTACGTTGTTTCCGCAACCAAACAATCCCGCCATACGTTAGCAGGCCGACCGATGCCGTTCAATGCAGGTGGCCACAACCTCGTCGGGGTCCGTGTTCCACCATCGAGTCGAGAATATTTCGACCTCGACATACCCGTCGTATCCGGCATTCTCCATCATCGCGCGAAAATCGGGAATATCGATTACGCCGTCACCCATCATGCCACGATCGGTCAGCATATCTTTGGTCGGCGACAGCCAGTCACATATATGAAACGCCAGCAGACGGCCAGGGTCGGCCTTGGCGGCGCGGTCAATCTCGCGCCTCAAATACGGATCCCACCAAACATGGTAGACGTCCACCGCCAGCCCTACGCCCGCGCCCAGTTCATCGCAAATATCGTTGCTCTGCTCCAAGCTGTTGATGCAGGCCCGATCCGCCGCATACATCGGATGCAGAGGCTCGATGGCCAGAGGCATTCCGGCGGCCCGTGCGTGCGGCAGGGTCGCCGCTATACCATCCCGAATCATGGCGCGCGCACCGGCGATATCTTTTGATCCCTCGGGCAACCCGCCGCAAACGAGAACCAGACACTGCGCGCCAATGGCGACGGCTTCGTCAACGGCGCGCAAATTATCGTCAATAGCGGCCTTAAGGCCCGCCTTATCAGTGGCCGGGAACATGCCGCCCCGGCACAGGCCCGTCACCGTCATCCCGTTATCGGAGAGAATCCGCGCCGCTTCCCGTAGGCCGCATTCTTCCAACTTATCGCGCCAAACCGCGATTCCATGAACGTCCTGCTTTGCGTAGCCTTCGACGGCTTCGCGCAGTGTCCACTGCACTTTGGTGGTTGCCTGATTGATGGAAAGCGGATAGCGAATTTCGCCCATAATTTTATCCCTCGATTCCGTATAGGCGCATGACGGTTTTCATTTTCGCGGCGGCGTGATCCGGGTCGGCGATCAGGCCCGCCTGATCGGCAAGTCGGAACACATCCGCCAAATAGGGCAGCGAGTGCGCACTCTGCTGGCCGCCCATCATAATAAAATGCGGTTGATGGCCGTTCAGGTAGGCCATGAAAACGACACCGGTTTTAAAATACTGCGTCGGTGCGCGGAAAATATGCCGGGCCAGCGGAATAGTCGGCGTCATGATATCGTTGAAACCATCGACATCGCCCGATGTCAGCGCTGAAAGAGCCCCGGTCACGGCGGGCGCAATAGGGTCAAAAATGCCAAGCAGCGCGTGACTGAACCCCTCCCCATCCCCTGCAATCAATTCCGGGTAATTGAAATCGTCGCCGGTGTACATCTTGACCCCTTCCGGGAGCCGCCGGCGCATCTTGATTTCCAGATCCTTGTCCAGAAGCGATATCTTTACGCCTTCCACCTTGGCCGCGTTGGCGGAAATTACGCCGAGGCAATTTTTCATGGCCTCCTGCGGGTCGCTCACTCCCCAATATCCGGCAAGCCGGGGATCGAACATCTCGCCCAGCCAGTGAATTATGACCGGCTTGTGTACCCGCGAAAGGACCGCGTCATATACCTTCGCGTAGTCGTCCGGCGATTTGGCAACGTGCGCCAGCGCTCGGCTGGCCATCAGGACAATCCATCCGCCCATCTTTTCAATAGCCGAACACTGGACGTCATAGGCGGCGATCACGTCACTGACAGTCTTTGCATTGCCGGGGTCCAGATGATCGGTTCCCGCGCCCGAGAACAGAACCGCGTTCGGAAAGTCCTTTGATTCAGCGATGCTGAGCTCGATTAGTTTCAGCGCAGTTGGCCAATCGAGACCGCTTCCGCGGTGCGACGTGTCCATGGCTTCGGCCACACCGACGCCAAGCCCCCAAAGGTAGCGCCGATACTTGAGCGTATCGTCCCAGGCCACCACCGGTTCCGTCCACGGATTGGTGTGGGCCAACGGGTTGCTGACCATGTGCGGAGCCGCCATTGCCACGCGGCAATGGGGTTGTTCGGGCGCAGGCCCGAAATCCTTGGGCTCGCCCATGGTGTAGAGCGCCAGCGGACCATCTTTCACCGGCAGTCTTAACGTCGCCATCTATTCGTTCCTCCAATTCACCTCAGGAGGACATTTCCTAATTATCTCAAGCCACTACCTTAGCGGTAGATTTTGCCTTCACGGAATGCCGCCCACGCCGTCTCGAACCAAAGATCGGTTTCGGGAAGGGGTCGGCGGTCAATCCATTTGGAGATCACTTTGTCACCGCGAACATCGGTTTCGAGAACCTGCTTGCGGAATTTTTCGTTTTCCTTGGCGAAACGCCATTCGGTGCCCAGCGCCGCATGCGCCTTGGTTCCGCCGCGCGCCGTCAAAACCAGGGCCGAGCCCCGGCTACCCACGCCGCTGGCCACCTGGAAACGAACGGCCTCCAGATAAACCATATGGGCGAAGCATAGCTGGCGATTACGCAGGGCCTCGACCATGCTGCGCACGCCCTTGTATGCACACCCTTGCTCGGAAACCCGCTTCCATTGCGCGCGCGCTGCAACGACCGCCGTTTTGAGGTTGTCGAGCGAACGGATATGAGCGCCCGCTTCGGTCATGCGGCCCTGGAACTCGTCGCGGGCTTCCTTCCAGGAGATCTCGGACTGGGTGCTGTTGTCCAAGTATTCGAGAACATCGGTGATCGCCTCGCGAGCCGCCTGCTTGACCTGCCCTTTGTCGATTGTCCAATCGGCATAGCGATGGGCGATAAAATCAGCAGCGCGCAGACTACCCACCTGCCCCGCATTGAGCGCCGATCCGCCCGGACGATAAACGCCGTGGCTTCCGTTGACCTCGCCGATGGGGAACAGATGCTTGATGTTGAGCGACTCCCACCAGTGATTGGCGGCCAGCCCGCCGTTGTTGTGCTGGGCACAAACGGCTATTTCCAGCGGGTCCTTGCGGATATCGATGTTGTGATCGAGATAAAGCTGAATGGCCCCCGGGTTCATGGTTTGCAGGCGCTTGATGGGCGTCGCCATCAGGGCCTTGGAATTTTGCAGGTAGGTGTGGGCCTCTTCGTTCAGATCGCCAATTTTGAAATCGGCGGGATCGGTGCGGAAATCAAGGAACACCCGACGCCCCTTAATCACCGTTTCCACATACACCAGAATATCGACGATGGACGATCCACCGACCACCTTGCGCGGATCAAACGGCCACTGATAGCCCTTGAGGAAGATCATCGAGTTCATTTCGCCCAGGGATGCGAAGTACGGGCGCAGGAATTCCTGTTCGTCATTGCCCTCGGCGTCGGTGCTGATGAAACGCGGCACCACCTGCATGAAGGTGCCCGAGACGTTCCAACGGAACTTGATCGACGCCATGCCGTATTGGGATTCGGGCAGGCTTTGTGATCGGGCTCCCGCCATCATGGCCAAACCCACGGCCCCGGTGTGGACCGACGGATAGACGCTTGTTTTGTACAGTCCGCCGGGGCCACCAACGCCGAAGATCACATTTTCCGCGCCGTAGGCTTCCAAGCGTCCCTTGGCGTCCACGGCAATGGCGCCACAGGCCCTTTTCCAGCGCCCCTGTCCTGTCGTCAGCAGCGAGACCACATTGCGCTTTTCCTTAATTTTGACGCTGCGCCGATCGGCGTCGCGGATCAAGGCATTACACATCTCGCGCGAGGTATAGGGGCCGACCGATGTGGCGCGCTGGCGCGGGTCGTGATCGGTCTTGTAGCCCATGGCCTGCCCGTAGGCGTCCAGCGGAAACGGCACCCCAAGATTGACCAGATTGAGGAACCCGCGCGCCGATAGGCTGGCTTCGACCAATGCCAAATCGCCGTGCATGCTGCCGCCCGCGAAGTAATTCTCGGCCATGATGCCGGGCGCATCCTGATCCTCACCGCAAAGCGACAGCTTGTAATAGGTTTGTTTGTCGCTGCCGGTATTGATCGAGGTCCCCATTTTCAGGCCCTCGGTCAGGATGACAATGTCCTCGATCCCCTGATTATTGAGCTGCACGGCTGCGTTCAGGCCAGCCGCGCCACTGCCGACAACCAGTGTGTGGACCCAGGTGATCGGCACGGATTGCTTTTTCTTTCCGTGCTTAACCTTGATCTTGGAACCCTTTTCCTTGGCCATGGCTCGCCTCCATATATTCGCGCTGTCTACAGCGTTTGAATCTGCATTCCACCGTCGATCATGATGACCTGTCCCGTCGAATAGGCCAAGTCTCCGCGCACCAATCCGGCGACCGCCTTGCCGATATCCTCCGGGAAACCCCAACGCGGTTGAAGGGCCAGTCCCTCGGCGAACATCTTGTCGTATTTGTCCTTCACCACCGCCGTCAGCTCGGTGGCGATGACGCCGGGGCGGATTTCATAGACCGGTATCCCATATTCAGCCATGCGCACAGCGAACAGCTTGACCGCCATGGTCAGGCCCGCCTTCGACATGCAGTATTCGCCACGGCTGATGGACGCGACGGTCGACGAAACGGAGGTGATGAAAACGATGGAACCTTCGAAACCATCGTCTGCCTTTTTCTGTTCGGCCATATAATTGGCGACGCGCTGGGTCAGGAAATACGGCCCGCGCAAATTGATGCCCATGACGCGTTCGAAACTTTCCTCGGTCGCCTCCAGAATATCGTCACGCGAGATCGGTCCGACGCCCGCATTGTTGACCAGAACATTCAGTCGTCCGAAGCGTTCATGGATGGTGTCGACCATGCGCGCCCGATCTTCCTCGACCGAGATATCAGCCTTCACATAAAGCGTCTGCGCGCCCAGATCGGCCAGTTCCTTCAGTGCGGGCTGAACCTCGTTTTCCTCGACAATATCGCAGATCACGATATCGCAGTTCTCGGCGGCGAGGGACTTGGCGATGCCAAAACCTATACCCCGCCGTCCGCCGGTGATCAGAGCGACCTTGCGTTGCGCTGCCATGATTTCCCCCTATCAGCCTTTCAGTTCAGGCACGTCGACCCAGGCTTTTTCCTGCCAGCTCTTGGTCGCCAATTCAACGAACTGCAATCCCTTTGCCCCTTCCAGAAGACCGTGCGGGAACGGCGCATCGTCGAACATATGCCGGATGAACATTTCCCATTCGATCTTGAAGGCGTTTACCGGTTCGGCGACCGTCGGCATCTTTTGCCAATCCTTGAAATAGTCTGTGGGTTCGGCGGTATCGGGGTTCCACACGGGGCGCGGCGTCATGGCCCGATCCTGGATCCAGCAATCGACCAGACCGGCAACCGCAGAACCGTGAGTTCCGTCAATCTTGAAAGTCACCAGATCGTCGCGGCGCACGCGCACACACCAGTCAAAATTGATCTGGGCGAGAGCCCCGTCTTTCAATTGCAGAATGGCATAAGCCGCGTCGTCGCTGTCGGCGTCATAAGGTTCGCCCGCTTCGTCCCAACGGGTTTTGATGTGGTTGGCGCCGATGCAAAACATGCCCGTGATCTCGCCGAACAGATTATCCACCACGTAACGCCAGTGCGGGATCATATCCAGGATGATACCGCCGCCGTCCTTCTTGCGGTAGTTCCAGCTGGGGCGCTGGATATCCTGCAGGTCGCCTTCAAAAACCCAGTATCCGAAATCGATCCGGCACGAAAGAATGCGTCCGAAATAATTGGCCTCGCGCAGCATCTTCAGCTTCAACAGACCCGGCAGATAGAGCTTGTCCTGCACAACGCCGTGCTTGATCCCGGCCTTTTCGGCCATGTGGTAGATTTCAAGGGCGTCTTCCAGGGTGTCGGCGGTGGGTTTCTCCACATAGATGTGCTTGCCTGCAGCGATGGCTTTTTTGACAAGGGCGGCGCGCAACTGGGTGCTGGCGGAATCGAAAAAAAGCTCGTCGTTCTTGTCGGCAAGTGCCGCATCAATGTCGGTCGTCCAGCGATCAACCCCGGTTTGCTTCGCCAGACGTGAAAGCTTGTCTCCATTGCGGCCGACCAGGATTGGATCGGGCATGACCCGGGTTCCGTCCTTCAGGGCAACGCCACCCGCTTTCTGAATTTCCTGTATGGAACGAACGAGGTGCTGGTTCGTGCCCATGCGGCCCGTCACCCCATTCATGATAATTCCAAGACGTTTTTCGGCCATGGCCTTGCTTCCTTCTCGTTTTCAAATTCCCTGAAAAGTCAAATACGCGGCCTCGGACAATTTGTCAACCATCTGGTTGATAACTCCTAATCCTCCATTGCGCCTCGGATATATCCAATGGCAAACGCCGCCGTCGCCGGGCCGTCGGGTTCGTAGATAAAAGGTTCGATTCCCACGACACCCGCGTACTCACAGCGTTTCAAGGCGGCCATGATCGGCCTGAACCTGTCTTCCCCCTGCCCCGGCGCGCGCAGGTTCGTGTCATTCAAATGAATGTGCCCAATCTTGCCAGTGGGCAGCCATTTGTCGATGAGATCGGGAACCGGCAGATCTTCCATGGGTGTGGCGGCCTTGTTGTCGATCATGGTGCGCAAGGCCGGACTGCCGATTTCATCAACCACCCGAACAGCCTCGGCGATGGTCGTGACAAAATTTGTCTCGGTGCTGTTCAAGGGTTCGATGCAATAAGTGACGCCCGCGCTCTCGGCGGCGCGGGCCGCGGCGCGCAGTGTGTCAAACGTTCTTGCCAGCCAGGGTGCCGGGTCTTCGCCTTCGGGAACGGATCGTTGCTTGGGCGATCCATGCACCAAAACCTCGCCACCCAGATCGGCGCACAGGCCAACCAGCCGTTCCATGACATCAACGGTGCGCGCCCGCAAGGCGTCATCCGGCGAATTCAGGGAAAGGCCTTCCGGCGTAATCAAAAGCCAGTGCAGACCAGTAATGGCGATCCCGGCGTCTTCAGCAGCGCGGCGAATTTCCGTCCGCCGGCTGGCCGATAACAGATGCGGGTTTTCATCGAGGGTGAAGGGCGCGACTTCCAGCCCGTCATATCCCAGTTTGGCGGCAAACTCGCATTGAGCGGCAAAGTCCATCTCGCGGATGACTTCGTTGCAAAGCGCGATCCGCATGGATTAGCTCCCTCCACTATTTTTGCTCAGTTCGACCGCTTGCCCGGCAAGATACGGCGGAACACACCCATAATGGGATTGCGGATGCTATCGATGCTCATAACGATCGTGGCCAGGGTGACAATCCAGATAACGGCGCAGATGGGCCGGGTAAACAGCGGCAGCAATTCGCCGTCGGTCAGAACCAGACTGCGGCGCAGGTTGTCATCCAAAATTTTTCCCAGGATGATGCCCAGCACAAGCGGCGCCATTGGGTATTTCATTTCACGCAGGACGAAACCGACCAGCCCGAAACCCATCATCACCCAAACGTCGAACAGCCGGTTGGTGATAGCGTAGGACCCAACGGCGCACAGTACGAACACGATGGGCATCAGCTTTTCGCGCGGAACCGCAAGCAGGAACAAAAGGATCCGCGTCAACGACAACCCAAAGATCAAAATCGCTATTGAAGCAAACAGCACCATGGCCACGACTTCCTGAATGAAGCCGGGCGATTCGAACATGATCATCGGCCCCGGAATGATGCCGTGAATCAGCATCGCGGCCAGAAGAACGGCCGCCGGGGCGGAACCGGGAATACCCAACGTCAGAACCGGAATAAGCGCGCCGGGAACGGCGGCGCTGTTTCCGGTTTCGGCAGCCATCAGGCCCTCGATGGAACCCTTGCCGTACTCTTCCTTGTTCTTGCTGGCACGGCGCGCGGCGGCATAGGAAACCCACGCGCCGATATCCTCGCCAACACCGGGAATAATGCCAACGGTCGTACCGATGACCCCGCTGCGCAAAATTGTGCGCCAATGCTTCAGAACCTCGCCGATCTTGGGGATGATGCTGTCCGAGCTTTTGTCGACCAATTTGGCGGCACGACTTCGCATGACCGAAAGCACTTCGGCAAAGCCGAACGCGCCAACCATGGCGGGGATCAGATTGAAACCACCGGTCAACTCGACGACATCGTAGCTGAAGCGGTCGTAAGAATGGATGGCCTCGCGGCCGACCATGGCGACCAACAGCCCCAGAAAACCGGCGATCCATCCCTTAATTGGATCGTCCAACGCAGTCAGGTGGCCGGAAATGACGACACCGAAAATGGCCAGCCAGAAAAACTCGTAGGATTGGAATTGCAAGGCATAGTCGGCCAGTTCGGGCGCAAGAATGGCCAGAAAGATCATACCGATAATGCTGCCCAGAACCGAGCCCGACGTGGCGATGCCCATGGCCCGACCGGCCTGCCCGGCACGGGCCAGCGGAAAGCCGTCCAGCGTGGTCGCGGCGCTGGCGGGTGTCCCCGGAATGTTGAGCAAAATAGCCGTGCGGCTGCCGCCGTAAATGGCCCCCACATACATGCAGACCAGCACCAGGATCGCCAGATCATGCGGAAGTTTGTAAGTCAGTGTGGTCATCAGGGCGACGCCCATGGTCGCGGTCAATCCCGGCAATGACCCAATAACAATCCCGAGAACCGTCGCCCACGTCACATGGAACAGGGCTTCCAGCGAAGCAAACCCGGCAATGGCATCAGCAAGCGAAGCAAGATTTTGAAGCAAAGCGAATATCCCTTACGCCAACCGTGACTAGGCCTCTTATGGAAGCGTGACCAAAAACGCCTCGGTGAAAACCCATGTCACCAAACCCGAAGTCACCGCCGCCACCACAAACCCGACGACCACGACACGCAGCTTACGCGCCTGCGTCATTGCGGATTGCAAATCGAAAACCAAGATAAACAGAAAAACGAAAAGGAACGTCGCCAACCAGTAAGGAACCGAGCCGATCAACCCTCCGCCATAGCCGACAGTCAGGAAAACGGCAAAAAACAGCCGTTTATTCTCCGGCGAAATCAGGGTCGATTTAACCGACCCTGCGGTCCAGCCCAGCCGATGTCCGCCATTGAATACGGAACGCGCGATTAGAACCCCGCCCAGGATCATGATAATGACCGCAAGAATGCCGGGAACGATGCCGGGCACGCTGTAGGGGTTGACGTTGAGATCCTCGAAACGCTCCATACGCCACGATTCGACCGCAACCATCGCCGAAAATGCGACCAGTACGATCCCCGTCAAAAAATCGGCTTTGGTCATGGTATCCGGTTTTTCCGGCTGCATGACTGACTCCAGAACCTGAATATAAAAAGTGGGCGGACCCGTACCAGCGGATCCGCCCACCCGCAACGATGTAAGTCTTACGGTTTCGGAATACCGACCGTGTCGGGGCTCACGACGGCCTTACCGGCAGCCTGATATCCCCACGCCGTCGCCGCAATCACCGGCATGGCACGATCAAGGGCTTCTTTACCGAAGTACGGCGTCACCGCCAGGCCCTTCTTGTAGGCATAGTCCTTGAGCACCTTAGAGACGGCGACTTTGGCCCAAATCTTGTCCATCTTCGCGACCACATCGGCGGGGATTCCCTTGGGAGCCCAGATGCCGAAATGGATCGGACCGGCCTTGAAGTCGGGGATCCACTTGGTGATCGACGGAACTTCGCCGTAGCCGTCGATGTTCAGCGTGTCACCCTTCAACACGGCCAGCGGACGGAGCCTCTTGGCGCGGATGAATTCAATCTGTTCGCTGAGCAGCTGCGGAACTGCAACGGTTTCGCCGGAAACGGTGGCCTTCACCGCCGGGTTGCCGCCGTCATAGTTGACGAGCTTGTAGTCGCCGCCGGCAGCCGTCTTGATGGCTTCGATCGCCGAATGACCGGACGAAGGCACGCCCGCCGTCGCCACGGAAACAGAGCTCGGATTGGACTTCATGGCCTTGAGGAAATCGCCGAAGTCCTTGTAGGGCGCATCCGGATGCACCGAAACGAGGGTCATGTTGGCGATGGTGAAATACAGGTGCCAGTCCTGCACTTTGGTGTCGAGCTTGCCGGTAACCGGATAGGTGGCCAGATCCTTGACCGCACCCGCAGTCCAGGTATAGCCATCTTTCTTGGCATCCAACGCGCTCTTGGTGCCGATGGAGCCGCCGCCACCGCCCTGGTTGACGACCACGACCTTTTGGCCGAGGCCTTCTTCAAGCACCGGAGCAATCGCTCGGACCTGCTGATCCGTCGAGCCGCCCGCGCCCCAAGGAACGATAATGCGAATGGGTTTATTAGGTTTCCATTCGGCCGCCGCCACACCGCCGAAGGCAATCATCGTGCCGGCGGCAAAGGCTGCCATCAAGCCAAGTTTCCTCATTTTTTTCTCCCTGCCAATGAAAGGCGCCCGCCGACCAAATAAATGGACCGAACGCCCGAAAAACGAAATCAACCAAGTAGTTAGGATGACCGAAGTATTGGGGTCAGTCAAGCCGAAGCGAGAAGTTCCAGGGTGTCAAAGCGTGCTGGCCAGGAATTGACGGCAACGCTCGGAACCGGGGTTCCCAAACACCTGCGAAGGCGGCCCCTGTTCCTCGACTTTTCCCTGATGAAGGAAGACGATTTCGTCCGAAACTTCGCGAGCGAAACCCATTTCATGGGTGACCATAATCATGGTCCGACCTTCCTCGGCAAGATCTCGAATAACCTTTAGCACCTCGCCCACCAGTTCGGGGTCCAGAGCCGAGGTCGCTTCATCAAACAGCAACAATTTGGGGTCCATGGCCAGGGTACGGGCGATGGCGCACCGCTGTTGCTGGCCGCCGGAAAGCTGCGACGGGTAGTGGTGCCGCTTATCGGCGATTCCCACTTTTTCCAACAACGCCTCGGCCTTCTCGATGGCGGCCTCCTTGGGCATTTTCAGAACGTGAACCGGGGCCTCGATCACATTTTCGAGAATCGTCATGTGGGCCCACAGATTGAAGTTCTGAAAGACCATGCCGACGCTGGCGCGGATGCGATCAACCTGCTTCTGGCTGGCGGGTACGTAGCGCCCGTCCTTCAGGGTGTGCATTTCGATCAACTCGCCATCGACCTCGATGCGTCCCGCGTCGGGTATTTCCAGCAGGTTGATGCAGCGAAGAAAGGTGCTTTTGCCCGACCCGCTGGCGCCGATGATCGAGATGACATCGTGTTCCTTGGCCCAAAGGTCGATGCCCTTCAGAACCTCAAGCTCGCCGAACCTCTTGTGAACACCCTGAACGGCCAAGGCTGGTTTTTTATCGGTCACGATGTCTTATCTCCCATATTCAAACCTCTTCATCGAGGCATTCAATCAACCGTTCGACGTCGGCGGGCGTATTGTAGTGGACCAGAGACGCTCTGATAACGCCATTCTGGGGCCTGACCCCCAGCCCGTCAATGCAACGTGCGGCATAGAAATCCCCGGAACGCAGGCCCGCGCCTTTATTTTGCATGCGTGTGGCGATCTCGGTCGAATCACGCCCATCGGCCACGAACGAAAATACGGCGACACGTTTTTCCATATCCGCCGTGGACAATCCGAAAAGGCGCAGGCCAGGTTTGGCCGAAAGATACTGCACCAGCGGGGCTGAAAGCCGAGCCTCATGATCGGCGAAAAGGCCGAACAATCGCTCCATCTTTTTTCGGATATCCGTTGGTTCATCGCCGAAGTGATGATCGTAAAGCACGTCGAAATAATCGGAAACGCCGACCGCGCCTGCCGTCAACTCGTGGTTCGGGCCACCGGGGCTGAGCATCAGATACGGATTTCCGTCGACGAAATAGTGGTTCTGGTTTTCCAGGCGCGCCAGATGTTCGGGTTTTCCATAGAGGACCGCCGCATGGGGGCCGAACACCTTGTAAATGCTGTAAAGATAGAAATCGACGTCCAGTTCCTTGACGTCCACGGCCCGGTGCGGCGTGAAGGCAACGCCGTCCACGCAGACCAGCGCGCCCGCGTCATGAACCAGTTTTGCAATGGCGGCCACGTCGTTGACGGTTCCGATGATATTGGAGCACGCCGTGAAGCAAACCAACCGGGTGCGGTCAGTCAGAAGGGCCTGCAAATCCTCGATCCGCAGTTCGCAGGTTTCGGAATCCATGCGCCATTCGCGTACGCTGAGGCCGGTGTCGGCATAGCGCCGCCACGCGCCGTTGTTGGCCTCGTGATCGACGTTTGTGACAATCACCTCGTCACCGTCGGCGAACCAGGGCCGCAGGGCGTTGGCCAGCACGTACACATTGTTGGTGGTCGATGGACCAATGGCGATTTCGCCGGCTTTCGCGTTGATCATGGCGGCCATAAATTCGCGGCCCTCTTCCATGCGTTCGGCGGCAATGCGCGAGGCGTCGAATTCGGTTCCCGGCTGCACTTGCGTTTCCGTCATATAGGCGGCGACACGGTTGACCACCGTGGTCGGAACAAGGGTGCCTCCCGCGTTTTCCAAAAACGACCAGGATTCGTTCAGCGCCGGAAAGAAAGATCGGGTAAATTCAACATCGAGGATCACATTGCCGGACAAAACTCATCTCCTTTTGGGAAGTCACGTTCAGATTGCCGCCCATTGACCAGAAATTGCCGACAATCGCAAGCCCCGTTGTCAATGGACATGCCCCCTCGCGACGCCTATATTAAAAAGGTACCCGGGAGAGCGACATGTACGCCGACAACACATTGACCCCGAAAGAGGCGATTCGCCTGTGCGCGTTGGGTACCCTCGCGCTTGGGCCAAGGCATTATGCCGCTCTGGCAAATGCCGTTCGCCATTTCACGGGGCATATGCTGGGTCCGTCGCTGGACCTCATGGGAACCTCGATCGAGCTTTTGAAGTATGAAGGATTGATCGAATCGGTGGACGCAGACGGTGCCGACGACGAAGCGAAAATTCGTATCACCGCTTCGGGCCGGACCGAATTGCGAACTCTTTTGACCGCTGGCCTGCGCTCAGGTGCGGCGGAGCTCAACAAGCTGCTCGTCGCTCTCAAATTCCGCTTTCTTCACCTGCTGGATGCCGAAGATCGGATCGCCCAGATCGATTTGTTGATCGAGCTTTGCGAGAACGAACTCGCCCGTCTGGATGATCTACGCCATTTTCATGCGGGCGATGACGGCTTTGTCGTCGATTGGCTGGACCACGAGGTCGGACAAGCGCAATCACGGCTTGTCTGGTTGGGCCAATTCAGGAAGACCCGTTCGGTCTAGCGCGATAACCGCTATTTCAATATTTTCTGGCTGACCAGATCGAGGCCGCTTAGCAGGGCCTGGGCCTGTTTGTCATCGGCATCTTTAATACGTCCGCGCACAACGACGTTCAGCGCGTTGACATAAAGCGAAATAACCTCGGTTTCCACCTCACCGGCTTCATCCTCGATCTTTTCAATAAACCGGCAAAGCTGATTGCTGACCATTGAAATCATCGGAAAACCGAAACTGCCGCCCTGGCCCTTCATGTCATGGGCCAGCAGAAAAACTCGCTTCAAATGTGAGGCACGGTTGGCGGGATCGCTTTTCATCTTTTCGGCGGACGCATTCAGATTGGCCAAATCCTCGTCGGCGATCTCGATATATTTTCCGGAAAGGCTGCCAATGGCCGCCTGGGCGCGCTGTATGGCGCGCAAATCGGATTCGGACGGGCCTTCGGACCCGACTTTGCCCTTGAGCACGTTTTCCCGCTGGATGATTTCAACTTCTTCGCTATCCGCCATTAAATCCCCGCCACTCGTCTACCACCCACCACATCAAGCGTACCGGGATGACCCCGATCAGCGCAAGCGCGAACATTCGAAAACTTGATTGCACAGCCTCTTCACTCGAGGACACCGATAGCCCTCAACACCTCGCGAACCTCAGCCTCGCCTTGTGCCGACAGGGCCGGCTGCGGGGCCAACGGATGACCGACGTCGAACCCCATCATCATCAGCCCGCCCTTGATGCAGGCGGCCAGCGAATACTTCGCGAACACCTGATTGATCGCCCAAAGACGGCGCTGGTACTCCATCGCCTCAGCCCACTCTCCGGCCCGGCAAAGATCGTACAGACGCACGCTGGCCGCAGGAATCAGGCACGCCGGCCCCGCCATCCATCCGACGCCGCCCAGCATCATCACGCACGCCGGGATGTGCGACGAAGCGGCGAATATTTTCATTTTCCCACCGACGCGGTTCATGATCGAAAGCAGTCTGCCGGTATTGGTCGAGGCGTCCTTGAGGTAGCCGATATTGGGGACCTCGGCCAGACGTTCGATGACCGGGAGGGACAAATCGGATCGCTGAAAATTCGGATTCGTATAAAGCACGACCGGACAAGAAACGGCTTCCGCAATCGCGCGGAAATAAGATTCGACCCCCGAATCGTCCACCGGGAAATAGGCTTCAAGAATGGCGAGGATGCCGTCGGCGCCCATTTTCTCGAACGCCTGTGCCTGAGAAACCGCTTCCGAAATCGTGGTGGCGGCGACGCCAGCAACGACCGGAACCCGCCCGGCAGCCGCTTCGATAACCGTCTGCACCACCTCTTTTCGCTGATCCCAGCCGAGGTAAGCGAACTCGCCGGTACTGCCCAGTGGGGTCAAACCGTGAACCCCCTCGCCGACAAGGTACTCGACAAGATCCGCCAGCACGCCGGTTTTTACTTTTCCGTCATCATCGATGGGCGACACAAGGTAGGGAAATACGCCGTGAAAACCCGATTGATGCAATTTCCCCTCCCGCTGATTCTGCAAACCACTATACTAGTGCCGTGGTATCACAAATTCATATCCTTCTTACATATGGCTGCACCTACGAATGCGACCACTGCTTTCTTTACAGTAGTCCGCACGCGCCGGGAACTTTCACACGGGCGCGTATCGCCTCGGTTCTCGATCAGGCCCGCGACATGGGCAACGTCGAGTGGATCTATTTCGAGGGTGGCGAGCCCTTCCTCTACTACGCCCAGATGGTCGAAGGCCTGCGCATGGCGCGTGACAGGGGCTTTTCGACCGGCATTGTGACCAACGGCTATTGGGCCACGTCAGAGGACGACGCCGAGGTGTGGCTGCGCCCACTGGCGGAACTGGAGGTGGCCGACATCAGTTTCAGCGAAGACGATTTGCATGGAAGCGGCGAGACGGCACCGGTCAAGACGGCCATCAAGGCCGCCAAAAAAATGGGGCTTCCCACAGGTGTCATACAAATCGACAGCCCCACACAAGACAAGGACGGCGGAACCGTGAAGTTCCGCGGACGGGCGGTCGATAAATTGGCTGCAGGTCTGCCGCGCCGACCGGCAAACCAATTCAACGAATGCCCATTTGAGGACCTGCAAACGCCGGAAAGGGTTCACGTTGATCCTTACGGAAACGTTCAACTTTGCCAGGGGCTGGTCGTCGGCAATATGTGGAAAAAGCCGCTCTCGCAAATCTTCGCCGAATATGACGCCGCACGGCACGCGGTCTGCAAACCCCTGGTCAAGGGCGGCCCCGCCCTTCTTGCCGAAACCTTCGGCGTGCCGTCCGAGGACGGATATTTGGACGCCTGCCACCTGTGTTTTCTGACCCGGAGGGCGCTTCTTGAGCGCTTCCCCGACCATCTAGCACCGCGCCAGGTTTATGGGCTCGAATAGGGGAAAAAATATTCGAAAGTTGTCTTCGCAATTTCGCTATCGAGCCCTCATTTTGAGTTTGGGGGCGCGGCGAAGGTTCAAAGAATGAGATGTGCTTTTGAGCTGCGGAAGGGGAGAAGGGTTTCCTCGCGCGGCCTGTTGTCCGCGCTGGCTCTTGTGTTTCTCCAATCATCCGTTTCGGCAACCGATCTTGCTGACCCCAAAACCTCGGAAAACACTGTCAGTTTTGCGACTATGGATGTGCCCCCATACGGCTTCAAAAACGCCAAAAACCAGCAGGAAGGATATCTCTACGATCTCGGTGAACGTGTTTTGAATGAGGCCGGGTTCAATACGCACCAGGCCGTTCTTCCCTTGAAACGACTCATCGAGGAAATGAAAATCGGCAGGCGGGACTGCACGTTCATGGCACGGACACCGCTTGTCCAAAGGATCTTTCGCCTGATTGAACCCATCGGAAAGGAATTGGAGGCAGTCGTTGTCGCGCGAGCGGGAATACCCATCAATCGATATGACGACCTTATCGGTCTGAGAATCGCGGTGCCGCTGGGCATTTCCTTCGACCCGCGTTTCGACAACGACAAGAGCCTGACAAAAGTACCGACGAAGGACTATCAGCAGAGCGTGAAGATGCTGATCGGCGGCAGGGTTGACGCCGTCGCCGGCGCGTTGGATAGCCTGACATTCAACCTGCGCCAGATGGGACTGGACCCGAAGGAGGAACTGGACGAGCCTTTGGTGTTCAACCGGGTTTCCCTTTGGCTGGTTTGCCGGGCGGACGGTCCGAAAAAGGCAAAGGAAATTCGCCTTCAGGACGCGGTACGCGAACTTCGCGAAAACGGCAGCATAACGAAAATCATCGAAAATTATCTGTGACGGGGGACGAAAGCGCGGGTATTTTTCGCACGACACATTGATGACCCAGCAAAAACAGGGCCGTGCGAAATGGAATACGTAGCGTTTGTCGCCCTCGGTTTCGTGTCGTCTATCATTTCCTCGGTATTTGGCTTTGGTACGGCTCTCGTCGTCCTTGCCGTCGGATCGCATATCCTTCCCGTTAAGGAAACGATCGCCCTGGCAACGGTTTTGTTCGCTGCATCGACCCTGACCAAAACTCTGATCTTCCGCAATCACATCGACTGGAAAATCGCCGGAATCATGGCGATTTGCAGCTTGCCGTTCTCGTATTTGGGGGCGTCGCTGCTGGCCGTCGTCCCGGCCGACGCCTTGAAGCGTCTTCTCGGTGTCATGGTGCTTTTGTACCTGATTATGAATGTGTTCAAATTGCGCCCAAATTTCAGGATTGGAACACCGGGTCTTGTCGTGGGCTCGGCGGCCTATGGCTTCGTTTCCGGCCTGCTGGGAAGCGGCAACCTGATCAAGGCGATCGTTTTCCGCGAGATGTCCATCACCAAGGAAGCGTTCGTCGGCGCCATGGCGGCCACCTCGGTGCTTTCGAACTTCGCCAAGCTCACCGCCTATAGCCAAGCGGGTATCTTAACCACCGACATGGCATGGCCTATGGCCGGGCTGATCGCAAGCGCCGTTATGGTCGCCCTCTTCGGCAGATTCCTCTTGCGGAAAATCAGCGCCGTTCAATTTGGCTATGGCGTTCAGATCGTTCTGGCGGTCGCCGCCATCGGTCTCGTACTTTAGAGACTACAGAAGGCCCAGATTACGCAATTCGTTGGCCATTTCCGAGGGGATGTCACCGGCCTCGGAATCCTCCCCGTTGGTAAGATCGGGCGGTGTTTTCTCGACCTTCAGATAACGCCAGCCCTGAAAGGGGCGCGAAGGTTTTAGTTGCGTGCGCACGAGGTTCGGGTCCAGCACCAGTCCACACGACGGTCGGCCTTCCGAATTCAAACGGCGTTCGCAGGCGAGTATTCGCTGGCGAACGGCGATGAACCCGCGGACCACCCAATAGATCGAGCCATCCTCGCACAATTCGGGGGCGCGCTTGGGCATGTGCCGCGTAATATGCCGCAACGTCGGATCGTCACCGGCCTCACGCGCGTTTTCCATCCGTTGCGCCTGAACCAGCGCCAGATGTTCGACGCTTTCGATGCCGACACACATTTTGACGAGATTAACGCTCAAACGGAATTCTCACTTTTTCGGGCCGTGACTTCGATCTCGACCTTCATACGTTCATCCACGAGGTCGCAAACAACCGAGGTATTCGTCGGTCGGATGTCCCGAAATTGTTTACCCAACACCTTGGCAACGGCCATGAAATCATCGCGATCGGCAACAAATACGCGCACGCGGACCACGTCTGTCAGCTTGGCATCAGCCTTGGCAAGCGCATCGGTCAGGTTGCGGAAAATCTGTTCGGTCTGTTCGGTAACATCGTCCGAGATAACGCCGGCCGCGTAGTCAAAACCCGTGGTTCCCGACACGAACACCCATTCGCCGTCGACCACGGCCCGCGAGTACCCGGCCAGTTCCTCAAACGAGGACCCCGAAGAAATCAGTTTTCTGGTCATCTTTCCGTAAACTCACCTTTGCGTTTGGGCCCGCACCCTGTCGACTATTCGGCGCGCGAAATTCTTTGGTGCCGGGTCAAAAGGGCCTGCGCACGTCCCAGGATTTCAGGATCAAAGGGGCATGATTTGCGCGAGTTCGTATCCATGTGAACGGCGGTTACTTCCGCTGTTGCCGTGAGCTCCCCGGTTTCGTCCAGATACATCTCGTGAATATAGCGAATGACCTTTTCGCGAACCTCGAGAATTCGGGTGCGCACGGTCAACGCATCACCGGCCAGCATTTCACGCATGTACGAGACATTGTACTGGACCGCACCAACGCCGACGCCATTCGCCTGCATATAACGCCCGGAGAATCCGATCATGCCGAAAAATGGCCATGTCGCCTGATCGAATTTATTGACGTACCAGGTGACGTTCATGTGTCCCATCTGGTCGCACTCCCACGGCATAACGGCGCCACGGTGTGTAATCGGCAGTTCGTTCATGTTTTTTCTCACCGTCTCAAAGCAGCAACAACGCGGCAAGCCCCAGGAAAACGAAGAAACCTGCAACGTCGGTAATGGTCGTAAGTACAACGCTGGACGCCACCGCCGGGTCGATGTCCAGCCTTTCAAGCAATATGGGCGTTACCGAACCGGCCAGACCGGCGACGATCATATTCACGATCATGGCCAGTGCGATAACGATGCCGATGTCCGGATCACCGAACCACACCCAGGCAACGAACCCGGTGATAATGGCGAACAAGACGCCATTTATGGCCCCGACCAGCAACTCCTTGCCGACGACCCGCATGGCGTTGGTTGCGGTCAGTTCCTTCATGGCCAGCGCGCGAACGGCAACGGTCAGCGTTTGCGTGCCCGCGTTTCCGCCCATGGAGGCAACGATGGGCATGAGCACAGCCAGGGCCACCATTTGCTCGATGGTTCCTTGGAAAAATCCGATCACCACGGAAGCCAGAATGGCCGTGCCGAGGTTGACCAGCAGCCAGGCGAAGCGCGAGCGCGTGGTGTCGATGGCGGCGTCGTACAGATCGTCCTCCGACACGCCACCCATGCGCATGATGTCTTCTTCGTGTTCTTCGTGGATGACGTCGACCACGTCATCAATGGTGATGGAGCCGACCAGCCGTCCGCCGTCATCGACCACCGGCGCCGAAACCAGATCGCGCTGGCGGAACAGGAAGGCGATTTCCTCCTGATCCACCATCGCCGAAACAACCTGCATATCGGGTTCCATGATATCGCTCACCGGCACTGGGCGGCGGCTGCGCATTAGCCGGCTCAGGCCGACGATGCCGACCGGGCGGTGGGCCGGATCGACAACATAAATATCGTAAAAAACCTCGGGCAGTGAATCGCCATCCGATTCAGCGGTTTCGCGAAGAAAATCAATGGCTTCGCCCACCGACCAGAAGGCCGGCACCGTCACCACTTCGCGCTGCATCAGGCGGCCCGCGCTGTCCTCGGGATAGGCCAGGGCCTCCTCGATCAGCGCGCGATCACCGACGGGAATAGCGTCCAGCACCTGCTGCTGATCGTCTTCCTCCAGATCCTCAATGATCTGAACTGCGTCATCGGTTTCCAGTTCGGCAACGGCGGCCGCCGTTTCCTCTACGCCCAGTTCCTCGACCACGTCGTCGAGAACTTCGTCGTCCAGTTCGGGCAGGATGTCGGGGTCGAAGTCCTCGCGCAGGATTTCAACGAGAGAACGCCGGTCATCCGGTCTCAGACGTTCCAGAAGATCGGCGGTGTCGGACGTGTGCAGCAGTTCCAGCAACGAACTGACACGCGCGATGTCGCCCTCTTCCAGGGCTTCGACGATGTTGTGTTCGAGATCGGGATCAATGCCGTAGACAAATTCTTCGGCCACAGGCTCAGCCGTAGCTTTCGCGGTCTCGTGTTCCGGAGCCGTCATTATCGGTTCCTCCTTCACTTTCCGACCGTCGTTGCTAGCCGAAACAAATCAAGGCCCGTTAACGAACTAACGGGCCTTGGAAAAAATGGTGCGGTCGAGAAGACTCGAACTTCCACGGGATTTCTCCCACAGCGACCTCAACGCTGCGCGTCTACCAATTCCGCCACGACCGCGAAATTCCTTGCGGCAAACCACTCAGTTGCCGTCTTATGAGCGCGGGAATAGCAAATCCTTTCCCATCAATCAAGCGTCGCGGCGCGGAGATATACGATTAAAATGCAAACCCCCGATTTAATCGAATGGCGCACGGACGCCGAACCGGTCGAATACGAGGCAGCGGTCTCGTTCATGGAGGACCGGGTCGAGGGGATTCGCACGCATAACGCGCCCGAAACGGTGTGGCTTTTGGAACACCCGCCGCTCTATACCGCCGGAACCAGCGCCACGCCGGATGATCTGCTGGAACCGGGCCGCTTTCCCGTCCATCGCACCGGACGCGGCGGCCAATACACTTACCACGGCCCCGGCCAGCGCGTCGGCTACGTGATGCTGGACTTGAACGTACGCGGTCGCGACGTGCGCGCCTACGTCCATAACCTCGAAGAATGGATCATCGCCACCCTGGCCAAATTCGACATGAAGGGCGAACGCCGCGACGACCGGGTCGGCATCTGGATCGACCAGGGCGGCGGCGTCGAAAACAAAATCGCCGCCATCGGCGTCCGCATCCGCCGCTGGATCACCTTCCATGGGATTGCGATTAACGTAAACCCCGATCTCGACCACTTCACCGGCATCGTGCCCTGCGGCATCAACGCCCACGGCGTCACCTCGTTGCACGCACTGGGCGTGACTGCCACCATGGACGAGGTGGACGCGGCGCTGCGGGGGGCGTTTGATGAGGTGTTTAGAGGATAGCTTCGAACCGTATCTGTCTGGCTAAGACAGACCTCTACCGGTAATAAACGCGCCATGCCGACACCACCCAATCGTCCGCTCATGACCCAATTGCGACATCACATCCGTTTTTCCACTCCACCGCTCTCAGCCAATTGATCTACACTGCCCAAAAAGATTTTGAGGATGAATTGATGCCAGTATTCGTGATCACCGGCGCGTCTGGCGGTGGAAAGTCATCCATTCTTAAGGGACTCGCCGACAGAGGTTTTCAAACAGAACCGGAAGTCGGCAGAGAGATCGTCAGAGAACAAACTGAAGCTTGTGGGAAAGCCCTTCCTTGGCAGGACCGGGTCGCATTTCGCAACTTACTATTTCAGCGATCTTTGGATGTTTATGAAGCGCTCGACAAGGCCAATCCTGCGCCCATCTTTTTCGATCGAAGTTTTGTCGAGGCTATCGCCTACAGCAGGATTATTCATGAACCTGTACCGTCCACAATGAGCAAGGCACTTCAATTACATCGCTTCAACAATCCTGTTTTTGTTTGCATGCCATGGAAGGAAATTTTTTCGAATGATCCAGAGCGGCGACACGATTTTGAATTTGCTGTTAAGGACTACGAAGCGAATGTCTCTGCATACCACGAAAACGGGTACCAGATGATCGACGTCCCGAAGTGGCCTGTCCCCAAAAGAGTGGAGTTTATTCTCGAAAACCTTGTCCAAGCAGGGTTTGATACGAGAACATAATTAGTGCGTCAAATGACCGCTTTTGGCTAACTGCTGTCGAAAAAAAGGCCGCATGCCGCAACCTTATATGTGGTGGGTGTCTGCATTATCCGAATAGGCACGGTTTGACGAAGTGTTTTCACTCCCGCCCCACCCTGCTATTAACAAAAAAAATCCAGGGAGGAGCCCGACCATGCGTATCGTTGATATCCGTGAGCAGACCGGCGCGTTGCAGACTTCCATGCGCAACGCTTTTATTGATTTCAGTCAGATGACGGTCAGTTTGGTGGCGGTGGTCACGGATGTGGTGCGGGATGGGAAACCCGTTGTCGGGTACGGGTTTAACGCCAACGGGCGGTATGCGCAGGGGGGCATCCTTCGCGAACGGCTGATCCCGCGTATTCTGGCCGCCGATCCGGACAGCCTGCTGGATGAAACGGGCGACAACATCGACCCCTTCGCCGTTTTCACGGCGATGATGACCAATGAAAAACCCGGCGGGCATGGCGACCGGGCCATTGCGGTGGCGGCGCTGGATATGGCGGTGTGGGATGCGGTGGCCAAGATCGCGCAGGTTCCGCTGTGGAAACTGCTGGCCGATCGGTTCAACGGCGGCAAGGCCGACGGGCGGGTGCTGGTCTATCCGGGCGGCGGATATTACTACCCGGACGGCAATCTGAATAAGCTGCGCGACGAGATGCAAAGCTATCTGGATGACGGCTACACCATCGTCAAAATGAAAATCGGCGCAGCCGATCTGGCCACCGACCTGAAACGCATCGAAACGGTCATCGACGTTGTTGGCGGCGACGGCGGCAGGCTGGCGGTGGACGCCAATGGCAAGTTCGATCTGGATACGGCCATCGCCTACGCCCATGGAATGGAGCCCTATGGGCTTTTCTGGTACGAGGAAGCGGGCGATCCGCTGGACTATGCCTTGCAAGCCGAACTGGCCAATCATTACGACGGCCCGTTTGCCACCGGCGAAAACCTGTTCTCGCACCAGGATATTCGCAACTTGCTGCGCTATGGCGGGCTGAACCCTGCGAAAGACTGGATCATGCCGGACCCAGCCTTGGCCATGGGCCTGACCGAGGGCTTGAAAATCATCGAAGCTGCCGAGGCCGAAAACTGGCCGCGGACGCGCATTGTCTTGCACGGCGGCACCCAGTTGGCGTTATCGATGGCCGCCGGGCTGCAACTGGGCGGCACCGAGACGTATCCGTTAATGTTCCAGCCCTATGGCGGATTTGCCGACGACACTCCCATTGAGGACGGCTACACCACCCTGCCCGACTTGCCGGGTCTCGGCGTCGAAGGAAAAGCAAAACTGTTCGAGGTTATGAAGCCGCTGGGCGAGTAGTCAGCGCGCTAGCCAAAATCCCGTTCCATGGCCTTTCGGAACATCTCGCCGAATTCCTCGGCAATGCCGGAATTGGGCCTGCGCCGGGGATAGATAAGCGAGAATTCATAGGGGATTCGCGGGCGAAACGGTTTGGCCACCACATCGCCCTTGCCCACCTCGACAACGACGAACGGGTCGACGATGGCGACACCCAGGCCACGCGCAACAAAAGCGCAGGCGGTCGAGGCGTAGCGGGTTTCGATATGGGAATTGCACTCGACATTGGCCGACTGAATGGCCGTGGCGATGTGCATTCGCAAAAGGCTGCTTTGCCCCAGGGTAATGAAGTCGAGGCCCTCCAAATCCTGGGCATGAATGACCGGCCGGTCCGCCAGCGGATGGTCCAGCGGCAAGACGCAAACCGCGTCGACGATGGGAAGCGGATGGATTTCGACGCCCGGCTGATCGGTCGGCACGTAGGCCAGCCCCACGTTAAACTGATTCTTGGCCACCAGATCGATGATGTTGACTGAAGCATCCGAATGCAGAACCACTGAAATTCCTGGATGGTCCACGAGAAATTCCTGGATGATTCTGGGAAAATAGCCCAGGGAGACGTTCGGCATCGCGGCGATGCGCAAGGTTCCGGCGCTACGATTGCGAATGGCCGCGGCGGCCTCGCGAATCCTCTCGCCGCCGACAAACAGCCGTTCAACGTCCTGATATAGAATGAGGGCCTCGTCCGTCGGTGCGATATGCGCCCCGTTGCGTTCAAACAGTTCAAGGTCCAGGTCTGCCTCCAACGCGCGGATCAAGCGGCTGATGGCGGGTTGCGATATGTGCAGCATCTCGCCGCCGGCGGTCATGCTGCCCGTCAAAATCACCGCGCGGAACGCTTCTATCTGGCGCGGGTTAATCGGTCTCGCCATTCGATTATTCTCCTGGTCGTGTCAGGTCGTGGCGAGCATAACATCTATGCATTACAGCATCAAAAGAATCGATTTGACATTGTGGTAGCGGTGCGTTGAATTAGCCGGTAACCCTGCGTTCATATCCTTACGAGGGAACCCTACCCGAATGGCTATTTGTTTATTGATTCAACCTATTCACCAGAGCGGGATCGCTCTGTTGGAAAACGCCGGACTTGAAGTGCGGCAGGCATCGGCCGCGACCATGGATGTGGTCGCCCGCGAAATCGAACCGGCCGTGGCCGCAATCACGCGCAACGCCGGGCTAAACCGGGCCGCCATGGAAGCCGCGAAAGACCTTCGCGTGCTGGGCAATCACGGCATCGGGGTGGACCCGGTTGACGTGGGCTATGCCACCGAGATCGGCCTTCCCATCATCTTCACGCCCTACGGCAATGTAGAATCGGTGGCCGAACATACGATCTCGCAAATGCTGGCCATCGCCAAGCGCGTGCGCGAGGCCGACCGCGCCGTGCGTGAAGGCAATTACGATTACCGCTACACCCGCGATTTTTGCGAATTGAACGGGCGCACGCTGGCCATCATCGGCTTTGGCCGCACCGGCATTCGCACCGCCGAAATTGCCAAGGCAGGGTTCTCCATGAAGGTGAAGGCCTACGACCCCTACATCGACGCCGCCGCAATGGCCGAGCGCGGCATGGAAAAAGCCGACGATCTGAACGCCCTGCTGGCCGAGGCCGACGTGGTTTCCCTGCATCTGCAACTGACCCCGGAAACCCGCGAACTGATTACCCGAAAACACCTGTTCTCCATGAAAAAAGGGGCCATTCTGGTCAATACGGCGCGGGGCGCTTTGGTGGAACCCGACGCCCTGGTCGAGGCTCTGGAAAGCGGCCATCTGCGCGGCGCGGCCATGGATGTGTTCGAGACCGAACCGTTGCCGCTGGATCACCCGTTCGCCACTACCGATGGCCTCGTCATGTCGCCGCACATCGCTGGCGCAACCGAGGAATGTCTGGAACGCACCGCCACACAGTGTGCCGCGCAGGTCATCGACGTATTGGAAGGCCAACGGCCCGATAACATGGTCAATCCCGAAACCTGGGAACGCCGCCGATTTAAGTAAGGAAAAATGAAAATGATTAAAAGCAATCCTGTAAAGGCCCTGCTGAAAGCCGGAAAACCGGCGTTCGGAACGTGGATCACGCTTTCGCCACATCCGCGCACGGTCAAGATTTTCGCCTCCAGCGGTTTTGATTTCGTGATCATTGAAATGGAGCACACGGACTTTTCACCGGCCACGGTATCGAACCTTTCCATGTTGGCCCGCGAAGCCGGAATGGTTCCCATCGTGCGCACGCCGGGCACGGTCAAGGCCCATGATCTGACCCGCGCGCTGGATGGCGGCGCACAAGGGCTTCTGCTGCCCTCCATCGACACCGCCGAGCAAATCGAGGAATTGATCAAGGCCACCAAATATCATCCGCGCGGCAACCGCCCCATGAACCTGAAGGGGCCGCACACGGATTACTTCACCGATTGGAAACCCGCCGAGACCATTGCTCATGTGAACGCGGAAACCATGACGGTGATCATGGTGGAAACGGTCCGCAGCATGGAAAACCTGGATGCCATATGCAAGGTGGACGGGGTGGACGCGGTGATGATCGGGCCCGACGATCTTTCGCAGGATCTGGGCGTTCCCGGCGACATGGGAGCCCCCGAACTGTCGGAAGCCTTTGATAAAATTTTCGACATCTGCAAGGCCAACAACGTTCCCTATGGCCTGAGTTGCCACAGCCCCGAAATGGCCCAACGATGGGTCGACAAGGGCTGCACTTGGTTGCCTTATTCGAACGATGCGGCCATGGTTCTGAACGCGGCGCGCGCCGCCGTACCGGCCCTGATGAAAATCGGAGGACGCTAGGTTATGAAAGCCAAGGGCATATCCCCGCAGCAGGTTGCCGGGAAAACCATGAAGGCGGTACAGATGTACAGCCCTTATGGCTACCGGGCAAAGATTGGACTTATCGTTCCGTCCACCAATACGGTGAACGAGCCCGAGTTCAACATGATGGCGCCGCACGGGGTTTCGATCCATAGCGCGCGGATCATGCTTTTGGGCAAGGCGACCGAGGAATCCTACATCAAAATGGGCGAGGAGACCGCGCGCGCGGCAGCCGAACTGGGCACCGCCGAGGTTGATGTGATTGCCTGGGGCTGCACGTCGGGTTCGGTCGTGGTGCCGCGCGAACAGCTTGAGGGCCAAATGGTCGAGGCGTCGGGAATTCAGGCGGTAACGACCATCGGCGCAGTTCTGGCCGCCCTTGACACCCTTGGCGCAAAGCGCGTCGCGCTGGGCACGCCGTATGTGGATTTCGTCAACCAGGCCGAGGTTAAATTCCTTGAAGACGCCGGGTACGAGGTCACATCCATGTATGGTCTGGAACTGGGCGAAACCCAGGAGGAAAGGCGCGGCATTGGCCGGGTTCCGCCGGAAAGCCTTTTTAGGCTGGTCCGTCACATCGACCGGCCCGAAGCCGATGTTATCTTCCTGAGCTGTACCAATCTGGCCACCGTCGAGATGATCGCGGAACTGGAAGAAGAAGTCGGAAAACCGGTGATCACCAGCAATCAGGCCACTTTCTGGCACAGTTTGCGAACCGCCGGACTGCGCGACAAAATCGAAGGTTTCGGTAGCCTTCTGGAAGACCATTAGACAACCAGGAACCGGGAGAGCGACCCCATGAGCGATTGGCGAAAACAGGACTTGGCCGCGGCAGGAACCCTTGCCCGACGGGTATTCACAGCCCTGGAAAAAGAAACCGCCGATCCGCCCGGCATCACCCGCAAAGGCTATGGCAAGGGCGAAAAGTTTGCTTTCGACATGCTGATCAGCGAAGCAGGCGCGCTGGGCGCCGAACACCGGTTCGATGCGGGCGGCAATCTGTTTTTGACCTATCCGGGCGAAGACCGCTCGCGCGTCATTCAAATCGGATCGCACATCGATACGGTTCCGCACGGCGGCAATTACGACGGCGCAGCGGGCGTTATCGCGGGCGTCGCCGCGATGGCGGTATTCCATTCCTCGGGACGCAAACCGCCGTTCGATTTATGCGTGATTATCACCCGGGCCGAAGAAAGCTGCTGGTTCCCCTTCAGCTACATCGGCAGCCGCATGGCGCTGGGTATTCTGGATGCCGACTTGCTGGATACATTGAAGCGCAGTGACACGGGCCGCACGCTCGCCGACCATATCACTGAAGAGGGCTTCGACCCGGACGGTGTCAGGCGCGGCGAAAGCCTGATCGACAAAGCCAAAGTCGTCGCCCATATCGAACCCCATATCGAGCAAGCTCCGGTTCTGGTCGATGCCGAGGTCCCCGTCGGCGTGGTTACCGGCATCCGCGGCAGTTTCCGCTATCGCAATGGGCGTTGCGAGGGGGCCTACAGCCATTCGGGCGCCATGCCGCGCAAATACCGGCAGGACGCCATGGCCGCCACCGCCGAATTGATCGTGCGCATGGATACGCTTTGGGAAGAGATGCTGGCGGCGGAACGGGATGTAACCATTACCTTCGGCGAAGTCGCCACCAACGCCGAGCAGCACGGCTTTTCCAAAGTTGCGGGCGAGACGCACATCTGTCTGGACGTGCGCAGTCAGGACCAGACGGCCTTGGACGAGGTACAGGCCCAATATTCGGCCATCGCCGAAGAGATCGGCCAACGCCGCAACGTCAAATTCGATTTCGGCGACATCAGCGGCAGCACGCCTGCGCTGATGAATGAAAACCTGATCGATTTAATGAAATCGGCAGCCGAAGAAGCGTCCATCCCCTACAAAGTGATGGCCAGCGGCGCTGGCCATGACGCGGCCATTTTCGCGTTGGCAGGCATTCCCACGGTGATGATCTTCATCCGCAATGAACACGGCAGCCATAATCCGTATGAGGCCATGGAGATGGAGGATTTCGACAAAGCCGTCGAAATCCTCGCCAACATGCTGGCCCGACCGGCGGACGCTTGGCTTTAGCCGGAAAACACCACTGATTTCGGTGCTACGCCCGCCACCAACCGGTTGACGTTGGCGGCCATTTCTTCGCGGCGGCGGCGGATGGTTCCGTGGGTCCATCCCGACATGTGCGGCGTCATGATGACGTTATCCAACTCGTGGACGGGATATTCGGAAGGGTGCGGCGTATCGTTTTCGGGTGATGGGTAGATGTACCAGGTGTCGATGACCGCGCCCGCGATTGTTTTGTCGCGTAAGGCCTCATAGAGCGC
>JABGRG010000043.1 GCA_018648445.1 Rhodospirillales bacterium | reverse complement strand
GAGGACGCACGGATTGCCGTGCGCAACGTTCGCCGTCATGCCCTGGACGATTTAAAGAAGTCCGAAAAAGCGGGTGACATTTCGCAAGACGAGCAAAAGGATTACGGCCAGCGGGTTCAGGATCTTACCGACGATCACATCAAGAAAATTGATGAGACCCTGAAAAATAAGGAATCCGAGATTATGCAGGTCTGATTGAATGAAAGTTGTTCCGCTAACCTCTGGCGGCGCTTCGGCGCCTTTGCACGTGGCCGTCATTATGGACGGTAACGGGCGTTGGGCGAAGGCGCGTGGTCTTCCGCGAACCGCCGGTCACCGCCGGGGGGTGGAGGTCGCGCGCGAGATTGTCGAGGCGGCTGCGGACTGCGGCGTTTCGACCCTGACCCTGTTCGGCTTTTCATCCGAGAACTGGAACCGTCCGCAGGGTGAAATTCGGGACCTGATGGGCCTTCTGCGCCTGTATTTGCGTAACGAGGTCGGCAATCTCCACAAAAACGGGGTGCGTTTGCGCATAGTCGGGGAACGATCCGCCTTGGCTGCCGATATTGTCTCGTTAATCGAGGATGCCGAGGCGCTGACAAAAGAAAATACCCGCCTGACCCTGGTTATTGCCCTGAATTACGGGGGGCGGCAGGAAATTACGACCGCCGCACGGCGCATCGCCGAGGCTGTGAAGGCGGGGTCCATGAACCCCGAAGACATCGACGAGGCGGCTTTTTCGGATCACCTGTTCATGGCCGATCTGCCGGACCCCGATTTGTTGATCAGGACCAGCGGCGAACAACGCCTTAGCAACTTTCTTCTATGGCAGCTCGCCTATACTGAGTTTGTCTTCGTTGATACGCATTGGCCCGATTTTTCGCGCGAATTGTTTAATCAGGCGGTCGTCGAGTTTCAGGGGCGCGAACGGCGTTTCGGCATGACCGGCGGTTAAACGCCGATATCGGGAAAGGGGACGGCGCCATCTGGATGCGAATTTTCTCGGCGGTCGTGGCGCTGCCGCCTACCTTGGCGGCGATCCATTTCGGGTCTCCGTATTTTGAGGTGTTTGTTGCAGTGGGTTGCGCCGTTCTCATATGGGAATGGGGCCGTTTGTGCGGCCGCAAGGCGGCCTCAATCGAAGTGACGGTGGCAGGGCTTTGTTTGATCGGGGCGGTCTTGACCGCGGGATTGGGTCATTTTGATCTTGGATTTGCCGCGCTTGGCGCGGGTGCGGTTTTGGCCGGTGTGGCGGCATCGTTATTTGGTCGTGCGGAAGCATCCGCGGGCGCTCCGTGGCTTTCGGCGGGTGTCCTGTATATCGGAATTCCGGTTTTGTCGTTGGTCTGGCTGCGCGATGCGGCAGGGCGTGATGCGGTATATTGGCTGTTCGCGCTGGTCTGGGCGACGGATACGGGAGCCTACGCCTTCGGGCGCATGATCGGCGGGCCCAAATTGTTGCCCCGCGTAAGTCCGAAAAAAACCTGGGCCGGGTTGATCGGCGGCATAATTTGCGCGGGCGGCGTCGGAGCGGCGTTTGCCTTCGGGATCGGCCAAGCCGCATTCTGGCCTTTGGCGGTTTACAGCGGGTTTCTGGCCATCGTCGCACAGAGCGGAGACCTATTCGAATCTTGGGTAAAGCGCCGCTTTGGAGTAAAAGACTCCGGTGCGATCATGCCTGGGCATGGCGGACTTCTGGATAGAGTGGACGGCCTTATGGCAGTGGCTGCCGTGGTCGCTCTCGTCTCTCTGATTAACCGGGACAATGGATTGGTATGGTTTTGAGCGACGCCCCATGGGCAGACGAACCGCGACGGGTAACGATCCTCGGTTCCACCGGATCGGTCGGCTGTAGCACGATTGATCTGGTCGGACGGCAGCCCGATACGTTTCAGGTCGAGGCTCTGACCGGGAATTCGAACGTTTCCTTGCTGGCCGATCAGGCGCGGGCGCTGAATGCGCGGCTTGCCGTTGTTGCCGACGAGGCCCGCTACGCGGATTTAAAAAAGGAACTCGCGGGTAGTGGCGTCGAGGTTGCGGCCGGGGCCGAAGCCATTGTCGAAGCGGCTGACCGGCCCGCCGATTGGGTGATGTCGTCCATCGTTGGTGCCGCTGGATTGCGCCCGACCATGCAGGCTGTGCGCCGCGGCGCGGTTGTGGCGCTGGCCAATAAGGAATGTCTGGTTTCCGCCGGCGATGTGATGATGGCGGAAATCGCACGCAGCGGTGCAATACTGCTGCCCGTGGATTCCGAACACAACGCCATATTCCAGGTCCTTGACTTCGCCCAGGCGGATTGTATCGACAGGATCATTTTGACGGCCTCGGGCGGGCCGTTTTTGCGCATGGGCATGGCCGATATGGAAACCGTGACCCGCGAGCAGGCCGTTGCCCATCCGAACTGGGATATGGGGGCGAAAATCTCGGTCGATTCGGCAACCATGATGAACAAGGGTCTCGAATTGATCGAGGCCTACCACCTTTTTCCCGTTGCCGAAGAAAACATCGAGATCCTCGTTCACCCGCAGTCGGTCGTGCACAGCATGGTCGCCTATGTAGATGGCTCCGTTTTGGCCCAGTTGGGGTCGCCCGATATGCGAATACCGATTGCCTATACGCTGGGTTGGCCGCGGCGTATGTCGGCGCCCGCGCCACAGCTTTCATTGGCCGACATCGGCACACTGACGTTCGAGAAGCCGAACCCGGAACGCTTCCCGGCAATGCGGCTTGCGCGCGAGGCATTGCAAACGGGCGGTTCCGCTACCACCATTCTTAATGCGGCGAATGAACAGGCGGTGCAGAGTTTTCTGGGCGAGGAAATAGGGTTTCTCGATATAGCGCGCGTAGTCGAGGATACGCTGGGCCGCGCTGCGAACGGCCCTCTCGTAACGCTGGATGACGTTCAATTGGCCGACGCCGCCGCGCGCGACATCGCCAAGGAGAGTATCTCCCGGATGTCGAACCGTCACTAAGAACTAAAACTGAAGAACGGACTTCCGTTTATGGAATTGATTGGTTTTGTTTGGGACAATGTGGTCCCGTTTGTTTTCGTGTTGACCGTGCTCGTGTTCGTTCACGAGATGGGGCACTACTGGGTGGCCCGTCGCTCCGGCGTGCGGGTTGAGGTCTTTTCCATCGGTTTCGGACCCGAAATCTACGGCTGGAATGACAAGGCGGGGACCCGCTGGAAAATTAGCGCAATTCCACTCGGTGGATACGTCAAGATGTTCGGCGAGGCCGATAGCATGGAAGGCGACGAGGGGGAAGAGCGTGCGCTAACCGAGGCCGAAAAAGATATCTCCTTCGCCCACAAAGGCTTGTTGCAACGCATCGCGATTGTGGCTGCTGGGCCGATCGCCAACTTCGCGCTCGCCATCGTTCTTTTTGCGGGCATTTTTGGCATATCAGGCAGCCCACGGTTGCTTCCGTTCGTCGCGACGGTCCAGTCCGACAGCGCTGCGGCGGTGGCAGGGTTGGTGCCCGGTGACGAAATATTGCGTGTCGACGACGAAGCCATTCATTCGTTTGACGATCTCAGACGGATCGTATCGGGAAAACCCGGCATTTCCATTGATATCCTTGTTGCGCGGGATGGCTTGCAAAGGACATTTACGGCGACGCCCAAGGTTCACAAGGTTTCCGGAGCGGACGGGAGCGAGCGCGAGGTCGGTCTGCTTGGCGTTTCAGCCGATTCCTCCAGATTGGAATATGTTCGCTTGGGGCCCGGTGAGGCGGTGTGGAAATCGGTAGAAGTAACGGTCTCGATGAGTTGGCGTATCCTCGAATACCTTGGGCAGATGATTGTCGGGTCCCGACCGTCGGAAGAGCTTGGCGGACCACTGAGAATTGCTCAGATGTCGGCCGAGGTTGCGGAAGGGGGGTTCGTCAATCTGATCAATTTCATGGCCTTGCTGTCGATAAATTTGGGATTGATTAACCTATTTCCGGTACCGATGCTTGACGGGGGACACTTGGTCTTCTTCTTCGCGGAGGCGATCCGGGGGCGACCGTTGACCGAACGTATCCAAGAATACGGTTTCCGTTTCGGCCTGATTTTGGTATTGCTCCTAATGGTATTCGCCACTTGGAACGACTTGGTGCACCATTTCAAGGTGTTGGAGTTCCTTGAGGGGCTCGTCACCTGACGACAACAATAAGCCCGGGGGTAAACGCGTGCGTCGCTATTTTATCATTCTGCTGCTCGCCTTCGGCCTCTTGTTGCCGACGTTTTTGGCTAAGCAGGCGGGCGCGCAATCGGGCAGCGTGATTCGCGAAATCGTTGTCGAGGGAGGGCAGCGGATCGAATCAGATACGGTTCGATCTTACCTGCTGGTCCGCGAGGGCGACGCTTTTGATCCTCTGCGCGTAAATCGGTCTCTGAAGAGTCTTTTTGCGACCGGATTGTTCACGGACGTGACCATTCGCCGCCGGGGTGAAACGTTGATCGTCAACGTGACCGAAAACCCGGTGATTAACCGCATCGCGTTCGAAGGAAACGACCGTTTGGACGACGAGGAACTGGGTGCGGAGGTCACGTTGCGGCCTCGTATTATCTATACGCGCTCGAAAGTTCAGGCCGACGTGAAACGCATTCTTACCCTTTACCGGCGCAACGGGCGCTTTGCGGCGGCCGTGGAACCGAAGGTTATCCAGCTTCCCCAAAACCGCGTAAATTTGGTTTTTGAAATCAGCGAAGGTTCGCTGACGGAAATTCGGAAAATAAGGTTTGTTGGTAATCGCGAATTCAGCGATGGCGATTTGTTGGATGAAATTCGCACGCGGGAGACCCGGTGGTACAGGTTGTTTTCTTCGGATGATCGCTATGATCCGGACCGCTTGACGCTGGATCGCGAACTCTTGCGTCGTTTCTATCTGAACGAAGGGTTCGCAGATTTTAGAGTTATGTCAGCGGTCGCCGAATTGACGCCGGATCGTACGGACTTTTTCATAACGTTCACCATCGACGAGGGGCAGAGGTACAAATTCGGAGCCGTTGATGTCGATGTGACACTTCGCGATTTGGATCCTGAGGCGGTCAAGGGACTTTTGGAGGTCGCAACAGACGACTGGTATGAGGTCGATGCCATTGATGAAAGTGTCGATGCGATCTCCGAATCCGTTGGCACGCTCGGATATGCGTTCGTTGATGTGCGGCCAAGGTTAAACCGCGACCACGAGAACCATACCATCGATGTGACCTTCGAGGTTAACGAAGGACCGCGCGTCTTCGTTGAACGCATTGATATCGGGGGAAACGTTCGCACCGTCGACGAAGTCATCCGACGGGAATTTCGCCTCGTAGAAGGTGACGCCTTCAATGCCGCCAAACTCGGGCGATCACGCCAGCGTATTCAAAATCTGGGGTTTTTCGGCAAGGTTCGTGTCGCTCGGGTGCCGGGAAGCGCACCTGATAAAACGGTGATCGAAGTCGATGTCGAGGAAAAATCAACCGGTGCACTTACTTTTGGTGCGGGATTTTCCACTTCTCAGGGACCGCTCGGCGATATCACCATTCGTGAAAAGAATTTATTGGGTAAAGGCTACGATGCCAAGCTGAGCTTCACAGTGGCTGGTACCGGCAGCGAAGTCGATATGTCGTTTACCGATCCCTATTTCATGGGACGAGAGATATCTGCGGGCGTGGACCTCTTCCTCGTCAATCAGGATTTGCAGGATACGCAGTCTCACGATATCGAAGAGAAGGGATTTGCATTGCGGGCCAGTTACCCGATTACCGAAAATATTCGGCAAGGGTATAAGTATACGTTCAAGATATCGGACGTGACCGATGTCGACAACTCGGCTTCGCGGTTTATTAAGGCGGCCGAAGGATCGGAAACACTTTCGCAGATTGGCCACTTCATCAGCTATGATACGCGGGACAACCGCTTTTTGCCGAACGAGGGATGGTTCGCGAGCCTGGCAAACGACGTTGCCGGACTTGGCGGATCCAAAAGCTATTTTCGAAATCGGGTCAGGTTGGGTAAGTTTTTCGAATTCGAGAAAGATTGGGTACTGCAGGTCAGCGGTACGGTCGCGTCGATCATCGGATTGGGAGAGGATGTCGATCTGACCGACCGTTTCTTTGTCGGAGGCGAGAGCGTGCGGGGCTTCGAGACCTCGGGCATCGGTCCGCGTGATAGTACGACCGACGATGCGCTCGGCGGCGAGTTTTACTACACAGGCAGGGTCCAGTTGCGGTTTCCGCTGGGTTTCCCGCAGGAAATTCCTGTCAACGGACGGATTTTCACCGATATCGGTGGCCTCACGGAACTCAGTGATACCGGTTCCGAAGTTCAGGATACCGGAAGTGTTCGGGCCGGCAGCGGCCTTGGCTTCACTTGGCGGTCAAATTTCGGCCCCATAGGCCTCGATTTAGGCTTCCCATGGTTGAAGGAAGATTTCGATCGCGAGGAGACGGTTCGGGTCAATTTCGGAACAAGGTTCTAATCGAATGTTTTATTCGAAGGTATTGCGATTAATGCTGGTTTCGCTGGCGGCTGTGTGCTTCCTGGGTGCTCCGGCGATCTCTCAGGAAAAAGCGGAACAACCGGCGTCGCTTCGCATTGCGGTAATCAATCTGCAGAAGATCAATGCCGAAGGCGTTGTCTTCAAAAACATTCGAAAGCAGCTTGAGGAGTATCGGTCGTCACTACAGGGCCTGATCCAGGCCGAGGAGGACGAACTTCGCAAGGCTGACCGGGAACTGGCGCGCAAGCGCGCGATCGTTTCCCCGGAAGCGTACGCACAGGAACGCCGGAAGTTCGAAAAACGTGTCGTGGATTTTCAACGCCAAGTGCAAAAACGCAAGCAAAGCATGAATGAAGTCCGCTCGAAAGCCGTGGTGGAAGCAAACAAGGCGGTTGGCGGCGTCGTCGCCAGTTTCGCGGCGCAAAACAATATTTCGATTATTCTGCGAACCGACACGGTGGCCTTCTTTTCAAAGAAAATGGATATTACCGACGTGATCATTGCGGGCCTCAATGAGAGCGTGACAACGGTTAAGGTTCCGGAACCGAAAGAATAAACGATGGCGGATTCACGCTTCTTTGCCGTAGCCGGTCCCTTTACGCTTGCGCAACTGGCCGAAATTTCCGGTGCGGAGATGGGCGGCGATGCCGATCCAGGCATGGAATTTTCCGATGTATCGGCTCTGGAGACCGCAACAAAATCCGACGTTGGTTTTCTGGATAATAAGCGTTACGTCGATGCGTTTTCGCAAAGCGGCGCGGGTGCTTGTCTGGTGCATCCGAATGTCGCGGCTAAGGCGCCGAAGGGAATGGCGCTGCTGCTGACGAAGGACCCGTACCGTGCCTATGCGAAAGTGGCACAGGCCTTTTATCCGAGCGACAAGATCGAAGAGGGGGTATCGCCCCGGGCGTTGGTCGACCCGACGGTGGAACTGGGAGAGGGGTGCTCGGTCGAAGCCGGTGCCGTTATTGGGGCGGATGCGCGGATCGGACTGCGCTGCCGAATCGGCGCCAATGCGGTTATTGGGGCGGGTGTTGACATCGGCGACGACTGTGTCATTGGGCCCTGCGCATCCTTGACCCACAGCCGTATCGGAAAGCGCGTGGTTATCCACGCGGGCGTTCGTGCGGGGCAGGATGGTTTCGGGTTTGCCTTGGGGCCACAAGGTCACGAAAAGGTGCCGCAGTTGGGGCGGGTCATTATCGGTGACGATGTTGAGATCGGGGCCAATACGACCATCGACCGAGGAGCCGGACCGGATACCATCATCGGCGCCGGCACCAAGATCGACAATCTCGTGCAAATCGCTCACAACGTCGAATTGGGGCGTGGATGTATCGTCGTTTCCCAGGTCGGGATTTCGGGAAGCACGAAGGTCGGGGATTTCGCTATGATGGGCGGACAGGTTGGCCTGACGGGGCATCTGAAAATCGGGACAGGGGCGAAGATCGCTGCTCAGAGCGGTGTCATGCGGGACGTCGAACCGGGTGCAACGGTCGCTGGCTCACCGGCTATGCCTGCGCGCGAATACTGGCGGCAGATTGCGACATTGGCAGGACTGTCGAAGAAGAAGGGACGGGGAACTGAATAATGGGTGCAGAGGCAACGATTTCCGAAGGCGTAACGATGGATATCAATCGGATCATGGAAATGATTCCGCACCGATATCCGTTTTTGATGATTGACCGCGTTATCGGCGTCGTTCCCGACGTGAGCGCCGTCGGCATCAAGAACGTCACCATGAACGAACCGTTTTTCCCCGGGCATTTTCCAAGTCGACCGGTGATGCCGGGTGTTCTGATGATCGAAGCGATGGCGCAAACGGCCGCCGTACTGGTGGTCGAAACCCTGGGCGCTGATTCGGAAGGAAAGCTGGTATATTTCATGTCGGTGGACAATGCGCGCTTTCGCAAACCCGTAATGCCGGGCGATACCCTGCATATCCACATCACCAAGGAACGCAACCGGCGAAACGTGTGGAAATTCAGGGGCGAGGTGAAGGTTGAAGGCACTCTTGTCGCAGAGGCCACCTTTGCGGCCATGATCGTGGATGATTGAATGAACACGATCCACCCCACGGCAATTATTGCTGAAGGCGCCCGGCTGGGAAAAGGCGTTTCCGTCGGGCCGTATTGTTGCGTTGGCGCCGATGTTGTGCTCGACGATGGCGTCACCTTGCTTTCCCATGTGGTTGTCGAGGGAAGGACGCATGTCGGTGCTGAGACGCGAATCTTCCCCTTTGCATCGATTGGCCACGTTCCGCAGGATTTGAAATACGCGGGCGAACCGTCACGGCTTGAGATCGGGCGGGAAAACGTGATCCGCGAGCATGTTACGATGAATCCCGGAACCGAAGGCGGTGGAATGCTGACGAAGGTCGGCGATGGCTGTCTTTTCATGGTGGGAACCCATGTGGCGCATGATTGCCAGGTGGGAGATCATGCGATCATGGCCAACAACGCGACCCTTGCCGGTCATGTCGAGATTGGTGAATGGGCCATTCTCGGCGGGCTTTCCGCCGTTCATCAGTTCGTGCGTATTGGAAAGCACGCCATGGTCGGTGGAATGTCGGGTGTGGAGAACGATGTCATACCCTACGGTTCGGTTGTTGGGAACCGGGCCCGCCTTTCGGGCCTGAATCTCATCGGCCTCAGGCGACGAGGGCTGTCGCGCGAAGTTATTCACGACCTGCGGAGCGCCTATCGCCTTCTTTTTGCGCAAGAGGGCACCCTGGGCGAGAGGTTGGATGTCGTTGCCGAAATGTTCAAGGACAACGAACCGGTGAACGAAATTACCGACTTCATTCAGGCTGATTCATCGCGGGCCATATGTCAGCCCGGCGCGGAAGATGGCGCGTAAACTGGGCGTTCTGGCCGGCGGCGGCGCTTTGCCGGCGCTCGTTGTCAGCCATTGCGTGCGCTCTGGCCGACCGTTCTTCGTGGTTGCCTTCGATGGCCAGTGTGATCCCCATCTGACGGCCCCTATCGACGGCCAACCGATCCCCCATGTTTCATTACGTATCGGCGCAGCAGGAAAAGCCATTAGGCGCCTGCGTCACGAGGGCGTCGAAGAATTGATCATGGCCGGCGCCATTCGCCGGCCCACCTTATCCGAACTCAGGCCTGATCTTTGGACCATGCGGTTTTTGGCCCGCACCGGCGGTCTCGGCGATGGCGACGACGCCATTTTGTCGGCTCTGGTCGGCGCGCTCGAAGACGAGGGGTTTTCCGTTGTCGGGCCGGAGAGCGTATTGCCGGATATTTTGGCCCCTTCCGGGGTTTTCGGGTCAGTCCAGCCTGACGCTGGTGCGATGGCTGACATTGCGGTCGGAATCTCGGCGGCCCTTGATCTGGGGGCAAAAGACGTGGGGCAGGGGGTTGTCGTCAGGGGCGGTGTGGTTGTCGCCCGGGAAACATCGGCGGGAACGGACGCCATGTTGGCCGAGTGTGCGCACTCCCGCCCCTCCACATCTTCCGGAGTTCTGGTAAAGGTGGCCAAACCGGGGCAGGAACGCCGGGCCGATTTGCCGACCATCGGGATTGAAACGCTCGATGGGGCGCAGCGGGCGGGCTTGTGCGGAATAGCTGTTGAATCGGGTGGCGCTTTCGTTGTCGACCGAAATGAGGTCGTTGCCGATGCCAACGCCAGGGGGTTATTTGTCATCGGCGTTCATGTAGGCGGGGAATAGCATAAAATGACCCCCACCGAATTGAATTCCGATCTTCTTGTCTTTCTCGTTGCCGGCGAAGCCTCGGGCGACGCCTTGGCATCGCGCCTTATGTCGTCGCTACAGGAGCAGACCGGCGGCGCCGTGCGCTTTGCCGGGGTCGGCGGTGCGAAAATGGCCGAACAGGGGCTTGAGAGCCTGTTTCCCATGGAGGATCTCTCCGTCATGGGGCTGGCCGAAGTGCTGCCGCGGCTGCCACGGTTGATCAAACGTCTAAAACAGACGGAACGCGCGATTCGCAGTCTGAAGCCGTCGGCGCTCGTAACCGTGGACTCGCCGGATTTCAGCTTTCGTCTGGCCAAACGGCTGCGCGGGCAAGGGATACCGCTTATTCATTTTGTCGCGCCCACCGTATGGGCCTGGCGTCCCGGGCGGGCCCGAAAAATCGCGGGTTTTCTCGATCATCTGTTGGCGTTGTTTCCGTTCGAGCCGCCGTATTTTGAACGCGAGGGCCTTTCGTGCAGTTTCGTCGGACATTCCGTCGTCGAAAGCGGAGCAGCCGCCGGGGACGGCGCTGCTTTTCGCCGGCAAAGGAACATCGCGCCGGACACACCGCTCGTCTGTGTGCTTCCCGGTAGCCGTCATGGCGAAACGTCGCGTCTGCTTCCGGTGTTTGAAGAAACCTTGCGCAAACTCGCCGCCGTAAGGCCGGGTCTCCGGGCCGTCGTTCCCCTTGCTCCAACGGTCGCGGACGAGGTTTTGCGCACCGTTGAAAACTGGCCGGTTCCGGTTGAAACCGTTACCGGAGAGGCCGCGAAGTTCGACGCTTTCGCGGCGGCCGACGTGGCCTTGGCGGCCTCGGGCACGGTGTCTCTGGAATTGGCCCTGGCGGGCCTGCCGACGGTCATTGCCTACAAAACGAGCCCGATAACGGCGTGGCTGGCGCGCAGACTGGTCCGTGTACGCTTCGCCAGTCTCGTCAATATCGTGCTGGAACGCGAAGCCGTGCCGGAGTTTTTACAGGAGAATTGCCGGGCTGACACCATCGCTGAGGCTCTTGAAGCCCTTCTTGCCGACGACGACGCCCGTACGGCGCAAATATCGGCAGTCACAGGGGCACTGGAGAAACTCGGAGCGGGCGGCCCATCGCCCAGTCATCGCGCCGCAGAGGCCGTCTTGAAAACGATACGGCGCGGGAAATAACCCCCGCGCCGCGTCGCAAAATACCCTGAAAAAGGATCAGCGTTTGTTGATCGGTGTGTAGTTGCGCTCCGCAGCACCGGTGAACAATTGGCGCGGACGACCGATCCTGGCTTCCGGATCCGTCAGCATTTCGCCCCACTGGGCAATCCAGCCAACCGTGCGCGCAGTGGCGAACAGCGCGGTGAACATGGACGGCGGGAAACCCATGGCCCGGTAAATGATGCCCGAATAGAAATCGACATTGGGATAGAGCTTGTGGCTGATGAAGTACTCGTCCTCAAGCGCGATGCGTTCCAGCTCCATGGCCAACTGCAGAAGCGGATCGTCATGCATTCCCAATTCATCCAGCACCTCATAGCAGGATTCCTGGATGATTTTGGCCCTCGGATCGTAGTTCTTGTAGACCCGGTGGCCGAAGCCCATCAGGCGGAACGGATCGTCATGATCCTTGGCCCTCTTGATGTATTCGGGGATGTGGTCCTTGGTCCCGATCTCGTTAAGCATCGTGAGAACCGCTTCATTGGCGCCGCCATGCGCCGGACCCCACAACGAAGCAACCCCCGCCGCAATGCAGGCAAACGGATTGGCCCCGCTGGAACCGGCCAGACGCACGGTCGAGGTCGACGCGTTCTGTTCGTGATCCGCATGAAGCAGGAACAGGCGATCCAGCGCCTTGGCCTGGACCTTGCTGACTTTGTAATCCTCGCAAGGCGTTGCGAAGGTCATGTGCAGAAGGTTTTCGGTGTATCCGTAATCGTTCTTTGGGTAAACGAACGGCTGGCCTTGCGAATATTTGTAGGCGTGGGCCGCAATCGTCGGCATCTTCGAAATCAACCTGTAGGATGCGATCCGTCGGTCTTCGGGATCGGACATGTCCAGGTGATCGTGATAAAAGGCCGACAACGCCCCGACGACGCCGCACATAACGGCCATGGGGTGCGAATCTCGTCGGAAACCCCGGAAAAACGTGATGATCTGTTCGTTCAGCAGCGTGTGGTGCGAAATCGAATACTGAAACTTGTCGTACTCCGCCTGGGTCGGCAATTCGCCCCACAGGATCAGGTATGCGACCTCAAGGAAATTGGAGCTTTCGGCAAGTTGCTGAATGGGATATCCGCGGTACTGAAGAATTCCCTCTTCGCCGTCAATATACGTGATCGTAGACGAGCAGCTTCCCGTCGATCCGTAGCCGGGATCGTAGGTGAAGTAGCCAAGTTCGCTGTACAGCTTGCGGACGTCAACGACATCAGGCCCGATTGTTCCGCTATAGACCGGAAGTTCCATGCTTTGCCCGGATTCGTTGTCCGTCAGGGTTAGCGTTTTGGTGGATGATTTGTCGGCGCTCATATTATTTCCCCCTCATCAATGATTTGAATTTTCCAACCATACTCGCGGGCCGAACGACCCGAATATGCTGATTATCTGGTTGGTTGGGGGCCGAGGTTCAATGGCTAGCGGTCTATTATTAACCCAAGACATCGTCCAATCGTGCCAGCGTTTCCCCCTGTCCCAGCACTTCCATTACGGCGAAAATCGGCGGTGAAACGTTGGTTCCGGTAAGCGCCGCCCGAATGGGTTGCGCAACCTTCCCTAGTTTCAATTCCTCGCGTTCCGCGAAGTTTCTTGCAACGTTCTCCAGCTCTTCCGATTTCCACTCCGAATGCGAAGCATATTCATCGCGTAGTTTAACCAGATTCTCTCTTGCTGTCTCGTCCAGAATTTTTTCCGCCTTCGGCGTCAGGGACATGGGGCGCATGCGTGCATAGAATACAGCGCTCTCGGCAAGCTCTATCAGGGTCTTCGCGCGTTCCTTCAAATTCGGCATTCCGGCGTGAATTCGCGCCTCGGCTTCGCTTGCGACGTTGCCTTCGAGTGTTTCCGTCACGCCGGGCATGATCAGATCGGTAAGACGTTTATCGTCCGCCTGGCGAATATAGTGGCCGCTGAGATTGTTGAGTTTGGCCAGATCGAAGCGCGCCGGGGAACGGACCACATCAACGAAGTCGAACCATTCAATGGCTTGTTCGTCGCTGATAATTTCGTCGTCGCCGTGACCCCAGCTAAGGCGCAGCAGGTAGTTCCGCATGGCTTCGGGCAGGAATCCCATGTCGCGGTACAGGTGAACGGCAACCGCGCCATGACGTTTGGAAAGCTTTTTGCCGTCGGGACCATGCAAAAGCGGCATATGGGCAAAGATCGGCGGGGTCCATCCAAGCGCGTCGTAAATCTGCGTTTGGCGGAAGGCGTTGGTCAGGTGATCGTCGCCGCGCAGGGCGTGCGTTACTTCCATATCGTGGTCATCGACCACCACGGCCAGCATGTAGGTGGGCGTACCGTCACCGCGCAGAAGGACCATGTCGTCCATCTGGTCGTTGGCAACGCGAACCGTGCCCTGGATAAGGTCGTCGATGACCGTTTCGCCTTCGTGCGGCGCTTTCAGACGAATGGTGGGCTTGACCCCAGCGGGCGCTTCCGAAGGGTCACGGTCGCGCCACCGGCCGTCGTAGCGCATGGGGCGGCCTTCGGCCTTCGCTTTTTCGCGCATCTCAGTCAGTTCTTCGGGCGTGCAATAGCAGCGATAGGCGGCACCCGCCGCAACCAGTTGTTCGGCCACCTCGGCATGGCGCTCGACCCTTGAGAACTGCGATATGACATCGCCGTCCCAGTCCAGACCCAGCCATTTCAGGCCGTCCAGAATGGCGTCGACCGCCTCATCCGTGGATCGCGCCCGATCGGTATCTTCCACCCGCAAAAGGAACTTGCCGCCGTGGTGACGGGCGTACAGCCAATTGAACAGCGCGGTGTGCGCGCCGCCAAGATGAAGGAAGCCGGTGGGTGAGGGGGCGAATCTGGTGACGACGGTCATGGGCTCATTTGCTACTGTGGTTAAAAGGGCGGCGGAGATGTAGCACATTCATTGGGTGCTTTGAAGGAATGAACGAGACAGATATCCGACAAACGATCCTTGGGAACCTGTTCGCCGCCGAGCGCGAGCGCTGGGTGCTTTGGCTGCCGGTCTTTCTGGGCGTCGGTATCGGCGGCTATTTTGCGCTTCCGGTTGAACCGGCCGGTTGGTTGGGGCCCGCAGTCCTGGGGATGATCGTTATTTTCGCGGTTCTGTTTCGCGAGCGGATCGGCGCGCGCCTGATCTTCTTCGCGCTTGTGGCGGTAGCCCTGGGGTTTTGCGTAGCCCAATTTCGCACCGACGACGTGGCGGCGCCGGTTCTGGAAAAGCGTCTTCGGTCTGCGACCGTCGAAGGTCGCGTTATTTTCGTCGAACCCAACGGCAAGGGCCGCCGCATCTTGCTGGATGAAATTCACATCAGCCGGATCGCCCCTGAACGGACGCCCGAAAAGGCGCGCATCCGGATTTCGGCGCGGGGGCCGGAGTTGCGTCCCGGTGATCGCATCCAGGTTCGTGCCGGTTTGTCCGCGCCACCGCCGCCGGTCGCGCCCGGAGCCTTCGATTTTCAGCGTCAATCGTTCTTCAGAGGGCTGGGCGCGGTCGGTTTTGCCTACGGCCCGCCAAAGGTGATTGCGTCTTCGGAGGAACCGGATTTCCTGTTGTTCCTTGCCGATGCGCGCTTGGCCATTGGAGAAAGGGTCATGGCCGGTTTAGGCGGGGTCGACGGAACCCTGGCCCGTGCGCTGATGACCGGCGAACGGGGCGCTATTCCGCAGAAGGTTCTGGCGGCCATGCGGGACTCGGGAATGGCCCACCTTCTGGCTATTTCCGGGCTTCATATCGGCCTCGTGGCGGGAATCCTTTTCGTTGGAATTCGTGCGGGCCTCGCTTTGATACCGCAGGTCGCGCTCCGTTATCCCATCAAGAAGGTGGCGGCCGCGCTGGGCATCGTGGGGGCATTGGCTTACGCCCTGATCGCCGGGGCGACGATTCCGACCCAACGCGCGTTTCTGATGGTCGGACTGGTGTTGCTGGCGGTGGTGCTCGACCGCCGCGGCCTGAGCATCCGAACCGTGGCCTGGGCCGCCCTTCTCATATTGCTGATCCAGCCGGAAAGCCTTTTGGGTGCCAGTTTCCAGCTTTCTTTCGCCGCCGTCACCGGTTTGATCGCCTTTTACGAACGTTTCCGCGATATCGGTCGGGGGACCGGTGGCGGCGCCTACACCTGGAACCGCCGATTGTTGTTCTATCTGGGCGGCGTTGCCCTGAGCACGCTGGTTGCGGGCAGCGTAACGGGACCTTTCGCGGTCTACCACTTCAACCGTTTCGCCGTATTCGGATTGGCCGCAAACCTGGGCGCGGTACCATTGACCGCTCTATGGATCATGCCCTGGGCGGTGGTCGCGTTTATCTTGATGCCGTTGGGTCTGGAAGGACTGGCGTTGGTTCCCATGGGCTGGGGAATTGGCGCGGTTATCCACATTGCCGAAACTGTGGCGGCGTGGCCCGGCGCGGTCACCCTGCTGCCCGCAATGCCGGTCTGGGGGCTTGTAAGCGTTGCCCTGGGCGGATTGTGGCTGGCCCTGTGGCGACAGTCGTGGCGATACTTCGGCGTGGTCCCCATTGCCCTTGGACTGGCGACGCTTTGGTTCCCCGACACCCCCGATATTCTGATCGACGATCGTGGCGAATTGCTGGCGGCGCGCATGGGCGATGGCAAATTGGCCGTTTCAACCCTTCGCAAGGGCCGCTTCGACAGGGAAATCTGGCTGCGTCGCTCCGGTCAGGCGAACGGGGCAAAGTCGTGGCCGCGCGAAGGGGAAAGCCCGGACGGACGGCTGGCCTGCGATACCCTGGGCTGCATTTACCGGGTCGACGGGATGGTGGTGGCTCTGGTGCGTGGCGAGGGCGCGCTGAGCGAGGACTGCCGAAACGCCGACGCCCTTGTCAGCTCGGTACCGGTTAGCGATAACTGCCCATCCGCCGGTGTCGTGATTGACCGCTTCGACCTATGGCGCGAGGGCGCTCATGCCATGTGGCTGGACGACGGAAATTTTCGCGTCCAAAGCGTCAACGGCAGCCGCGGCGACCGTCCGTGGGTCTTGCGGCCTAAATCCGCGTCGAATTGAACGACCCAGTACTTGCGGACCTAATATTTACGAATTAGCCCCACCAGCTTGCCCTGCACCTGGACCTGATCTGGGCCGAAAATGCGGGTTTCATAGCTTTGGTTGGCGGGCTCAAGGGCAATGGAATCGCCACGCTTGCGCAGGCGTTTCAGGGTCACCTCGGTATCTTCCACCAGGGCCACGACAATGGTGCCGTTCTCCGCCGTGTCGCAGCGTTCCAACACGACCGTATCGCCGTCGTTAATCCCCGCGTCGATCATGGAATCGCCGTCAACATGAAGGGCGTAGTGTTCACCGCTGCCCAGCAGCGAGGCGGGAACGTCGACGGTGTTGGTGTTGTCCGAAACGGCCTCGATGGGCAGGCCAGCGGCGATTTGACCGTAGAGCGGCAATTCGACCGCGTCGGCGGCAGGGTGGATTTCGGCGGCGGGGCGACGCTTGAAGTCGCCCTTGATGACGCTGGGCGCGAATTCGGCTTGTGTCTCGCGCACCCCTTTGCCCGAAGCGTTCATGTTCTCGGGCAGGCGCAAAACTTCAAGGGCGCGGGCCCGGTGGGGCAGATGGCTGATGAAGCCGCGTTCCTCCAGCCCCGTGATCAGTCGGTGGATACCCGACTTCGAGCGCAAGCCCAGCGCATCCTTCATTTCCTCGAACGATGGCGACACGCCCTTGGTCTTCAGGGTGTCGGTAATAAACACCAAAAGTTCGTACTGTTTCCTCGTCAACATGGTTCGGCTCCCGCCCAATGGTCCGCGTTCCAAGTTCCTCACACAACATATGGAACAAACGGCAAACGTTGGTAGATGTTCTAGTTTGGTTCCAGCGTGACGTCAAGGATTATGTCAAAGCGGGATGATCTCCACCATGTCGCCCGCTTTGACGGGCGTGGCGTGGGGCGGGCGGATGACCAGACAGTCGGCCGCAGCAAAGCGCGCCATCATGGCGCTGTCCTGAGCATCGAAGGGTGTGGCAATGCGCTGGCCGTTACCGTCAATGGACAGCGTTGCGCGCAGATAGTCCTGACGTTGATCGTTGGCGGCCACGTCGCAGCCCAGCAGGGCGGTTTCGGCCGGTCCTTCGTCTTGCGCCGTTCCCAACATGATATTCATCGCCGGACGCAGGAAAATCACCGCCGTCACGCCCGCTGAAACCGGGTTGCCCGGCAAGCCCAGCACCGGAACTCGCCCTAGCTGGCCGAAAATCAAGGGCTTTCCAGGGCGCATGGCGACGCGGAAGAAGTTCAAGTCGAACCCTTCACCGTCGAGAACCCGGCGAACCAGATCATGATCCCCCACCGAGGCCCCGCCGATGGTAATCAGAAGGTCCGCCCCTTGCGCGCCTGTCAGCATTTTGCGAAGCGAATCCTCTGAATCCCGGGCGATACCCAGATTAATGGGATTACCGCCCAGTTCGTGCACATAGGCCGCGACCGACAAGCTGTTTGAACTGATGATCTGGCTTGCGCCCACGGCTTCACCGGGCATGACCAGTTCATCGCCTGTGGCCAGAATGGCGACGCGCGGCTTGCGTCGAACGGTCAGCCACGGAACGTTCATGGCCGCCGCCAACCCGATATGGCGCCCCGTCAGCACCGTTCGGGCCGAAAGCAGAACATCGCCCTGCGCGAAGTCCATTCCCTTGCGCCGGACCCACCGGCCCGCCTTCGCGGCTTCGTTCATGGTAATGGCGTCGTCCCGGGCGGTCGTATCTTCCTGAATGACGATGGCGTCAGCGCCTTCGGGAACCGGCGCACCGGTAAAGATGCGGGTGCACTGGCCTGGCCCGATGGAACCCTGGAATGCCAAACCGGCGGCGGATTCGCCAATTTGGGTCAGCGTTGCCGGCACATTTGCTACGTCAGCGGCGCGCACGGCATATCCGTCCATGGCCGAAACGTCGGCAAACGGACTGTCCAGGCGCGCAACCACGTCTTCGGCCAACACACGCCCGAGGGCGTCGGTCAACCCGATGCGTTCGGTCGAAAGGGGGGTGAATCCGGAAGAAATAGCGGCAACGGCTTCGGCAACGGAGATCATTTTCTATTTGGCCTCAAAAACGCCGGATTTTCCTCCGGCTTTGTGAACGACGCGGATATCGACAATGCGCATTCCCCGGTCAACGGCTTTGCACATGTCATAGACTGTCAACGCGGCGACGGAAACAGCCGTTAGAGCCTCCATCTCAACCCCGGTGCGGCCCTGCATGCGGCAGGTTGCCGTGATATCGACGGCGTTTCTGCCGGTATCGCAACTCAGCTCCAGTTTCACCGCATCCAGCGGCAGAGGATGGCACAGCGGGATCAGATCGGCGGTTCTCTTGGCCCCCATGATTCCGGCCAGTTGGGCAACCGAAAGTACGTCGCCTTTCTTTACGCCCCCTTGCGTGATCAGGTCCATGGTCGCGGCTTCCATCAGGACCGAGCCCTTGGCCGTTGCCGTGCGTTCGGTGGTGGCCTTGGCCGAAACATCGACCATGCGGGCGTTTCCTTCGCCGTCGAAATGGGTGAATTCAGCCATCTTGTTCTCCCAGCAGCGCGCGGGTGGCCGCTTCAACATCGTTCTGGCGCATTAGCGATTCTCCGACCAGAAAGCATTTTGCCCCAACTTTGCCCATGCGCTCCAGATCCGCTGTTTGGTGAATCCCGCTTTCGCAAACGAGAATTCGGTCGTCCGGCACGTGCGCCGCCAACCGTTCCGTGGTCGCCAGGTCGATATCCAGGGTTTTCAGATTGCGGTTGTTGACACCGAGCAGTCGTCCATCGACGTCCAACGCGCGGTCCAATTCTGATTCATCATGAACTTCGATCAGCGCATCCATGCCGTATTCGGACGCCGCCGCCGCCAGTTCCGCCGCCTGTCCGTCGCCGATGGCGGCCATGATGATCAGAATGCAATCGGCGCCCAAAGCCCGCGCCTCGACCACCTGATAGGGCTCCAACATGAAATCCTTGCGCAGCACCGGCAACCCACAGGCCTTGCGCGCCTGAACCAGAAATTCGTCGGCCCCCTGAAAATAAGGCGCATCGGTCAGAACGGACAGGCAGGACGCACCGCCCGCTTCATAGGCACGGGCCAACCCGGCAGGGTCGAAATCCGCCCGGATCAATCCTTTGGACGGCGAGGCTTTCTTGATTTCGGCGATCAGCGGGTATCCGCCATTGGCGACGGCTCCGGCCACCTTTTCGGCGAACCTCCGCACCGGGCGGGCTTGCTTGGCGGCCTGAACCACGGCACCCATGGGCCGCTCGGCCTTCATGCGGGCGATGTGGGCGCGTTTGTCGTCGCAGATGCGCGTTAGAACGTCGCTCATATGCCGTTCTCTTTGGCACCGTTCTCATTGGTGATGGCCACCAGATTGTCCAGCGCCGCCGCGGCCCGCCCCGAATCAATGGAATTCGCCGCCAATGCCGCCCCTTCCTTTAGGTCGGATGCTTTTCCGGCGACAATGAGCGATGCCGCCGAATTAAAGACCACCACATCGCGCAGCGCGCCGCTTTCGCCACCCAGCACGCCATGCATGGCCGCCGCGTTGGCTTGGGCGTCGCCGCCGTTCAGGTCTTCAAGTGTGGCCGTCGTCAGGCCCGCATCGGCGGGCGTGACCTCGAAGGTCCGGACGTCGCCGTCCTTGATTTCGGCCACGTAAGTCGGCCCCGTCGTACTCAATTCGTCCATGCCGTCGGCCCCGTGCACGACCCAGGCGGCTTCGCTTCCCAAATTCAAGAGCGTGCGGGCCATGGGTTCGATCCATTTGCGGTCGAACGCGCCGGTAAACTGGCGTTTCACGCCCGCCGGATTGGACAGCGGCCCCAGGATATTAAAAATGGTGCGCACGCCCATTTCGCCGCGCGCGCTCATAACGTGGCGCATGGCGCTGTGATGGCGCGGGGCCATGAGAAAGCAAATTCCGGCTTCATACACGGCCCGCTCGACCAGGGCCATGTCGGCATCCAGATTGACGCCCAGCGCCATGAGAACGTCCGCCGCGCCCGATTGGGACGATACCGCCCGGTTGCCGTGCTTGGCCACCGGGACGCCCGCTCCGGCCACCACGAAAGCTGCCGCCGTTGAAATGTTAAACGTGCCCTTGGCGTCGCCGCCGGTGCCGACGACATCCATGGCGCCGGCGGGCGCTTCGATCATCAGGGCCTTGGCGCGCATGGTGCGCACCGCGCCGGTGATTTCCTCGACCGTTTCGCCCCGCACCCGAAGGGCCATCAGGAAAGCGCCGATCTGCGACGGCGTGGCGTCGCCCGACATGATGATGTCGAACGCGCGTTCTGCCTCGGTTTCGCTCAGCGAATTGCCGTCCGCGACTTTGGCAAGCAGGGTTTTCATGCGGCGGCCCTCCAGGTTTTTGACAGGTTGAGGAAATTCTCGAGAATTTTGTGGCCGTTTTCCGATGCGATGCTCTCGGGGTGGAACTGAACGCCGAAAATGGGCATCGTCTTGTGGGCCAGCCCCTGAATGACACCATCTTCGCTCTCGGCGGTGATCTCCAGGCAATCGGGAAATCCTTCGCGGCCGACCATCAGCGAATGATAACGGGTGGCGGGGAAGGGGGATGGGATGCCCTCGAAAATACCCTTTCCGCGATGGTTGATCTGGCTCAATTTTCCGTGCATGGGAACCGGTGCGCGCTGTACCGTTCCGCCGAAATGCTGTCCGATGCTCTGAAAGCCCAGGCAAACGCCAAAAATCGGAACCTTGCCCTTGGCTTCACCAATCAGATCCAGGCAGATGCCAGCCCGGTCCGGATCGCAAGGCCCCGGCGATATGACAATGCCTTGCGCACCCATGGCCAAGGCCTCAGCCGGAGCAATCGCATCATTTCGCCGCACCTCAACCTCCGCTCCCAGTTCCCCGAGATAATGCAGAAGATTGTAGGTAAAGCTATCGTAGTTATCGATAAGCAAATACATTTCAAGTCATTACCACTGTTTTTTAATCAAATAGATGAGCGTGTTCAGGGCAATGCTCGCCCGTCTCCCCGGCCAACCCGAAGAATGCAGCCGCACCCGCGCAGCGTCAAGCCCGACCGCAGTTATTGGTTTTGCCAGATATCGGTTATGCCAGACCGTGCGGTCATCGTCCGCAATCGCCAATTATTCACCGTCTCAGGGGATCGCATCTTGAGGGTTTGTTAGGAAATGTCCTTTAATTTCACGCGGCGCGGTGTCTGATGCGCGCAAATGCGAGGTGCTCTTGCGGTTCTACCGATATTGGGTCAGTACGGCATGGGTCCGTTCTGTCGCGGCTGCGATGGTGGCGGGGTTGGTCTTGCTCGGGGGAAGCCTCTCCTCCGCAGGAGGCGCCGAGCAGACGGTTCGGGTCGGGATTCTCCAGAATAAACCCACTGTCTATTGGGACCAGACCGGGACGCCGCGCGGTCTCTACGTCGATGTGATAAACGCCATCGCCGAGCGCGAGGGATGGACGCTGGAATTCGTGCCCGGGACGTGGGCAGAGGGACTGGAGCGCCTTCGCGACGGCTCCGTCGACCTGATGACCAGCATCGCCTACACCAAAGAGCGTGATCAGCAGTTTGATTTTACTTCCCGGAACGTGCTGTCTATCTGGGGTCAGATATATCTGCCAAAGGGATCCGATGTGCAGACCTTTCTGGACCTCGATGACAAATCGATAGCGGTGCTCAAGGGCGGTATCAGCGGGCAAAAATTCAGCGCGCTGTGCCGCGAGTTTTCCATTAATTGCCGCATCCGGCCCGTTGCGTCTTTCGACGAGGTCTTTCGCCTGGTCGGCGAGGGGAGTGTCGATGGCGGTGTGGTTAACAATATCTATGGCTACTCCCATGAATCCGGGCTTCCTATTGACCGCAGTTCGATCATGTTCAGTCCGGTCGGCCTGCGGTTTGCGACCCCTGCCGGCGGCAATGCGGTGTTGCTTTCCACCATCGACGAGTATCTGCAGCGATGGAATCAATATCCCGAGTCGCCGTACCAAAGGGCGGTCGAGGCGACGTTTGGAAACATCGGTCAGACGGGAGGGATTCCGGAATGGTTAATCCCGGCCCTGGTAAGCATTTTAGGCGCCATCGCTTTTGTCGGGGGGTGGGGTTCGGTTTTTTACCTGCGTGTCCAGGTATGGAAAAAAACCGAATATCTGCGCCGTGAAATTGAGCAAAAAGAACAAGCTGAGCGCCGCTTGAAGGAAAGCGAAACTCGCTACCGGTCATTGGTTGAACAAGCTGGCGACGCGATTCTTCTAAGTGAATTCTCGACCGGGCAGTTTGTTGATGTCAACAATCAGGCCTGTGAATCCTATGGATATTCACGCGAAGAGTTTCTTTCACTTTTCGCACAGGACATCAATCCAACATTTTCGAAGGAGATGCGGGAGGAATTTCTTAAGAAGATGGGTGACGATGCTCCGGTAAATACCGAAGTTACCCATCGGCGGAAAGACGGCACCACCTTCCCGGTTGAAATCAGGGCGCGGGTTGTCGAACTCGACAACCGCAAACTCATTGTCGCGCTCGCTCGCGACGTCACCGAATGCAAGCGCGCGGAAGAAAAGTTGAAAGCGGCGGTCCGCATTGCCGATCTCGGTTATTGGACGTGGGATGTCGAGAGAGATATCCTGGATTGTTCACATGAATTCAATCGGTTACTTGGTTTGGAAGAAGAATCGATTGAGAACGTGACCGAAAACTTTCTTAAACTGGTCCACCCGGGCGACCAGGAAATGGTTGGCAAGTCCATCGAGAGGACGCTCAACGAACGGGCGCCCTACGATATTGAATACCGGGTGGTCCGACCCGTAGACGGTAAGATCGTCTGGATTCATACGGTGGCGGAGCATGTGTCCGGAGAGGGCGGCGTTCTGGCGGGAATTAGCGGAACGGCCCAGGACATCACCGAGCGCAAGCATATGGAGAACCAGCTTCGGCAGGCACAAAAGATGGAAGCCGTCGGCCAATTGACAGACGGCGTTGCTCATGAATTCAACAACCTCCTTCAGGCGATCATGGGAAACATCCAGATGGTTCGCGATATTCATGAGGACGATGGCGGGACCACAAAATTGCTGGACAGGGCCCTCGCCGCAAGCATTCGCGGCGGCAAACTGACGCAGCAACTCCTGTCGTTTTCACGAAAACAGATTCTCTCGCCGAGCGTCGTCAACCCCAATGATCTAATATCGGATTTTTCCCCTCTGTTGCAGGGGACGCTTGGCAAGGCCATTACCCTTGCGACGACGTTAGCCGATGACCTTGTGACGGCAAAAATTGATCCCGGCAGCTTTGAAACCGCCATCCTCAATCTTGCTTTCAACGCCCGCTCCGCCATGCCCAAGGGGGGCGAGGTAACTATCGAGACCGCCAACGTCGATTTGCGCGAAGCGATACCCCATGAAGACGGCGAACTGCCCATCGGCAAGTATGCGGTTGTTTCTTTTTCCGATACCGGCTGCGGCATGTCGCCGGAGATTGTCGAACGGGCCTTCGAGCCTTTCTTCACCACTCGCGACGTCGGCCATGGCATCGGCCTTGGGTTAAGCATGGTCTATGGCTTCACCACGCAGTCGGGGGGACTTTCCACCATCGACAGTGAACCCGGCAAGGGAACGACGGTACAATTGTACCTGCCGGCGGTTGCCCTCTAAGCTGGCCGTAAACAGTCCACTCGCGCGAATGAGATCATTGTGTGGCGCGCTTCGGGCCTATCCAGCCGTGCGCACGCAGCGAACATGATTGTAGACGCGCCGGACGTCGCCCTGCGGCCCGTGGCCCCATGAGGGGTATTCGCTTGCGTTACCAATTTTGGGGTCGCTACGCTGCGCTCCCGCGCCGTGGACATCCATGATGGTGCCGCCGCCCTGACTGCCGCTGCCACCCTGCGTTTGCCTTCCACCCTGCATGCCTTGACGGCCCATGCCCTGGCCTTGTTGCTGCATTCCGGTTCGGAATCCCTGGCCCTGCATATGCGGGGGCGGCATTCTCATGCCTTGACCTTGCTGCATTCCGGGTCGGAATCCCTGGCCCTGCATATGCGGGGGCGGCATTCTCATGCCTCGGCCCTGCCGTTGCCCCTGTTGATTGCCGCCACCGCTTTGCCCGCCCATAGATGGCGGCATTTGGGACGGTGCGCCCAGGGCTTCGCCGAAGTAGACGACCACGGCGTCCGATCCGGGAGTGCGGCCCACCAACAGGGTGGTTGAACTCCAGTAGCCGGGGAAGTTCGGCTGCTTCTTCTCATCGGTGATGGCGGTGACGCCGAAAATAGGGTCGAGCGCCGCCGTGCGGGTCGATTGCGGCGAACGCGAATAATCGAGGATGCTGTGCAATTCCTTGGCGTTGGGCAGACGCCAGTCGTTGCCGCCCCCGAAATCGAGATTTTCGCAGAAATTAAGTGCCTCCGGCCAGTCCATGCGGCCGTCCTGATAATGGGTCTTGCCGAGCTTGCCGGAAAAGCCCCGATCGCCGCTGTCGCCCTGCGTCCATGTCAGGCCGGTGGCGGTGTCGCTGATGGTACCGTTACCCTTGTCGCGAAAGGCGTTGCGGCCGTAATCGGGATTGCCGCGCACAAAGCGGGCGTACCATCCGCTTCTCTTCGGATTGCCGTTCTGCGGATAGCCCTTGATCCGGCCATCGGCCAGATTGACCCCGAAAAACGCCTGATTGCCCATGGCAACGCCGCGATACGCCGAAGTTGTGACGTATTGGGCATCGATATAGCGGCCACTGGTCGGGAATTCGAAGGCGAAGGCTTTGGTGTCGATGAAGGGAACGGCATCCCTCGGAGGGCTGCTTGATGACGGATTGCCACTCCCTTGATGACCGCTGAAATCAATCAGCGAATAAAGCTCCTTGACGCTGGGCACGCGCCAATCGTTATGTCCGCCGGTGTTGGCTTTGCGCGCATACTCGGGCGCCTGATTGAATGGCACGTCGCGCGTAAAACCCTTTTGCCACATCAAACCGGTGACGAGATCGCTCACCGTATCGTCGCCGTTGTCCTGATAACGCGGCGGGTTGACCACGTAATTCCCATCCTGACCGAAAAGCTTGTCGCCGACATCTGGGCAGGACCGCATTTTGCCGCTGCTGCCGGTGCCGTAGCATTTGGTCTGGTTCGTATCCACAATCCTGTAATTGGGGCCCGCCCCAAACGCGGACGAGGCGATCATCAAAGCCCCACAAAGCGCTGCGGTCGAGACTATCAGCGAAGCATGGGCAAAACGGGAATGGGATGCACGGCAAAGACGTTTCATTTTTTCTCCCAGATGTCGCGGGCCGAAAGGCCAACCTACCATACTTCCAAAGACTGGACTATGTTGGCCCATCGCATCTAAGGGGAGCTGACAATGGGATCACTTGTAGGAAAACGGGCTCTGGTCACGGGCGCGGAACAGGGGATCGGCAAGGCCGCCGCCGAAGGTCTGCTCGAAGCCGGGTGCGACATCGCCATCCACTACTTCTTGGGCGATGAAGGGCCGAAGGAACTGGTGGCTCTGGCTGAAAAACTCGGTCGCAAGGCATCCTATTTTCAGGCCGACCTGACGGACGAAAACGCCGCTGTCGCGATGGTTAAACAATCAACCTCTTTCCTGGGCGGTCTGGATGTTTTGGTGAATAATGTGGGGGGATTGGTCGAGCGCAGGCTTCTCGACGATCTGGACATGGCTCTCTGGCAAAAAGTCATCGACATCAACATGACCTCAATGATGCTGGTTACTCGCGAAGCCGCGCCCCATCTGGCCAAGGCGGGCGGAGCCTCGGTCGTGAACCTGTCGTCGCTGGCCGGCAGAAAAGGCGGTCATCCGGGATCGCTGGTCTATTCCCTGACCAAGGGCGCAATTTTGACGTTTACCCGCGCGCTGTCCAATGAACTCGGCCCCAGGGGTATTCGCGTCAACGCGGTGGCGCCGGGGCTTATTCTCGGCACGCGGTTCCACAACACCCACACGACCAAGGAATCCGCCGACGAGACCATAAAGGGAATTCCGCTGGGACGCGCCGGAGACGTCTACGACATCGCCCGGCCCATCGTCTTCCTGGCTTCCGAATACGACGGTTTCATCACCGGCGAGACCATAGACATCAATGGCGGGGTCTACTGCGCCTAGCCCGGTCTCCTTGCGGTTGCGGCGAAAATCGTAACGGGGGAAACACCATTCCAACGGTCAGGAAACTTAAGTATGATTATCATGAATTGAAGATTTTCTGGTAAATTCGGCTTTAATCCAGCGCCAGCCTGCCCAACGATTTGGAACCAAAGATGGACATTGAAGCTCCGCCAGACCGCAAAAAAACCATGGCGTTCCCCAAACGCACGTTTCAGGTGCTGGTCATTTCAACCCTATCGCTCATCATCCTCTTTCTTTGGGAACAAAGGAACATGGTGACGCGCATGCAGGAAATGGAAGAGCTCAGCGTCAAAAGCACACGCGTTGCCCAACAGGTTATCTACTATGACGAAGCCTTAACCATGTCCATGTGGATGGCGATTATTGGCAGCGAAAAAAAATGGGTTCATCGATATTTTGAGTTTGCCGATCAACTGGACGCGACGATCGCCACGATAAAAAAAGAACTTCCGTCAGATCTCACGACCAACTTTTTTGAAAAAGCCGGAGTTGCCACAGAAGTACTTTATGACCTTGAAGAAAAAGCGTTTTCCCACATCGAGGCCGGAAGGCCGGATCTGGCGAAGAAGATCATCGAAAGTGAACGCTATTCGCTCCATAAGCAGCTGTACTCGACAGGCGTAAGGTATTTTGTCAACGACGTTGACGCATTTAACGAAAAGCAGCGACAGGACATGGAGGCGGATCAAAGGCGTATTTTGTACGTCGCCGTGGGTGGGATTTTACTGATTTTCGTCAGTTGGGTTTACCTCTACAGGGTGCAACGGAGGATTATCGAGGAAAATGTCTCCCTGAGCGATAACCTCGAACAGGAAAGGGACTTGTTGGAAGAGCACGTCCGCGAACGGACCAGCGATCTGGCCGAAAGCGAGACGCGTATCCGCGCGGTTATGAACGCCATCGACTATGGGGTCATTTTCATGGATGCCGATTTGCGGGCCAGCGTCATTAACCAGGCCTGCCTCGACATTTGGAAATTTGATAAAAGCGTGATGACAAGCAGGCCGACAATGACGGACCTGATGCAACTTAACCGCCATACCAATACTTACCGCGTCGCCGACGAGGATTTCGACAAGTTTGTCGAGGATCGCGTTGCGATTGTTCACGCAGGCCCCATTCAGCCGACGGAAATGGAACTCGCCGACGGTCGAATCCTGCGTTATCAAAATGTCGTCCTTCCCGATGGCGGACGCATGTTGACTTATCTGGACATAACCGAATTGAAGCGCGCGGAACGGGATCTGGCCGCCGCCTTCGAGATCATTTCGGGAAGCATCGTCTACGCTTCGCGCATCCAGCGCTCCATCCTGCCGCCCGCCGAGACGTTGAGTTCGACCGTTCCGGAGAATTTCGTCTTGTGGGAACCCCGCGATACGGTCGGCGGCGATATGTATTGGTGCCGAAATTGGGGAAACGGCATCCTGATTCTCCTGGGGGATTGCACCGGCCACGGCGTACCAGGAGCCTTCATGACCCTGATTGCCAACGGTGCCCTGAACGAAGCCTACCTGGAGGTTCCGCCGGGTGATGCGGCGACCCTTCTGCAGCGCATGCACCAGTTGATCCAGCTTGCCTTGGGACAGAACCGCAGCGAAGGGGACTCCGACGATGGTTTGGAAGCAGGGGTCTGCTTCCTGCAACCCGGTCGCGCGGCCCTGACCTTTGCCGGTGCCCGCTTTTCCCTGTTCGTGTCCGAAAACGGTGAAGTCCGGGAAATCAAGGGTGACAAATCCGGCCTGGGGTACCGAGGCATTCCGCAGAACGTGTCTTTCACCAACCAAAGCGTCGATCTAGCGGCGGACGCCCTCTACTACATGACGTCGGACGGCCTGATCGATCAGATCGGCGGCGAGAAAAAAAGATCGTATGGCAAGCGGCGTTTCAAGGAGTTGCTGACGTCGATCCGGGAAATGTCCATGACCGAGCAGAAAGATCGTATCCAGCAGGCGCTTTCAGACTGGCAAGGCGACCAAATGCGGCGCGACGATGTTTCGGTGCTCGGGTTCAAAGGCGGCAATATTTAGGCTGGCGCGGCCCTGGATTTAGGCCGGCGTGGCACTGGCATTCCCAATCCGGCGATCATTGCGCTTTGGCACTGAGAAACGCGCCGAGTTTCTTGTCGGTCCCGAGAATGTGGCCGGCCAGCCACGACTTCAGAAACGGCAATGCCTCTCCCGCAACGTCTCGGTCCCCGTTCTGAAATCTCTCTTGCAGGTCCGTCGCCTGCTCGGCAAGTTCCCCGTGTTCCATCTTGTGCTCGAGAAACCCAGGATAGCCGTGCAATTGCATTAACCGTTCCTCGTGCCTGAAATGCCACATGGTGTAACCCAAGAGATCATCGAGAAGCTGACCGATAGCCGCATCCTCCTTGGCATGCGTAACGGCGTCGCTAAGAAAATTGAGCATTTCGACGAGCCTTTTGTGATCGTTGTCGATTTCCTCGAAATCGACACTCAGCTCGGAACTCCAATCCAGAAACGCCATGTCATTCCTCCCGCAACTCGGTTTACCGCAGTCTGCAACCCACCAAACCCGAAGACAACCCCGGTGTTTGGGCGGAGGTGGGCGGTTGGCGCTTGCCGGATCATGTGTCCCCCAATTTCGAAAATGGCGTCCTATTGTGAGCAAGATCACAGGCAGACCGCGAATTGTGGGATAAGTTCGCCACACCGTCGGATGTACTTTCTGCGTCTGACGAAGTTTTGCGTTTTTCTGAAAAAAACGTTGGATACGGAAAAAAACAACCAAGAGCCCGGGATCGTCTGGGAAACAGTCGATGAGGGCAAGCTCGACAGTCTGGCCGATACAGGCTGCGGAGGGAATAATGAGCCTCGTGTTCGAAAAGACAAATCCCGGGTCGGACAATCGCCGGAAAGGTGATCGCCGGATCGGCGACCGCCGGGAAATTGGCACTGATATCCGAACCGTCCTCGATAAGCACCACGTGTTCCGCGAGGGAGAGCTTGGCGATCAGGCGTTTATCGTCAAATCCGGAACGGTCGAGATATACAGATCCGTCGATGGCGGGAAAGTCGTCCTGGGAGAATTCGTCAAGGGCGGAATGTTCGGCGAAATGGCCCTGATCGACAACAGTCCCCGCATGGCCTCGGCCCAGGCCGTTAACGGCGAAGCCGTGTTGATGGTCATCTCCAAGAAGATGTTCGACAAGAGGATGACCAAAATGGATCCCTTCGCCCGCGGCCTGATCAAGATACTCTCCAAACGCGTCCGCTCCAAAAGCCGAATGGAAAATCATCCGGATTACTAGAAACCCGGCCCCGAGACTCCGTCCTCGACAACAAGCCCGGAGCGAAACGTAGCGCAGCGACTAGGGCTACCCACGGCCCGCAGCCTGCGTGGCGCCTGAACGCAATTTTCAAAGAAAGACCGGGCTCCGCCTGTATCGGCAAATGGACTCGGTCCCTTTTATCCCGGAAATCGAGCATGTGTCCCCGGAATTCCGCGACCGGGCAATCAAGGAACGGTCGCGCTATTTCTTGGGGCTAGATTATAGGCTTTCATCAACTGGTCTGATTTCGCTTGAAAACTCGCCGAGCGCAGGACGCTGTCGATTTCGCCGATAATCATTTCGGCATCGGGTAACTGCTTTTGAAGTCCGACGTGGTAGGAGACGACGCTATTGCTGATGAATTCGGCTCTGGCAAAGCCAAGTTGAGTGGAATCAAAGCCGTATGTTGACGCCATAACGTTTGCCTGTCCGGGATTGATGACCATGAAGTCGCCGATTTGCCTTTTGAGCAACAAATTAAAGGCTATCTTCATCGTTGGCGCTAATTCCCGCGCTATTTCCGGTGGAATGTTGTCCTTTTCCCAGCCCACACCGATAACACCGACAAACTTGAAATTACTTAGGTCGGCATAATTCTGCACCTGATTGATGCGCGCGATGCCTGGTTTGCTTTTGTTGTAGACGAGGTAGCCAAAGTCCTGCTTGAAAATCGGCTCGGAGGAAAAATAAGCGTATTGTTTTCGTGACTTAGACGGATAAGTGGCTAATCCATCCATTCGATTGTGCCTGACCATGGATTGCGCCCTTTTCCAGGGCAACGGTGTGCATTCCAGGCTGTAATTTAGTTCGTCTTCAAGCACGAAATGCAGCAAATCGTACATAACGCCGCGGCATTTGTTGTTCGATTCGTAACTGTACGGTGGGCTGCCATTTGAAAATGCGAACGAAAGAACCTGCTTGCTCCCCGACCAAGCGGGCAAGCTCGCCACGAGCATCATGGACGCTATCAGCGATCCGACAAAAAATAGCCTAGTAAATAAACGCAAAATCACAACGCGCCTTTACAACAGACCTTGCAGCGACACTTATTTCATTAGGACATGGTTTGAATTTGCAAGCCACAGGATTTAACGCGAACTTCGGTGACGGCCTGCTAACCAAGGTGAACTAGGAGGACCGTCACCCAGAGATGATTGACTTTTTTCCATGAAATAGGTTATTAATCCCTTACTCTGGCTATTGTGTCCTTATGGCGTTTCCGGTGTGGCGGGTGACGCAAGTTATTGAACTGAAAACAAAGGCAAAAACGGTAAAATGACGATGATTGACGAGGTTTGACGATATTTTGTTCGTGCGATACGGGGATTTGCGTTTTTCTTCAATTGGTTATGGCGAATCGCGGTGGACGGAAAGTCGTCATTTTCGGGAAATTGCTGGTTTACGGATTGACGGGATGGGGAT
>JABGRG010000182.1 GCA_018648445.1 Rhodospirillales bacterium | reverse complement strand
ACGATGCCCAGGCGCCCGGCAAGGAAGCCACAAAGAAACTTGCCCAGTGCTCCGCCAGCGAAGACCAAGGTCAGCGCCAAGCCCACCGTCTGTACCGACGCCCCCCTATCGGCGAGCAAAAATGGCACGAAGGTGAGGAATCCGGTGCGCGTCGAATCGTCGATTACCATGATCGCCGACAACGCCCCAAAACCGCGCCGATCGCGGATACCCCAACCACCGGACCGGAATGCCGAGGTCTCTTTTTCTGACCCAGCGGCGGGCCGTCCGCCGCTACCCAACAGGCCGAGCGCGACGAAGACCGCCAGCGCAATGGCCAAACCAACCACGCCGTAGCCTGTCGTGACCCAACGCCAATCAAAACTGACCAAGATCACCGCGGCGACGGCCGGAAAGGCCAACTTGCCGAGATCGCCGGAGAAGTTATAGATTCCGAGAGCGCCGCGTCTGGCCCCGCCTTCATAGGCACGCGCCACCAGCGAGGAACACAAAGGATGCTGAACGCTGGAGCCAACCCCGACGGCGAACAACAAAAGACCGAGGGCGGCGAAACCGGCAGCGGTGCCTAGTGCCATGTAAGCCAAACCGGCAACGGCGGTGCCGACGGCCAGTAGGCTCCGTTCGCCGAAGCGCTCCGCAACCAGCCCGGCCGGAATCTGGAAGCCGGCCATGCCGGCGACGAAGGACGATTTCAAGATGCCCACCTGGAAAAGCGACAGGCCGAATTCTGCCCGCCACACCGGCAGGAACAAATAAAGGGCGGCGCTAAAACCGTCGTGAAGCAGATGAGCCAAGATACAGGTCGCGGGGGTCCCCGGCCGCCGCCACTTTTGAATGAGCGGGCGTTCCGCCATGACGGCTCCTTCATCGTCGATACGGCTTTTAAGATGCCACGTTCGCGTAAGGGCGGGAACCGTTCGGTGGAGTAAATCGTGTTAGATTGAGCACAAATTCCACGCGGTGAGGAGAAAAGCGATGGAAAATTCGGGTGTGTTCGCGTTTCCGGCCTTGGAACGGGTTATCACCGGGACGCCCGCCGCCGAGGCGCTATCCGCCGAGGTCGAGCGCCTGGGTGGCACGGCGGCTTTCATCCTCGCCAGCCGCACCCTCAACCGCGAAACTTCCGTGGTCGAGGACCTGCGCCGCGCCCTGGGCCAGCGCACTGTCGGGCTGGACGACTCCATCCCCGCCCACACGCCGCGCGACCGGGTCGTCGCCGCCGCCAACGCGGCCCGTGCCGCCGGGGCCGACATCATCGTAACCATCGGCGGCAGCACGCTGGCCGACGCCGGTAAAATGGTCAAACTGTGCTTGGCCAATGACGTCCGTGAATTCGAAGACTTGGATCCCCTGCGCCGCGTGATCCACGCCGACGGGCGCGAAGACATGCCCGAAATGGTGTCGCCCGACATGCCGTCGATCCACGTGCCGACCACGCTGTCGGGTGCCGAGTTCTATCACTCCGCCGGCTGCACCAATCCCCAGCTCAACCGCAAGGAAGGGTTCACCCACGCCAAGTTGATTCCGCAATGTGTGATCCTCGATCCAGCCATCACCCGCCACACGCCCGAATGGCTGTGGCTGTCGACCGGGGTTCGCGCCGACGACCATGCGGTGGAGGGGCTGTGCTCCATCTGTCCCCATCCGATCAGCGACGGCCTGGCCATCCACGCGTTACGCCTTCTGCCCGGGGCGCTCAAGCGGTGCAAGGCGGGGCCCGACGATCTGGACGCCCGCTTTGACTGCCAGATCGGCATGTGGGCGTCCATGATGCGCAGTTTCGCCGGCGTACCCTTCGGCGCCAGCCACGGCATCGGCCATGTCCTGGGCGGCACCGCCAATGTGCCTCACGGTCTGACGTCTTGCGTCCTTTTGCCCCACGTCTTGCGCTACAACAAGATGGTCAACGCGGGGCGCCAAGCCCTGGTCAGCGAGGCCATGGGCGACGCCACCACCGACGCCGCCGATGCGGTGGCCGCACTCATCAAAAGCCTTGAATTGCCCTCTAGTCTGCGCGACGTAGGTGTCCAGCGTGAAGACTTCGCAATCATTGCCCAAAACGCCATGCACGACCACGCCGTCCACGCCAATCCGCGCAAGATCAATGGCCCCGACGATGTGCTGAATATATTGGAGATGGCGTGGTAACCGAAACCGGATCGGGCTGTCAGGATCCCGGGGCGTCCTCGCATTTTGGATAAAACCGGCGCGATTCGGCCATCATGAATCCCTGGGCCGCCGAGCGGTCTCGCCACTTCTTCTCTTCCACGTCGCTCTGGGGCACGCCCAGGCCCTTGCGGTACATCTCGCCGATCTTGGACTGGGCGTCGCCGTCTTTCCCTTCAGCGGCAAGGAGATACCACTTCGCGGCCACCGCATAATCCTGCGGCACACCGCCTTCGTCCGTCTCGTACATGGTTCCGACCAGGAACTGGGCTTCGGCGCAGCCTTTCTCGGCCAACGGCTTGAATTCCTTCATTGCCGTGACGTAGTCCCCCCGGTAATAGGCGACGGGGCCGGTATCCCAGTTCCACCACAGCGCCACCGCGCCGATGCCAGCGAGCACAGAGAGAAAGATGACGAAGCGAATAAAAATCCCCGCCATTTGCTTAAACATCTTCAACATGATGACGGATAATGCGCGATTACTCCGCTCCGATCAATCGTTCCCTTTCGGACGCAAGCCACCTTCCCGGTCTCGATAACGGCAAACACCACAAAAAAAGCCCCCGCTCCATCGGAGCGGGGGCGCTTCGAATCGATTGTTTCGCTTTAAAAGTTCATTTCAGGCGGAACGGCTTTGGGATCGAGGCCCGCTTTGGCGATTGAATCAAGAATGAACCTTTTGGCTTGGCCGCTATTACGGGAAGCCCAGGCCCAACCCTGCATAAAGGTATAGAAACGACCGTCACCATCCCTACGTGTCCCACCACCGGATGGCAGGCTTTGAATCGGCGTCGGAATGACCATAGGGCTGGCGAAGTCCGGGTTCTTCTTGATTGCGTTAAGACCCGCCAGGACCGAGGTGCCCAGGGCGTGGGCGCGGCCCGCCTGAACGGCGAGGATAGATTCCGGCGAATTCTTCATCGCCAGCACCGTTGCATTGGGGGATAGCTTGCGAATGGCATCCTCGTCCGTCGTTCCCATGTTAACGGCGACTTTGATCTTGGGGTCGCTGTAGGAATCCCACGTCTTGCCCGGGTTGAATCCCTTGGCGTTAATATAGACGTGGGCCAGGGCATAGAGCGGCCCGTACATGAATATCGCCTTCTTGCGCTTCTCCGTGATGCTCATGCCGAAGAAGCCATCAATTCTATTGGCCTGAATGTCGAGAACCACCGTTGCCCATGTGGTGGGCACGTATTCGACCTTGATGGCCCTGCCCATGGCGTTAGGATTCTCCAAGGCCTTCGCCACATCGCGGCCCATCTCCATGGAAAAGCCTTCCCACTTTTCGCTGCCTTTTTCCTGCCACATGTAAGGGGCCCGACCGGGCATTACACCGATACGGTAGATGCCGGTTTTTGAGATCTGGTCCCAAGTGTTATCTTGGGCCATCGCCGGGGGGATGGCTGTGGTAAACACCAAAGCTAGAGCGGTCATGATCGTGAACAGAATACTCAAACGCATTGATTCCTCCTTGGTTGAAATAGGCAGACCAATTAATATTGCTATTATTGTCAATCTGCGACGACTGAGATGAATGCGATCATCTTAGGTTTCGCATTCAACCTCAATGGTGACTATTTTGCGAACAAATTGCAATCGCTAGGACATTTCTGCCGGCCCACGGTGGCACCGCCGTGGTGAAAGTATAGAAGGAAAATGTCGGGCCAGCAGACAAATCGAGAACTGGGCAGAGAGGCTCGGCCCGTTCAAATCCCATATACCATCTCGTCCGAAAAGCTTTTTTCGCGGTTGCTTTAAGGGCCGCCGCAATAGCCTCAACGGAAACATAATCGAATTTCTTGTGGAGACCGCAATAGCTTGCGACAACCTCTAAATTTCAGGGACAGGTTCAATCACGTTGTTTCGCTGGCCGGCGTCATCGTGACGGTCATTCTCTCGCCTAGACAAAAGAACCTGTCGACGATAGGGAGAACGACAGCGAGAAAAAAAGCGACACGAGAAGTGTGTCTGGATGACGAGAGAAATGACTGAATGGCCTTCCAAGTGCGGGCCGATTACCAAATCCAAGCGATCGGGTGGCTGCAAAGGGGATACAGTTCCATTTGCAGTGGAACGGTGATACGATTTTTCCAAATTTGCATGTCATCTGGCGAATGTAGACTTCAAGTGGTCATCCGGGAAATCCCAGTTCAGACGGGCAGGCGGCAATCCGAACCTGATGGTCGACGACGAATTTCACCCCTCTGGAAATGTATAAACACCACGGGCCAACACCATTGTTCCCCTGGCTGAATCGGAAATGCTCAAAGAGGAAATTTCATGACGTTTCGTACCGTGCAGGCCTATGACACTTTGGTGCTCCGCAATCCTAAGCTAGTTCTGGTCATACTGCTCTCAATTCTGGTTTTCTTCGGCTATCAC
>JABGRG010000181.1 GCA_018648445.1 Rhodospirillales bacterium | reverse complement strand
CCCGGCCGACATTTTCGCCGAAATGAAATCGGTAATGACATCGCTTGATAACCTTACCTGGCAACGCCTGGACAAGGAAGGAGCCGTCACCTATCCATGCGACGATCCCAACGGCCCCGGCAAAAGCGTAATCTTCGGCGATGGCTTTCCCACAACGTCGGGCCGGGCCCGTTTCGTGCCCGCTGATCTTAAGCCGCCGGCGGAAATGCCCGATGACGACTATCCAATGGTTCTGACCACCGGAAGGATGCTTGAACACTGGCACACCGGCGCCATGACTCGCCGGGCCTCTGCTCTTAGCGCCATAACACCCGAAGCGCATGTCAGCATGAACCCGCTGGAAATGGAACAGCTTGGATTGAAGCCGGGCGACCGGGCCCAGGTTTCGACCCGTCGCGGCGAAATCGAGCTATGCGTCAAAGCCGACCCCGACCTGGCGAAGGGCATGATTTTTATCCCGTTCTTTTATGCCGAAGCGGCTGCGAATATTCTCACCAACCCAGTGCTTGACCCCTTCGGGAAAATACCCGAATTCAAATTCTGCGCTGCTAGTCTCAGGAAGCTGGAATGAAGACAGGTAACGCATTACGAATTTCCGAAGCCCCTTATTCGGGCATCCGCTTCAAGGAGACGACGATTTCTCTAAGCGACTATGTCCTTAGCGCCATGATTGGCATTCACGATCACGAGCGACTTGCCGAACAGCGTATCCGCGTTAGTCTGGAACTTTCACACCTTTGTCCCGTTAGCGAACACGAACCGGAAAGGAATGCCTTCAGCATCGATGATTTATCCGATCTGGTTGAGGCAATCGTTCGAAAAGGCCACACCAATCTTGTCGAATCCCTGGCCGAAAGAATCGCCGCAGATTGCCTGGACATCCCTTTGTCAAAATCCGTTCGCGTCCGTGTCGAAAAACTTGATATCATTGAGGACGCCGCCAGCGTCGGCATTGAAATTGAGCGGCGCAATGAAATTGAGACATAACGGGGTTCGACGTATTGAGCGTGACATTCAAGGTAGCGTGTATTCAAAACTGCGCCGGACCGGATATGGATGCCAATCTTCAGGCGGTCGATGATCTTGTCAGAGGCTCCTGTTCGAAGGGAGCAAAACTTATCTGTCTGCCGGAGTACGCATCTTGCCTGAACATCACCGATGATGGCTTCGCCGTCGGCCCTTACCCGGAGGAAGCTCACCCGGCGCTATCGCACATTCAAAATCTTGCTGATGAACTCGATTGCTGGATATTGCTGGGATCCCTGGCCATTGAGGCCGATAACGGTAAAATCCTTAATCGCTCTTACATGATCAATGATAGCGGCGTCATCACAGCCCGTTACGATAAGCTTCATCTTTTCGATGTCGATTTAAATGACGGCGAAAGCTATCGTGAATCAAAAATCATTGAACCAGGAGACAAAGCCGTCCTTGCATCCACCCCATGGGGCCCGTTAGGCATGTCAGTCTGCTATGATCTCAGGTTCGCCTATCTTTATCGAACGCTGGCGCAAGGTGGCGCACTGTTTCATGCGGTTCCGGCGGCTTTCGCCAAAACCACTGGCAAGGCCCACTGGCATGTGCTTTTGCGCAGCCGTGCGATCGAAACGGGAAGTTACATTTTCGCCCCCTGCCAAACCGGCTTTCATGGCACAGGCGAATCTTATGGGCATTCCCTCATCATCGATCCTTGGGGAGAGATATTAGCTGATGCCGGAGAGGAAACAGGCTTCATCATCGCCAATATCGATACCGCCCGCGTCAAGCAAGCCCGGCAGATGGTCCCCGCCCTTCTCCACGACCGTTCTTACACACTTGTGAAATAATCACCTCATTACTCGATGATAAAAGTCGGTGTAAATGTTGCAGGCGCCAAAGATTGGCTAGTCCCGATCTCGTTCACATTTTTTGAATCAATGAGAGTGATAGCCGGTCCCACATGCTTGAGGGTTAATTTTCCTTCGAGCACCCGGACGGCTTGCTCAATCCCCAATCGACCCTGAACGATGGCAAAGTCAGTTGGCGCCGCCAGTATCTTGCCGCGCTTGATGCCGCGATAGACAGCATGAGTAAAATAATCGGCAAGAACCTTGATCCGTTTCGAAAGCCCTTTCGCCCGCAGAACGCTCACCGCGGCTCCGGCGGTCACGGCACTGCCGACGAGGTAATCGACGTCGGGACGTTCCTCCAGGGCTTCTTCAATCAGGATCAACTGAACCTCTTTGCCCGTGTCACCATACTTGGTCACCACTATTTCAGCCGAACTATCGGCGAGGGCGGACCTGAAGCCTTCTTCAACAAACGGCACCCAGCCTGACGCTTTAGGCCCGGGGAACCAGGCAACCTTGACAGGAGCGGAACCTTTAGGATGGGCGCGGGCCAAAAACTCACCGATCCGTCTCCCCATGGAAATCCAGGAAACCCCCGTCTTGGCTGTTATGCCGTCATCAGCGATGTCGTTGACAACAGCAACAACGGGAATGCGTTTAGCTATCTCCTTTATCGTCGGCGTTACTCCCTTGAAGCTAACGCCACCAATCACAAGGATGTCAGTATTTTTTGCCGTGCATTCCTGGATTTGGCTGATTTGTCTGGATAAGTTGGGATATCCACCGGACTCGACAACACGAAGCGCCACCCCAAGACGCCTAGCCTCCTCCACCATGCCATAATTGACGCTCAGCCAGTAAGAATCCTTGAGATGCGGATAGGATGCGCAGATGCGCCATTTTTTTGAGGCTGAAGCCAGAGGCGCATACTGAACGGTGCGCGACGGGCTTGAGTAATCGAAGGGTCTTTCCCACGTCTCCAATAGCCACAAATTTTCAGCCGCGAAAGCGGGAAACGGCCCCTTGATCAATAAGAAAAAGAGGAACAAGACGCCAAGGAAACGGTTTGATCGTGTTTGCAGGTAGCGCATGGTCTGGGATTATGCTGTAAATCAAGTGTCGAAGGCTAGTGGACTGTTGAAAAACCATGATCCAACCAAATGGAATTGCCGGACGATTATTATTGGCCTTCGCATGCATAGCGACCCTATCCCTTGCATCGGGCATCGTAGGCTGGTGGAAACTGTATGATGTGGACAAGGCACAAAAAAGTGTCGTCGAGCAGGCTATGCCGGCAGCGGCCGATGCCAAATTAGTTGCCGAGATTTCTAAAAGAATTGCCGACCGCATTCCCCTTTTAAGGCGCGCAACCTCACACTCCACGCGTCGACTTGAGGCCAGGGCCCTTTCCCTGCAAGCCACAGGACTGAACGAGGTGCTATCACGCCTTGGCGGATTTGGATTTAACGATTTTAATCAAGACGATCTCCAGGATATGTCGAACCTTCTGATCGTGGCCTTGGGGAAACTGGATAAACTAATTGCCCGCCGAATTACCCTCGACGAACGACTTTCCGGGGCCGTTCACACATCACTCGATGCCGCCAAAAACCTGTCCGATATGTCCGAAACTCTTGTCTCCAATGCCGCCTCGGGAACAACGGCGGTTATTTCAAACCTCTATGAACTGGTAGAATCGAAAGAACGGGTCGATGATGCGTTAAACGCTCTTGATCGTCTCCTTGAAGAAGATGTTTATACCATGGAGCGGATGTTTGAATTGCGGCTGCGCTCCTCGCAGATAGGATTGCTCCTCAACCAGGTTGAGCAAGCCGGAACCCCGCAGGAGGTTTCCGATATCGAGGCAAGTTATCTACGTAACCTCAGAATTCTTGATCGTCGAGCTAACGGCATCTCTGATCCCACCCGGCGCTATCAGGCCCGCCAACTGGTTGACCGGCTGCAATCCGTAGCCGGAGAAGACGCTAAAAATCTGTTTCACCTGCGCAAAGGACTTCTTTCGTTAAATGCGTCCATCGAAACGGCCACGACCGACAATCGAAATCTTTCTTCCTCCCTTTTCACACTCGTCCTGAGTTTGGTCGATCAAACACAGCAACTAGCCGACACCACCGTCAGGAAGGCTCAAGATGCTGTTGAAACAGGCGTTACCACCCTATTAGCCCAAGCCATCGGCTCCCTAATTGTGGCCGTTTTGATTATATGGCTGTACGTACAAAGAAATGTTATTCGGCGCTTGAAGCTTCTGGAAAACGTTATGCGAAAACTGGCCGACGGCGATCTTGATGTAGCCGTGGAAACAGGGGGGAGGGATGAACTTACACGAATGGCCGAAACAGTAGTGATTTTTAAAGATCAGGCTTACGCCAAGCGTGAACTTGAGGCGGAAAGAGAGCAGGCGGAAATAGAATTGCGTCACCACAGGGATCAATTGGAGTATCTGGTGGAAGAACGCACGAAACAGTTATCGGAAGCCGTCGACAATCACGCCAAGGCTCGCGAAAAGTCTGAACAGGCAAATCGCGCCAAATCTGATTTCCTGGCCACGATGAGCCATGAAATCCGGACACCGATGAACGGGATTCTCGGGATGCTGCGAATCGTCAGCGACAGTCCGCTTTCCGAGGTGCAACGCGAACGCCTTGGCGTCGCCCGATCTTCGAGTCGGGCTTTACTGGAAATCCTCAATGACATCCTGGATTACACCCGCATCGAAAGCGATG
>JABGRG010000180.1 GCA_018648445.1 Rhodospirillales bacterium | reverse complement strand
GCCCCTACTCGAAAGAGGTTTGGGCGCCCGAGCTGCATTATCTTGACGCCGATGCAAAACTTCAATGTTGTGCGGCCCTGAACGCTCGCACTGCCGTTAATGGCGGCGTCGACATCAAAACAGTTGACGGGCGTTGGTACATCTACGTCGCGGCGTCCGACGGCGAGAATCGCAATCATCGGTCGATTGTCTTGGAAGCGAAAACCGACGATCCAACAGGCCCCTTCCGCTTTAAGTCAGAACTCTACACGGGCGATTCGATCGAAACAGGTGAACATAATCGTTGGGCGATCGACGCGACGCCGCTCCTCCATAATGGCGAGCTCTACGGTATCTGGTCCGGTTGGGAAACGGATCAAGACGAGCAGTTCCTCTACATCGCTAGAATGGATAATCCTTGGACGATTTCCTCGAATCGCGTCAAAATGTGCGATAACGACGACTATCTCTGGGAACGCGTCGACGAGACGCTCGAAGGGCGCGGATTGCATGAGGGAGCGCAAATCCTGAAGCGAGGTGATCGGGTTTTCGTCGTCTATTCGTGCAGCGGATCGTGGCAGCCGTCCTATAAGTTCGGGATGCTGGAACTCAAGACTGGCGGCGATCCAATGAATGCCGATGATTGGGTGAAATTTGATCAGCCCGTTTTTGAGCCGAGCGAATCGACCTACGGCGTCGGGCATGGATCGTTTACGACTTCGCCCGACGGAACGGAGGACTGGCTCATCTATCATGCGAAACGCGATCGCTCGCCCGGTTGGCGTCGTGCGATTTTCACACAGCCGTTTCATTGGAATGAAGCTGACACGCCCGACTTCGGCACGCCAGTCGAGGCGGGTGTCGCATTGCCGCTTCCTTCGGGGGCAGAATATGTCGTGACGCCTGAGGCGCCCTTTGAAGAGGATTTCGAGACCGGACTCAACGCTTGGCGCTACTTCGGTCATCATCAGTTTTATCGACTTGACCAGGGGCGACTCATCCTCGGCGATTGTGATCAGCCGCCGATCAACGACTACCGTTGCGGCGAGAAAGCGATCGTTGCCGATCGAACTTGGACGGATTTCGATGCCGCCGTCACGGTACGTATTATCGAAAGCGACCGTGACGCCGGGCTGCTCTTCCGTGTGATGGATCCGGCGGTGGGATACGACGCCCAGTCCGGCTATTTCGCGGGCATCATACCCGGTGCCGATCGAGTCATTCTAGGACGAACCGACGGTCGCCGCTGGCATGAAATAGCGCAAGCGGATATGACACTGGATGTCGACCGCGACTACCGGCTATCCGTTGAAGCACGAGGACCGCAGATCAAGATCCTCGTCGACGGAGTCTTTGTACTCGAAGCGTCTGATGAGCATTATGCTCAAGGAAGCGTCGGGCTACGGGTCGTCAACACGGCGGCCCAGTTCGACGATTTGGTCGTAACGCCGATTTTATCAGCGCGATAAGAAAAGCAGAGTACGCCGTAACGCACTCTGCTCATTTGTGAATAGGACGCGTTTAAGGACGCACATTTCTCTTCAGCTTAACTGACAGGCCCGACGTCGGGGATTTCGTAAGGCGCCCGTTGCTCACGCGAACATAGCGCATTCGCCTCGGCGTCGCCGGGGAATGTGCGCGTCGCGGGATCGTACACGACTTTCCGACCAAGCCATCGAGCGATATTGCCGATGTGACAGCAGTCGGTCGCACGGATCGCGACGTCGATATTCGCCGAAGGATCCTCACGCGTCTTAATCGAATCGAGGAAGTCGTCATGATGCGGGCCGATGCCCGTCACGAGCGTTTTGCCTTCGAGCAGATCGGTTGCGATTTCCGACGGATTGCTTGCAAAACGGTTGCGGTTGACTTCGATCTTACCTTTTTCGCTCGTGAAGATTCCGCCGAAGCTGTTGCCGCCTTCGCCGAAATAGACCCGCATCGATTTGCCGTGGCTCGGCGCATTGAAGCGCAAGGTATTGCCGGTCACGGTTGCGATGATTTGTACTCCCGCCAAGAATTTCTTCTTTTGCCCCGCTCCCCCTTGCGGCCCCGGGACGGCGAACGCCGGCGCACGTGGGCTTAGCCGGTAGATGCGCTTAGCGTTGCCGCTGGCGATCTTCAGCGCAAGATCATCAGGAAGCAGCGACAGAAACCGCGCCGTATCTTCGTAACGGGTATCATTGTTTTCGGCGAATTTATGAGCCGGGCCCTTCTTGGGAATTTGCGGCGCGACGAACATGGCGTCGGTGCCGATAAAGAAGCGGTCCGGATGGCGTTTCAACAGGGCCGACCAGTCGGTGTCCAGACCGCGCCCGTCGAAGACCAAATTCGATGCCCTACCGGTACCGGAATTGATGCGCAGAGACATATAAAGATTGGCATATTTGTCCATCATCCGAAGGATCAGCCTCGGCGTCATCTCGCCAAGGGGATCGGAGCCGCCATGAGCCCAGGAAATTTTGGCCTTCGGGTTATAGGCCAGCAAGCGTTCCAACGACTTGATGGTGCCAGGAAAATTGCCGGGATTGTCATTATGCCTGAGCCCCCTCGGCGCCGGGAATATGCCCACCACCGCATCATTGTGAAGCTCGATCGGAACGTCGTGGCGCGCCGCAATATCGGCCAGCCGCCGGAACAGGGGATGATCCGCGGGCTGGAAGTTATACTCGTGCCCCGGCATGACGGAGATATGCAGCGATGACATCTCGCCGTAGCCGGCACCGCCGGCAAGGATGATGGTGTCGGCGATCTTATCGAATTCCTCCACCAGATTTTTATGGTCTCCTGAATCCGCATCGTGACGGTGGATCATCGGGTTCAAGCTGCCTCCACCGCCGAGAAACGCAAACCGGTCCTTACCCTGCAAGAAGCGTTTCAGGGCAAAAAATTTATACATGACATTCTTGCCACCGGCGGGAGTGTGGGAAAGCACCATCTTCTCGATGGGGTAGCGCGCAAGAAAACTTTCCGCCACCTTAATGGCCGAGGGTAAAACCGGCGGCTTGCCGATCAGATGGGTATGGACGTCAACGACCGGCGGCAGCGGTTTTTTTTGGGCCCCGGCGCCGGCGGACCAAAACAACACCGTCGCCGTGAGCACCACCAACCCGACAACTGGAAATTTCAATCCTACCCCCCAATTTTTGCGCAACTGCCGCGATCATATCTACATTTGGCGCTATTCGGAAGACTTTCGCCGCGCGGTTATTTTTGTCTTTGCTGGCGCCACGCGCTGGGCTTGAGGAATGTTCCCGCCCAGATGCCCCGGCGTTTCTCCCTGGCGGTATTCTCGGCGAGCACGTAACCACCGACCGGGGCTTCAACGGCCATGGCCCAGCCCTTGACCACCATCCATTGGTTCAACTCCAGGCGCCCGGCCCGGCAGACACCAGCCCGCCTCGCTGGCCCCGCACCCGCGATGGGCATCAGCTTGCAGCTTACCAGTTTGGTCCCAATCGCCGATTTGAGAACTGCCTTGGCCGAGATGCCGCACGACCATGGGCGGCCATCGAGGCTGCATTTTTGCCGATATTCGGGGGCGTCGATGCCAAACAGCCCGATGCGGATTTTGCGGATGATGATGGTGTCGCCGTCAACAACACGGGACCGGCCCCTGATGGTTTCGCCTGCCAGCGCCGGCGCAAACGCCGCAACTACCGCCGCCGCAGCCAGCGGCAGTCCCCAGGCGATCAAATTGCCACGGGCGAATTCCATCTCAGTCCGCCACGACCGTTGAACCTGTCTGGTAAACGGGGAACAGTGTTTCACGTAGCGGGGCGGCGCGAATTGACCAGGGTCAACTGGTGCGGCAGTTGTCCAGCGCTTCAAACAGCTCAGTGCCGATCAATTAGGCGGTATTCGGCCATCAGCTCCGACAAGGTCAGCTCGCCGGCTCGGCGCCGCTGACCGAGATCGTTCGCTCCTTTTTGGGCCGCATAAACCAGGCCGGCACCACCGCCGCCAAAGTCACAATCGCCAGCAGCAAAAAACCACTCCGGAACGCCAGCATTTCGGCTTGCAGGCTTATTGCACGGTCAAGATAAAGCAGTGCCATGGGATCCTGCAACGTATCGGGCAATCCGGCATTCTCGAAGAAACGGCGAACATAGGCCATGAATTCGAGAGTCGCCGCATTGCCGCTATGTTGGGTTTCCGCCAGGGCGGCGCGGAAACTGGTGCTCTTGAAATCAACCGATATGGCGATCAGGTTCACCCCGAAGGCACCGCCGAGGGAGCGAGAGAAGTTCATCACGCCGGAGCCCTGGCTGATCATGTTGGCCGGCAACACGTTCAGCGATGCCGCCGACAAGGGCGGGAATACCAACGACAAGCCAAGCCGGCTCACGACCATCCAGCTGGCGAACAGCCAAAACGGCGTGTCCACATGGGCGCCGATCATCAAGAAGCTGGCATAGGCAATGATCGCCAGCCCCGCCATGGTCAGAAGATGCTGGCCGCCCTGGTCCGACAATCGCCCGACCAGCGGAAACGCAATCGCCATGGCGATGCCGGCTGGCAATTGCAGCAACCCGGACCGGGTCGGCGTATAGCCTTGAACAATTTGCAGAAACAAGGGCACCAGATAGATGGACGCAAATATG
>JABGRG010000179.1 GCA_018648445.1 Rhodospirillales bacterium | reverse complement strand
AGAAAACTCCGTAACTGACAAAGCCAGCAACACAGCCGCCCGCGTATCCCTTCCTAAAATCACAATGTCAAAGAACAAAGAAGCGCTTTAAACCGCGCCTCTCGGGGAGCGGTTTCTACGCCACGCATCCGCAGTTGTCAAACGGAATAATCCGATTTCCGCGATTATTATACCGGCGCCCTTCCTTCAAAACAACCGTCACGCAAAATATGGACTTCCAGTTGGCCAAAGGACGCCAGGATGATATAGGTTTGACAAGGGATTTCGTCGAGTCCGGAAAGCCGAGTTTTTTCGGTAATGGGGGAAATATTATGCGCAAATCGGCAGCGGTTTTATCCTTGGCCCTATTCACCGGAATAGCCTTGCTTTCGGGCTGCGCCCAGAAGGTGGGAGTCAGCAACGCAGTCACCACAGGCGATTCGGGACCGACGGTTACCGGTTTCACGACGTTTCCCGACATGCCGATGGCCGCCGGCGGCGAGATCGACGTCGATAAAACGCTGATATTCGGAGCTGGAGAAGGCTGGTTCGGGCGCCTGGTCATCAATGCCTCCAACGACTCGGGGCAAATGTTCAATTTCTACAAGGAGAGCCTGCCGGGATTCGGCTGGCAGGAAATCACCTCCATACGCGCCGCCACCAGTGTCTTGACCTATTCCCGCGAGGAACGGATTGCGACCATTCAAATTGAGGGCCGCACGCTTCGCGGATCCGAAGTCTCAATCACCGTTTCGCCGCGCGGAATTCCGCAAGGTCCGGCGACGGGGACAATGCCCGTTCAGCCGGTCCAATAGGCGGCACGCAAAAACCGCCTTCCCTTCCCCAATACGGTTGGGCGAGAATCCCGTCCGTTGCCGTCGTTGATTTCTTGAGCGGCACCGCCGCCTGGGTCATACTCGCGCCAACGGGAGCCATGGCGGCGCGACGGGGCAATTTAAATACTCGGCGTTTTGTGAGACGGCGTGAGCGATGCCGCCCATAGTCCGACAGGAGTATCGAAACGGCACATTTTCACCAAGGGCCAACGACCAGGGAAAAAACCATGAAAGAAGTTGTGATCGTAGACGGCGTTCGCAGTCCGATTGGAAAACTTGAAGCCGAGCGCCTTTGCGGCCCCAAAACAACTTGAATGCTCGCGTATTGTCCGGACCAAAGACGAGGTGAAGTCCCGGTAAGCGACCCGATGATCAAGATCAGTCCAATCTGTGCAGATTGTGTTGTTTCATCTTGCGCTTTATGGTCGCACGGCTGATGTTTAGAGCCTTAGCCGACGCCGAAACATTTCTTCCCGTGCGGACAAGTGCTCGACGGATCGTGCCTCGCTCGGCACGAGCAATGGTATCATCGAGATTGGCTGTGTCTGTTCGAAGATCCATGGCGGATATACCGTTGCGTAAGGCATTGTCGGTGATACCAAGCAGCGACCGGGCCATTCGCGTCGCTCCGATCACGACGTCATCTTCGTCCACTGCGAGAAGTCCCGCGCAAGCGCGGACATGATCCGAAACCGCAATGATGCGTGAATCACTAAAGACATTGACGAAATTAGCGGCTTCTATCTGGTATGCGGCTTCTCTTGCCGAATATGCGAGCAACCCGATCAACGCCTCGGAAGAAGCGTTCCCAAAATATGCAAGATCGAGCGCCGCGGTCATCTGGCCCTGATGATCGAAGATGGGTGCGACGCTGCAGCTGAGTTCGGTGTCGCGCGCAAGAAAGTGGTCTTTCTCGCGGACTGACAACGCCTGCTTCTCGACCAGACAGGTTCCGATACCGTTCGTACCTTCGTGCCTTTCACTCCAGTCAATTCCCGACGACAGGCCAAGGCGACGAGCGTCCTCCCGCTCCGTATCATTGCCGCTCCAATGAACGGAAACGCCATCAAGATCTGCGATGATAATAGAGCACCCCATGCTGGGGAGCGCCGTCCGGAGTCTGTTGAGAGTCGGTTCGGCCGTGTACAACAGTGGTTCGAGGCGTTGGCGAGCTTCCCGCAATTCGGTGCCGGAAAGGCTTCGTCGCGCCGACGCATTCTCCCCGGGATCGAGGCCATAACTAAACATGCAGCGCCGCCATGAAGCTACAATCGACGAGTAAGCGGCGCCGTTCGATTCAACTGCCGTTGTAATATGTTGCGCATGTCTATCGATATCGTAAGGCATTCCGCACTCCTCCACAAACGGACATCACGTCTCCTCGATGTCTCTCGACCGTATCCGTTCGGCGACAATCCGCGCGATTGTATGGGAAGCCAGATCGATAACCTATCATTTTTGGGGAGTGCCGGGTCGATCCGGATTCGCTAAAAGGCCTCCCTCATATTGGCGATCCAGACATGGCGTTCATCACCGTGGTCGGCGGCCAGGACGACGGCACCGGAATCAGGGGCAAATAATTTGATCGATTTCAATTTTGCCTCCAGACTAAATGCGCTCCCCGTGGAATCCCGCGACGCTCGCCCATCCATCGGCGTGTTGTTGTTGGACCGTTCGACAGGCAATGCTCGGACAGCTTAGCAGAACGAAATTCCCCCGTATGCGGCGCAAGCCACCTTATTCATGCGTGAATTCACCCCGGTAATTGCGGGTTCGTACATTAAGCGACCCGGATCGCATTCCCAAAAATCAGCGATCCACTCCGATTCCTCGAATTCTCGATTTCTCGAAGCGGATCACTGCCGGGAGGAACTTATCAATCATCTAATCGGTATTGATCAGGCGCTCACCGGGCGTCTTGGGCGCCCAGAGCACCGTCTTGCCGCTCTTGTCATGGGCGATTCCGTTTTCGCAGCTGAGGATTTCGAGGTTCATGCCCCACGGCGCAAGGAAGTAAATCCAACTGAGGCCGGCGGTCGGCCCACTGGTTACCACGGACGGCTCACCGAGCACGCGCACGCCATTTTCCTTGAGATGCTTGATCGCAGCGTGAATATCGTCGACGTAAAAGGCCAGGTGATGGCCACTGACATCGCTGTTGCGCGGCCACTCGGTCTTCTGGTCGGGTGCTTCGTACTGGAACAGCTCAATGTTGGTGCCATTGCCGCAGCGCAGGTAGCGGAAATCGACGCAACGGGCTTTCGGATCGACGTTGATCTGCCGCTCCATGTTCATGCCGGTTTCCTCGCTGAACCCGCCGACCGGGAACAACACTTCGCAACCGAGCACGTCTTCGAAGAAGTTGCTGGCTTCGTCCAGATCGGGAACTGTAATTGAGACATGTTCGAGCCCCCGCATCTTCGGCATTCCTTTGCCCTTGGTCATCTTCTTTTCTCCTCAGTTGAGTTGTGATCGACTTTGATCTTCCATATCTGGCCGGTCTTCCGGCGCACTTTCCGGCTGCCGCGTAAGGCGGGCCGCCAGCATTAGCCCGCTGCCGACGTCTTGCCCGCGACCGCTTCGGTCAACAGGGCGAGCGCGAGCATGCCGGGATCATCAAGCTGGACACTTTTTTCTGCGAACATACGAGCGCGGCCGACGCGGCACGGCTGGCCGCGGAAGCGTGCAAGAGCATCGCGCGTCGCGGTGATGGACGCTTCGGCGATCGCTTTAGGATTATTAAGGCCGTTCGTCGCTGTTGCGAGCGCGTCGAGCCCGTCGAGTACGGTCTTGTCGCCGACGCTCGCGCGACCACGCGCCATCATGGTGTCGCGGGCGACAGCGAAAAGACCGCTCATGGCCGACCAGTCCAGCTCGTTTTGGCCGCGCGCTTCTTTGCCCGCGGCCATCATCGCCGTACTCAGCAAGGTTCCAAGACTCGATCCGGTAGCGGCAGCGGCGGCGAGCGCAAAAGCATTGAACGCCGCTCCGACATCGTTCTCTTCGTCGAGGTTCACGGCGGCCAGATGTTCCAGCACACGTGCAAGCATGCTGCCGGTATCGCCGTCACCAAGCTTGGCATCCGCCTCGTTCAAGACCTGTTCAAGATGCGCCATCGCCAAATGAGCACGGCTTACGCCACCGGCGAGATCGTTGACACTCAAGCTCATCAACCAACCCTCCAGAAAGGACAATCGGCCGGAGCTGTGAGCAATGCCTCGAGTTGGTCGTCGACAAAACAAAGCGAAATCGAAACACCCGCCATCTCCATGGAGGTGACGAAAGGACCCACCAGGGAACTGACGACAGTTAGATGCTCTTCCTTGAGAAGTGCGCCGACCCGCCGATACAGGATAAAGAGCTCGTCGAGCGGTGTTGCGCCGAGGCTGTTGACGAGTACACAGACCCTTTCGCCAGCATTCTTCGGCCGATCGGCGAGAAGGCGCTGAACCATTTCACCGGCGATCTCGTCGGCGGGCATCAGCTTTTTGCGCCAGATGCCGGGCTCGCCGTGAATGCCCATTCCCATCTCGATCTCATCTTCAGCAATTGAAAATGACGGCTGCTTTGCGGTCGGAACCTGGCAAGGTGAGAGCGCAAGACCCAAGGTACGGGTTGCATCGACGGCCTTGGTGGCGACGCGGGCAACCTCATCGAGGTCTGCCCCCTCTTCGGCTTTGGCGCCGGCGGCCTTGTAGGCATAGATGATACCGGCAACGCCGCGTCGCTTTTCCGCTTCTTCCGGTCTGGCACTGGCGATGTCGTCCGTGCCG
>JABGRG010000178.1 GCA_018648445.1 Rhodospirillales bacterium | reverse complement strand
GACCGCCGTAAACAATGTCTGGCGCGCCCGCAGGACCGCGGCCGCCAGCACCGCCGTGACGATGGCGATCGTGATCAGCTTGTCGAGCTCGGCCCCCAGCAGGATCGTGTTGCCGGTCATGTATTCCACATAGTTGCGGGTCAGGGTCATCTCACCGGTCTCGAACGCCGCGGCATAGAGCACCAGGATCGACCAGCCGGCGATGGCGGTGAATCCCGCCAGCAGCACGTAGCGCGCGTCGAAACGCAGGGCGCGCAGCGCGATGAAGATGAACACGTAAAGCAGCGTCGGCGCCTTCAGATAGAAGGACGGCGGCTGCTGATAGGTGCGATGGAAGCTCCAGATCAGGACCATCAGCAACGCCATGTCGGCGATCACGGACAGCGTCAGAAACCAGCCCGGCAGGCGCGTCTTGCAGCTGGCGGCGAACCGCATCACGGAGAAAACCAGATACCCGCCCAGCGCCCAGGGCGTCAGCTCGAATGCCAGCTCGCCGCCATCAACGCCAACCGGCCCCGTGGCGACCAGGAACAAACCGCCGAACAGCAACACGATCATGATCTGCACGACCGAGATGATCTGCTCCGAGCGGTCCTGCTGGCGCGCGACATCCTCGCGTACCCGGGACGGCAAGACCGGCGCGGTCCCGCCGCGCAATGTGGTGAGCACACGGGTGATCAGGTTGGTTGAGGACTCGTCATTCTGTGCCGTCATGGTTCCGGGTTCCGCCAGTCGTTCAGGGGCCGGTTCTTCAACGATTAGATATGGCGTCGCGCGGCGGTCCGTTCCCGTCAAAGGCTCGTGATGCGCGGTATTAACCCGAACAGATAACGGCCCGGCACGGACACTAGAACTTCAGGGTCAGGCCTTCGCGCGCCACGATCGTGTTCTCGAACCGCGCCTTCGCTTGCGCCTCGATCTGCGTCATCACCGTGTCGTCATGGGACGGGTCGTGATGGAACGGCACATAGGTCCCCACATTGGCGAGTTCGGCCAGTGCGGCACCCTCCTGCCAGGTCGAGTGCCCCCAGCCCACATGGGACGGATATTCCGCGTCCGTATAGGTCGTGTCGTAGATGAACAGGTCGGCCCCCTGGATCAGCTCCAGGATGTTCTCGTCATGAGTGCCTTCGGCATGCTCGGTGTCGGTGACGTAGCAAATCGCGCGGCCATCCTGTTCGATCCGGTAGCCGGTGGCGCCGTTGGGGTGGTTCAGCGCGCAGGTCCGCACGGTCGCACCGCAGGCCAGGTCGAAGGTCTCGCCGGCGTGGAAATCGTTGAAGCTCTTGTCCGCCGCCATCACGTCCATGGGGATCGGAAACAGCGGGTCGGCCATCATCGCGCACAGAACGTCGGCGAGCTCCCGTTCGGGCTGCAGATGCCCGGCCCACATGCGCAGCTTGCTGTCTTCGCAATAGGCCGGACCGAAGAACGGCATGCCGACGATGTGGTCGATATGGGTGTGGCTCAGCAGGAGGTCCGCATCCACCGGCGCGCCATTTTTCAACAACGCATTGCCGAGCGGGCGGATGCCGGTGCCGGCATCGAGGATGATCCGGCCCTCACCGCACTCCACCTCGACGCACGACGTGTTGCCGCCGAACTGGTTCATCTCGGGGCCGGGGCACGCGATAGAACCGCGCACGCCCCAGAAGGTGACCTCGACCTTCGCGCTGTCGGTATGAGCGTCGCTCATCCGGCATGGTCCGGGCAACGAACGCGCGCGTCAGACCCCGTGAACGCCGACGCCGTCAGTGCGTTGTATGACAGAGTAGAATACATCGTTCTGAATATTGCCCGATTTCCGGATCCGAGGGTAATACCGGACCGATATAGCGACCGGCGGTTCTCCCGCCACTGTTGATAGCGGGGAGCTTTGCAGAGGCCAGCCCTGTTTGATCGCGGTAATTTCGGGCCAAACGCACAGAATGCAGACCAGCATCCTGTCCAAGCCGAAGAGGGAGCGGCCCAAACGACCTTGACCTTCCTGTAGATGGAAGCTGTAGAACATGATCTGCACTTGGTGAGCAGGTTTATGTCCAAACGAAGTCTGGTGATAACGGTTTTTGTGATCGCGATAGTTGCCGCGGGTGTTTATCTCGCGGTTGGCAAACCAACTGCCGAAGCAACTCTTTCGGCCGACCCTTCAAATACGGAACTCGTGGCGATGGGGCGGCAAGTATATGCATCCCAATGCGGAGCTTGCCACGGCGCCAATCTTGAAGGTCAGCCGAACTGGCGATCGCGTAAGGCGAACGGTAAGCTTCCAGCTCCCCCCCATGACGCGTCAGGCCACACCTGGCACCATGACGACTTGTCTTTGTTCAATCTCACGAAATTCGGATTGTCCGCTCTGGTCGGGCAGCCCGTACAGTCGGACATGCCGATTTACGAAGGAAAACTTTCAGACGGGGAAATTTGGGCGGTGCTCGCCTATATTAAGTCGCGCTGGCCCGACAAGATCCAGCAGCGACAGAGCGACATCAACGGACGCGCCAAAGGTTCCTAACCATTGAGCAATGAATACTCAGTAGCGTCGGAAGGTCATACGGTCCTTAGCATACGACCGGAACGGTCTCCCGGCAGGCGCAAAACATGACTCAATTGGGTTTGGACAGCAGCCTCATCGACAAGCTTTTTTCAAAGACCACGCTTTTGTGGGCTGCGGTTGCATTTGCATTTGTGCTGGTCGTGGGCACCGCATCTCCTGCTCACGCTCATGCCGATCCGGTAAAGCCGTCAGAATATACAACGCAAGTTGTGGCGGAAACGCTGACCCCGGGTCACCCGCAAGACGGCCATGAAGAACCGCGCACGTGCCATCACGGCGCTGTTCCCTGTTCATCTGGTCATTCGATGTCCAATGCAGATCTGGCCGGCGTGCTTCGGTCTACAACCACCGTGCCATTCTCGGTCATAACGGGGTTTCCGCCCGTTTCATTTCTCACGATTGATCCGCCGCCTCCGAAGCAGAGAACAGCTGAACTGAACTAGCTGATTTTCTTTCAATGCCTTTGCTATCGCGCTCCCAGCCCACGTGAGCCGGGAACATGACACCTGCGAGGCCAATGCTCGGAAGTAGGAAGTGAATATGAAAATTTTCAATCTCAAGGTTTTGGCCCCGGTCGGGGCACTCATCATCGTGGCCTCAACCAGCCTGGCCTTTGCCCATGGCGGTGCCACCGGAATCGTTAAAGAGCGGATGGACCTCATGGCTTCGGTCGGTAAATCCATGAAGACCATCACGGAGATGTTTCAAGGCGAAAAACCATACGATGCGGCGATTGTTCGCCAAGCAGCGAGCTTCATAGGGAACCATGGCGGCGAACAAATGACTCGATTGTTTCCCGAGGGGAGCATTCAGGGCCCGAGTGAATCGTTGCCTGCGATTTGGCAAAATTGGCAACGTTTCTCGGAACTCGCGGACGACCTGACAAAGTATGCCGGCGCGCTGGCAGCGGCAGCTGACAACCCCCGCGGTCCGGGCATGGGTTCGGGTATGAATCAGGGACGCCAGGGCGGCCTGGGTGCGAGCCCAATGGGACGCCGAAACCCGATGATGGGCCAATCTGCCGACGGGATGCCGATGAACGACCCCGCGGCCTTGGCTCAGATGTCACCCAATGCAGCCTTTGCCCGCGTCACGCAGACATGCAGCGCCTGTCACACGCAATTCCGCAAGAAACAGTAGGCAGCACCCATGAGAAATATTTACCTGGTGGCTGCCGCGGTGATCGTGGCGGTCACGGTCGGCGCTGCCGCGACCATTTTCCGCGGCAATCCGGTACCTGAAAACGTTGTCGCGACGCTCGAAGGTGATCCGGATCGTGGCGCGTATTTCGCACGCCTGGCAGGCTGCATAGCATGTCACACGAACGAGTCAGGTGGCGGAGATCTTCTGGCGGGTGGCCCGCCTCTCAAGACGCCATTCGGTACTTTCTATGGGCCAAATATAACGCCGGATCCGGCGACAGGGTTGGGTGCGTGGTCTTTGAACGACTTCGCGCGCGCCTTGCGTCATGGCATTTCCCCGGAAGGCGAGCCGTACTACCCAGCGTTTCCGTATACGTTCTACTCAAAGTTCACGGATCAGGACATCGCCGACCTTTGGGCCGCCATGAAGACCGTTCCGAATGCAGACACACCCTCAAAACCACAAGATCTCAAATTTCCATTTGATCAACGGTGGGCGCTGCGTGGATGGCAGAATCTCTTCTTTGACTCTGAGACGTTTCAGGATGATCCCACCAGAAGCGAAAGTTGGAACCGCGGCAAGTATATCGTCACGGGGCCTGCCCATTGCGGGGCGTGCCACACGCCGCGGAATCCACTCGGCGCCAGCGATGCTGAATTGGCGCTCCACGGTGCAGGGGGATTGCCGGGCGGAGAACGTTCTCCTCCAATCACGCCCTCTGTGCTCGGGGAACGCGGCTGGACAGAGAACAACCTGGCTTTCGGACTGAGGTTCGGCACGAAACCCAATGGCGACGTACTTGGCGGCAGTATGGGAGAGGTCATTCGCGACGGCACCTCATGGCTTTTTGATGAGGACCTGCGTGCGATCGCCCACTACCTTCTGAACAACGACGATACTGAATAGGCCGCGGACAAAGTCGTTCTCAGGTTGTGGTGCATCGAGCCGGCCCAGGTCAGGCCTCGTGACTTGGGTCGGCTGTGCATTTAATTCCAAAGTTCTGGGGGCAGAAAACGTACATTTTCTAGACAGTTCCG
>JABGRG010000177.1 GCA_018648445.1 Rhodospirillales bacterium | reverse complement strand
TCAGGCTTTGCAGGATGATACAGGCAATGAAACCGGCCCCGATCAGAACCACGGAAGAGCCTTCCTCGGCCCGCTCGATGATGTTGCGGGCGTCTTCCAGGGACCAGCAGTGATGTACGCCGGGCAGATCCAGCCCATCGACCGGCGGTTTTACGGGCACCGCCCCGGTGGCGATCAACAGCCTGTCGAAGGTTTCCGTTTCCCCACCAATGAGCGTGATTTCGTGGGCATCCGGCGAAACACCGGCAACGCGGCCCACCCGAACCAGAATATCCAGCCCCTCGAAATGGCCCTTGGTTTTGCGCAGATACGTCCCCGCCTCGTCGATGTTACCGACCAGGAAGTAGGGTAGCGCCATGCGACCGTACGGGGGGTCGGGCTCGCCACTAAACATCGTGATTTCAGCCTCAGGCGAGGCCTTTCTCAGCGTTTCAGCGGCGACCACCCCCGCCGGACCGGTGCCGACGATGACGTGTTTCATGGCGCCATTATCCCGACTTGGCCCCCTGATCAGAACGCCAGACGGTCCCTGGTCTCATCCGAAGGCACGCCGTCAGCGCTCCAACCGCGAAGTTCGTAGTATTCCGGCAGCATCACATCGAGGCCGCTGGTCAACCCTTCCGCCGGACCGGTTTTAGCCGCGTCCTTCATCAGGCGTTTCGGCAACATGTCATCCTTGCCGGTGAAGCCCGCATCAATGTTGTACTGACGTTCCAGGTTCCAGATACGCTCGCCGATTTCCATCAGCCTTTCCGATGTCCAGTCGCCTTCGCACGCGGCGTCGATCTGCGGCGCAATGTCGTCCATAGTCAGCGCGAACGTGGTGAAGATGCAGGTGCCCGACGAATCCACCGTCGCGGTGGCGTCCTGGAAAGCTTTGACCAACCCGGCCTTGCCATCGGTGACCAGGGGATCAGTCTTCTCGGGAATGCCGAGAATTTCCGAGGCCACGGTGTAGCTGCGCAGATGGCACGCGCCACGGTTGGACGTCGCATAGGTCAGCCCCATGCCCTGAATGCCGCGCGGATCGTAGGCCGGGAATTCCTGGCCTTTGACCGTCATCGACATTTCCGGCGCACCATATTTTTCGCACAACCGTTTGGAGCCCAGGCCGATATCCTTGCCAAAGCCCTCGCCGGCGGCGGTCGCTTCGAGAACCTTGACCAAGGCCTCGGTATTGCCGAATTCAAGCTTGATGCCGTCGGTCACGTTGTCGCCGATGATGCCCTGCTGATACATGTCCATAGCGGCGGCGACGGTGGAGCCAAACGAGATCGGATCCAACCCCTGTTCGTTGCAAACAAAGTTGCAATAGGTCAATGCCTCCAGATCATCAACGCCGGTCGCCGCGCCCAGGCTCCAGGCCGCTTCATACTCAAGCCCACCCGAGGGTTCCTGATACTTGGGCTTGCCCTGAACCGTGAAGTGGTTGGGGTCGATTTGCGAAATCCGGGCGCAGGAAATCGGGCACGAGAAACAGGCGCTGTTGGAAACCAGGTTGGCCTTGCCGTCGGATTCCCGAATTTCATGCATCGCCTCGCCGCCGATTTTCGACGCTCCGTCGAACTGGACTTCATTGGAATTCTTGGTCGGCAGCGCGCCGGTCTCGTTAATGACGTTCATCAACACCTGGGTGCCGTAGGTCGGCAACCCTTCGCCGGTGACCGCGTTATCGGCGAGCACTTTCCGGGCCGCGTTGGTAGCTTCCATGAATTTCATACCGTCACCGACCTGAACGCCCAAGGTGCCACGCAGGCACACCGCTTTCAGATTTTTCGAGCCCATCACGGTACCGACACCGGAACGCCCGGCGGCGCGGTCCTTGTCATTGACGATACAGGCATACAGTACGCCGCTTTCACCAGCCTTGCCGATGGACGCGATGCGCACATCATTATCGCCGCCGCTTTCGCGGATCATGTCTTCGGTTTCCCAAACCGTTTTGCCCCAAAGATCACTGGCATCGAGAAGCTCGGCCTTGTCATTAACGACATTCAAATAGACCGGACCAGCCGACTTGCCTTCGAAAATAATCATGTCCCAACCGGCATTCTTCATTTCGGCGCCGAAGAAACCGCCCGAATTGGAACACGCGATGGCGCCGGTCAGCGCGCCCTTGGTAACCACCGAATAGCGACCGCCGGTCGGCGCAATGGTGCCGGTCAGCGGCCCCGTCGCCATGATCATTTTATTGTCAGGCGACAACGGATCTACCTTGGGGTCGGTTTCTTCGACCAGGTACTTGGTCGCCAGGCCTCTCTGGCCCAGGTACTGGTTCGCCCATTCCATGTTCAAAGGCTCGCTCTCGCAGGTGCCTTCGGTCAAATTTACCCGCAGTATTTTTCCGGTCCATGACATATCGAAATCTCCCTGGTTACTCTGGTGTTTCAGATGTTTGTAAACTGGCGTCCGTTTTGGCCGCCCATTCCCGCATTTTTCCCAATCCCGCCTTTTCCGGCTCAACGAAGCTTAGCGCCGTTGTCGGGCATATCTTAACACATGCCGGGTCGCCGCCACAGAGGTCGCATTTTAGAACTTTTCCGGAATCGGAATTGTAATTGATGGTGCCGAAGGGGCACGCGATGGTGCATACCTTACAGCCGACACAGACATCGTCGCTAACGATTTTGGCGCCTGTGGTATCGTTCACGCTGATGGCGTCAACGGGACACACTTTCATGCACCACGCCTCATCACACTGGGTGCAGGTGTACGGAACAAACAGGCTTTGTTCCTTGAATTCGAAAACCTTGATCCGCGATTTTTTTGGATTGAACGCGCCTTCGCTTTGGTAACTGCATGCCATTTCACACTGCATACAGCCCGTGCATTCCTTGGCGTCCATCAGAAGAATTTTTTCCACGCTTGGCCGTCCCTTCCCGATAAAACCCAGGGAGGAAGAAACTGGAACGTCCACGCACCAAACAGCGTTTTAACGCCCCATGGCAGCGGAAAAACTGCCTATCCTCCCATATCTGCCCGATCATTAGTCATTGCGGGCTTGGATAAACCTTAACACCCTCATGACCCGGCGTTAAAACCCTTTTTTTGGATGGCCTTGCTTGATTTCGACCAACGGAAACACCATCATCATTATTACCGTGTGAAACAGGTAGGTCCTCTTGGAAGAAGGTTGGAAATGAAGAACGGAATTTTAGCTTCGATGTTTGGTACCGCCGCGACTTTTTTAATGCCCGCAATGGTTTGGGCTAATGGTGCTTCGGGTGAAGGGTACCGTCATGGCGGCTATATGGGTGGCGGGCACATGTTTTACGGCCCGGTAATGATGGTCCTGATTATTGGCGGAATCGTCGCCCTCGTCGTCCTGCTGACACGCAAAAGGTGCCGCCACCGCCACGGCGGACCCGGCCCCCGCGGAAAATCCCCGCAGGACATCCTCAAGGAACGCTATGCCCGTGGCGAAATGACGACCAAAGAATTCGAAGAACGCCGCAAAGTGCTGGGCGACTGAACCCGGCCCCCTAAAACGTCATCGGCACCGTCGTCACCACATGTTCAAGGGCGGTGATTTTTTCCAGCAACTCGGGCGGCGTCGGGCCATCGGTTTCGATCAAGGCGATCGCGTCGCCGCCTTCATCGGCGCGGCCCAGATGAAAGGTGGCGATGTTGATACCGGCATCACCCATTAACATGCCCAAGGCGCCGATCAAGCCCGGCTTGTCGCGGTTGGTGATATAGAGCATATGCGGCCCCAGCTTGGCGTCGATGGGAATTCCCTTGATCTCGACCAGACGCGCCTCGTCGTTGAACAGGGTCCCGGCAACGGTGCGGGTTTGGGTTTCGCTGATTACCGTCACCGTTACCAGAGTCTGAAAGGCGCCGGCTTCGTCGGACCGGACTTCGCGAATATGGATATCGCGTTCCTTGGCGATGGTCGGGGCATTGACCATGTTGACGCCTTCCATCTGCGGCGCCAGCAATCCTTGCAGCACCACCGCCGTCAAGGGACGACAGTTCAACTCGCCGCATAACCCTTCATAGGCAATCGTCACTTCCTTGATCGCCGAATGCGTCGCTTGGCCTGCGAAACTGCCCAGTTGCTGGGCCAGTTCCATATAGGGCTTCAGGCGCGGCGCTTCCTCGGCCGACACCGACGCCATGTTGAGCGCATTGGTAACCGCACCGGTGGTCAGGAAATCGGCGATCTGTTCGGCGACCTGCTCAGCGACCTTTTCCTGGGCTTCCGTCGTCGCCGCACCCAGATGCGGGGTGGCGACGACATTGTCCATGCCGAACAACGGATTGTCCTTGGCCGGCTCGTCAGCAAACACGTCGAGTGCTGCGCCCGCAACGTCGCCGTTTTCCAAGGCATCCTTCAGGTCGGCTTCAACGATCAGCCCGCCGCGCGCGCAGTTGATGATACGCACGCCTTTTTTCATCTTCTTGAACGCGCGCGCATTGAGAATATCGCGCGTGGCGTCAGTCAGCGGCGTGTGCAGGGAAATGAAATCGGCGCGCTTGAACAATTCCGGCAGTTCCACCTTCTCGACGCCCAAATCCTCGGCCCGTTCCGGTGTCAGGAAGGGGTCATAGGCAATGACCTTCATCTTCAGCCCTTGCGCGCGGTCCGCGACGACGGCGCCGATATTACCGCATCCGATGATGCCCAGCGTCTTGCCCATCAGCTCGACACCCATGAAACGGGATTTTTCCCACTTGCCGTCGTGGGTCGAGGCATTGGCCAGGGGAATCTGCCGCGCCACGGCCAGCCTCATCGAAATGGCGTG
>JABGRG010000176.1 GCA_018648445.1 Rhodospirillales bacterium | reverse complement strand
ATAAAACTTGATACGCTGGGTCATGGCTCCCTCCTCCTAAACCGACTTGCCGCCGACAAGGCCCATCTCACGAAGGATGTTTTCTGCGATCGGGCCGGAACGGCGTTCTTCCTGGCTGCGGGCGAGTTCGCGATCAATGACATCCCAATCGAGGTCAAGGAAATGCGGATCGTCGATCTCGTCTTTTACGGCGTCACCGAATGCCCGGCGTAGCGAGGCTTGAGTGATGGCGCGACCGCCCAGGCCGGCGATGACTGTATAGATAGGCGTGCTGTGCCCGCGCAGCGACATCCGCACACTGCCGACGACGATTCCGCCAAGCCCGTCGGCGAAGCATTTCTCGACCACGATGACCCGTTTCGCTTTTTCAAGCGCGGACCGCAACGCAAGCATGGGGAACGGCCGAAACGAAATGATCGAGACGGCGCCGATGGAAACCCCGTCGCCCCGCATCTCATCGACCGTTTCCTTGATGGTGCCCATGACCGACCCCAGTCCAATGACCACGGTTTCGGCATCCTCTGTCCGGTAGGGTTTGATCAGGCCGCCTGCATCGCGCCCAAAAACTTGCGAGAATTCCGACGAAAGCTCGGGGATGATATCGATTGCCTGCAGGTGTTTGTGGTGGGCCAGATACCGGACTTCGGCGAAGGCCTCCGGCCCGACCATGGCGCCTATAGTAACGGGAGCAGCCGGGTCCAGAAGCTGAACGGGTTCAAAATCAGGCAGATATTTTTCCACCTGCTCTCGTTCGGGGATATCGATCCGTTCATAAGCATGGGTCAGGATAAATCCGTCTACGCAAACCATTACCGGCACACTTAATTGTTCCGCCAGACGAAAGGCCTGGATGTGAAGATCGACCGCTTCCTGATTGGTTTCGGCGTAGAACTGAATCCAGCCGGCATCCCTGAGTGCCATGCTGTCGGAGTGGTCGTTCCAGATGTTGATGGGGGCGCCGATGGCCCGGTTGCCGATGGTCATGACGATGGGCAGGCCGAGCCCGGCGGCATTATAAACCGCTTCGGTCATAAACAGCAGACCCTGGCTGCTGGTCGCGGTATAGGCGCGGGCCCCGGTGGCCGAGGCGCCGATGGCGACGCTCAGCGCGGCGAACTCGGACTCGACGTTTATGTACTGGCAATTGCCGATTTCGCCGGTCCGGGCCAACTCGCTGAGCCTTTCCACGATGTGCGTCTGCGGGGTGATTGGATAGGCGCAGATCACCTCGGGACGGCAAAGCGAGACTGCCTCGGCAATTGCGTGAGACCCTTCTGTTTGTTTGAGCATCTTCTGTCTCCCTGGCCTTGCCGCCTAATTTGTCCTGATCGAGTCGTAGGCCTTGGCCGCGGCCTTTGCATTGTCCTCGCCCAGTTTTCCGGAAAATTTCTGGCGGATCGCGGTTTCAACCGAGTCCAGCTTCACGCGGTGGGTCAAGGCCGCGAACGCGCCCAGGAGGGCGGCGTTCGGCAGCGGGCGGCCGACGTATTCCATCGCCCATTTTGTCGCCGCGACGGTGCAAATGTGGTGGGGGGGGAAACGTGTAACGTAGCCTCCAAGGCCCAGGTCCCGATAACTCGAAGACGTATTGATGATCAGGTAACCACGGGTGTCGAGACCACTGAACAGATCGACCTGATGCAGTAATGTCGGGTCCTGAACGATCAGCACGTCCGGCGTCATGACGGGTTCGCGCAAGCGAATTTCCTTGTCATCAATGCGGCAAAACGCGATCACCGGCGCCCCCATCCGCTCCGAGCCGAAGCTGGGAAACGCTTGCGCATGGGCGCCTTCCAGGAAGGCGGTGACGGACAACATCTCGGCGGCCGAAACCACACCCTGTCCGCCTCTGCCGTGTATTCGAACTTGGAAAATTTTTACCTCCCAATTTCCAATCCACCTGCCAGCCCCCACCACAACGACCACGTCGGCGCGGACACGCTTAACCGGCATACTTGAGAATTTAGCGTTATCCCCCCGAGATCACCTTGACTTGGGTCAGGCCGCATTCACGTAAGCTGCGGTTTCGCCCCCGACCGAAAGGAATGGGGTCCCGAGACCCTTCAGGAAGGCCTTTACGATGTCGAAAAGAACATGCGTCTGTTCGAAGAAGGAAACACCCTGCCCGCTTTGGGTTGAAAAAGCCCTTCTTGATCCAAGTTAAGTCTCGTTGAGCAAAACAGGCCTAGAAAACTAGACAGGGAGGCAAAATGGACTACGAAAAGGAAAGGGCGAATTTCGGCCTGGATACTCCGGAATTCTATAATTTCGGATTTGACGTAATCGACAGACGCGCCCGCGAGGCCGATAAGACCGCGTTTATTTCCGTCGATCGAAGTGGCGAGAGTATCGTTCATCACCGATTTTCCGACCTGAACAGGGACTCCAACCGGTTTGCCAACGCACTCCGCGACATGGGCGTGCGCAAAGGAGATCATGCCTTTGTCATGATACCGCGCATTCCGGCTTGGTATCATGTGATGATTGGATGCATCAAAGCAGGGGTCGTCTCCATGCCGGGGACCAACCTTTTGATGCCAAAGGACATTGAATACCGGATCAACATGGCGGGGGCAAAAGTCGCCATCGTGACGGATGGCCATGTGGGGAAAATTGAAGATATCAGGTCAAAATGCCCAAGCCTCGAGCATCTGATCGTTATCGGCGGCGAGCATGACGGTTGGATCGGATTTGAATCCGCTTGTGCGTCGGCACCTGAAACGTTGGACCGGAATGATCTTGAGCCGACACGTTCTGAAGACACGATGTTGGTTTATTTTACCTCTGGCACGACATCCATGCCGAAAATGGTCCCTCGGGCTCATGAGTATGCACTCGCCCACACCATCACTGGGAAATATTGGATGGACCTCCGGGAAGAAGATATCCATTGGACCTTATCGGATACTGGTTGGGCCAAAGCCGCCTGGGGGATGCTGTTTCCACAGTGGCAGATTGGCGTCGCAAACGTCCTCTATGATTCCGATCCTCGTTTTGACGCCGATGCGCATCTTCGCCTGGTCGAGAAATTGAAGGTCAGCACGTTTTGCGTGCCGCCGACGATTTACAGGCTTCTCGTCCAGGAAAATCTCGATGCTTACGATCTAAGTTCGATTCGCCATTCGCTCGCTGCTGGCGAACCCCTTAATCCCGAGGTCATGCGGATATGGAAGGACAAGGTCGGGAACGAGGTTCATGACGGTTACGGCCAGACGGAATCGGTCTGCCTTGTCGCAAATTATCCCGGCATGGAAATCAAACCCGGGTCCATGGGCAAGCCGGTGCCGGGTATCGATATCAGCATTGTCGACGACCTGGGCAACGTCGTTGCCGTTAACGAAATCGGCAATATCGCGGTGCGCATTACCGATCCGCACCCCCCCGGATTATTTCATGGGTATCAAAAAGACGAGGACGCCACGGCGAAGTGTATCCACCACGGTTGGTACTTTACCGGTGACATGGCGACACGGGATGCGGACGGCTATTTCTGGTTTGTCGGACGCAACGACGATGTCATCTCGTCGTCCAGCTATCGGATCAGCCCGTTTGAGGTCGAGAGCACCTTGCTCGAACACCCAGCAGTAATGGAATCGGCCGTGGTTGGAAAGCCGGATGAGCTGCGCGGTGAAATCGTCAAGGCTTACATCACCCTTGCATCGGGTCATGCGCCGTCGGAGGACCTAAAAAAGGATATTCAGTCGTTCGTCAAAACACATACGGCGCCCTACAAATATCCCCGTGAAATTGAATTCCGAGAATCTTTACCGAAAACAATTTCGGGAAAAATCCGGCGGGTCGATCTGCGCAACGAAGCCATTAAAGAAGCCACATGTACTGCTCCCTCATGACGGGTGGTGCGGATATTAAGTTTAAGGACTGATTTAAAAATTTAAGAGGAGAGGCCGATGAAAAAAGCCCTGTCCAGTTTTGAGGAAGCGGCAAAGCTTGTCAAAGATGGTGATGTGATGACGACAGGGGGCGCGACTTTTCACCGGGCGCCTATGGCGTTTTTAAATGAAATCGTCCGTCAGGGAAAAAAGGATTTGGTTTTGGTCGATCGTGAACCGGCGATTGATTTTGACCTTTTGATCGGCGCCGGCTGTGTCGCCAAGGTCCGGGCCGGGTTGCTGGCTTTCGAGTTGCTGGGATTTGCCCCCAATTTTCGGAAAAAATCCGAATCTGGAGAAATCATCACGAAAGAGGGCGCCTGTCAGCCGATCATCGCCGGGTTCCGCGCCGCGGCCATGGGCATACCTTCTCTACCGATCAGAGGCATGCTCGGTTCAGACCTTTTGGACATCAGCGAAATACTGGGAAGCCAGCAAGAGTTCGAAGATCCGTTTACCGGCGAGAAATTAATCGCGGTGCGGGCGATTGAGCCCGATGTCGCCGTGCTCCACGCCCAGCAGGCGGACGAATTTGGGAATACCCGTATCGAAGGACCGAAGTACGAAGATGTCATCAAGGCCAAGGCGGCGAAAACGGTTATCGTGACCGCAGAGGAAATAATTTCCAGCGACGAAATCCGCAAAACCCCCGAGGCCACCAGCATTCCGCACTTTCTTGTTGATGCTGTCGTGCATGCCCCGAATGGGGCGTACCCGTGTTCATGCTTCAACCGCTATGACACGGACTACGAACACATTCAGGAATACGTCGCTGCTGTGAACAGCGATCAATTCGAAACGTACTTGGAACAATACGTCCATGGGGGAGGCGCGGCGTGAGCAATTCAACTGAACTTTCGGATCTCATGATCTATGCGATGTCGCGGGAAATCGAAAATAACAATTCGGCCCTGCATGGCGTTTCATCCCC
>JABGRG010000042.1 GCA_018648445.1 Rhodospirillales bacterium | reverse complement strand
ATTGGACGCCGAAAACCCCCGCTAAGGGGTCAATATTCCACGCCGGTTCACAGTCAAAGTCCGATGCGCTTGATTGATCCTCATTTTCAATGAGCTGATTGTGCGCGTCAGTCCGATTGACGAACGAGTTATTGAGGATTTTCTTCGGGCAAGTGACCAGCGCGCGACTGTCATATGTGATTAACGAGCCCAGTGGTATCCAGCCGGCATGGTTGCTATTCGAGTTCTTTCAGTAGATGGGTGAAGCGGCTGTCAAAGCCGTCCGGACCTACGCCATTGAACATGGCATATTTCGCATTTGTTTGAGCCGCGTACATCGTAATTAGACCGTCACCGTGGATTGTTACGTGATCGAGAATTTTCTTTAATTCGGTTGCGATCATGGTCCGTATTGCGAATAAATCCTTTTCGGCAGCGTTTTTGGTCAGGGAAATGTATGCTTCTACGTTGTCGAGAATTTCATCGGGTTTTTGTTTCGGAATCGATGCCCTGCCTAACGATTGGCTCAATGTCGCAAGTTCGTTTTTAAGGCTCACCTCGTCATCGCCTAATTGAGTGATCAATTCGAGGATTGTGTCATCGCTTGTGTCAGCGAATTGTAATAATAATTTCTTTCGCCGCTCGATGACAGTTTTGAGTTTCCCTTTGGTTGCTATGATCCGATCCAGAATGTTTTTGCGGGTTGTTTTTTGGGGCTTGGTCAAACTAGTAATAGATAGTTCCCGTAAACTCTCAAGGACAAGGAATTCCAAGATTTCATAATCATGGGATTTCGTGTTTGAGCATAATCCTCGGCCAGCATCGTAGCACCTAACATACTTGAACGCTTTTACCCGTTTTCCTTTTGGTCGATTTCTAAAAATCAAAGCGTGTCCGCATTCTCCGCATTTGAGGATACCGGTAAGCAAATTGGAATGTTGCTTCCCCTTACGGCCTTTACCAGATTCAACGCGGCTTTCGATGGCCTCCTGGGCTCCGTAGTAAATTGCTTCGTCAATGACCTTTGGGTAATAGTCCTCGATCATGTCGCCAGTAGGAACGCGCTTCCCGCTAACTGTCGTATGGGGCTGGTAAAATCCGATCACTGCTTTGCCCCGCAAAATAGTTTTGATCGTAGATTGGTGCCATCCATTGCCGCCAGAGAAGGTCGGTACTTTTTCGTCGTTTAATCGCCGAGTAACACCTACGTATCCATGACCTTGTAGACATAGATCGAATATCGTTCGAATTGTTGCAACGCGGTCCTCAATTATTTCGAAATGGGTACGGTCTTTTGAAAGAACCAACCAAGCCGGACAACGACGTGTCAGTTTCTTTTCTGTTCCGTTGGCACGTTTCCGCGCCCAAGCACTTGAGATCAGCTGTGACTTACGTTCAGACTCGGCATACGCTCTGACCATCCCGCCAATGGATATGAACAGATTGCCCATATCCATATTGTCCTCGGTGAAATGTTTCCCGTCGTCCAGGACCACAATATCGACACCCAATTTTAGAATAGAAGTGAAAATGTTGAAGGCGTCGATGGGCCGTTGCCGGGACATTCGATCAAGATTTTCGATTATTAGCACAGACCCTGTTTCGATTTCCCCTGCGCGACATAGGTTAATGAACTTCCCGAGCGCGCCGTCCTCAATATTCTTACCTTTGAAAGCGGATACGCCCATATCTCGTAGGCTGTCATCGAGTATCCAGCCCTTTTCATCGGCGTATCTCTTTGTTTTTTCTAATTGTCGCTGTAGCGAATCTCCTTTGGTCTGAGTTTCAGAAGACATGCGAATGTAGGAATACGCTTTAATGGTCACGGTCATATGCTCCAACGAACCTCGAATATAAAGCATACAGGAAAAATTAATTATATACAATATTGAAATCATCACCTATGTCCGCACCGGCGCCATCACCCATGCCGACAGTCTGGGCAACGAAGGCCGCACGGTCGCGGGCGACGTACAGGTCATGAGCGCCGGAACCGGCATCATCCATTCCGAGTTCAATCTGGAAGACGTCGACACGACGCTGTTTCAGATTTGGATCCACCCGCGCGAAACCCGGCTTGCACCGCGCTGGGACCAGCGCCGCTTCCCGCATGAAGAAGGCAACGCCGTATTGGTTCCGTTGGCTTCGGGCCGCAAAAAGGATTTGGACGCGGGCGCTCTATTGATCCATCAGGACGCCACACTGTTCGGCGCGACCCTGACCAAGGGTCAGGAAGTGACCCATGAATTGGAACCGGGACGCAGGCTTTACCTCGTCGCCTCGCGCGGATCGTTGGATGTCACCGGCGTTACCCTGAACAACCGCGACGGCGCAACCATCACCGACGAGCCCAACCTGCGCATCACCGCCACCGACGACGCCGAAGTGGTGGCGCTGGATTTGCCATAGTACCTGCCTCAGGGGGCATATGCCCCGCACCAAATAATTCTTATCCGGCACCAGAAGTTGCGGTATAGTAGATAATTACTCACTATATGTGGGCGAACTTGTGATGAGCGATATATCCCAATTTGAAGTTCGGACCTTCGAGCCCAATCAAGTGATTTTTGACGAGGGAGAGGCTGCGCAAACCGTCTACATTCTGCGCAAGGGCGCCGTGGAAATCAGAGTCGGTACCCGAGGTGATGCCCCCCGAGTCCTGATAACGATAAAAACCGGCGATATATTTGGTGAATTGGCGCTTTTGGAAAATCGCTCCCATCGGGCCGCCGCGGTAACGACGGAAAAAACCGAAGTATTGGAAGTTCCCCGTCAGGATTTTCTAAACAGGCTGGATGCTTCAGATCCCGTTATGAAGGCGGTCGTCAATCATCTGGTATCGAGACTGCGAGAGATGATGAGCGAAGAGAAGTCGTATGGCGATGTCTCTTGGGGGGAACTGAAAGAATAACGCGAGATAAGCTGGACGGTCATTCGCATCAGCTAATTAGAAGCGCAAGTCTCACAGACGAGGCGAAAACCTATCAAAATGTGCCTTAGGTTTGCGGGCCGGGAGTGACGAGCCGCCGGACGACACACCCCGCACCCCTTATCGTCCCATGATCCCCCCTTGACGATAAAACGGCCGTTTCCGGCGTCTTCGCTTGTCCATTCGAAAACCTGACCGCTGCCGTCCATCAGGCCGAACGGACTTGCTCCTTTGGCGAAGCTTCCAACATCCTTTGTGTCAAATGGCCCACTATCATGGGAATTCAGGCGCGATGAGAAAAATTGATCGCCCCATGGGAAGCGTCGGCCATCGGTTCCACGCACCGCCTTTTCCCATTCAGATTCCGTTGGCAACCGCCAAACCATCCCCGTTTTCTTTGAGAGCCAAAGCGCATAAGAAACAGTGTCGGCATGGCTGACCAGAACGACGGGATGCTTCTCGCGTCCTTTTGGCGGCAGTGGGCCGTTCCAGGAAAATTTTTTCGTGCGGCTGAATGGATGAATAAGACCATATCCCGCCCATGTTTCCGCATCGATCGTTGGCGGAGGGTGGGCGTTCCCGGAAACGAATTTCGCATAGTCTGCGTTGGTAATGGGGTTTTTGGTTATCGTGAAAGGGCCTGTGAATTCCTCGTGCCTGTCCTTTTCGCCTTCATACCATCGGTTTGTGCGCGTCGCGCTATGGCCGTAGGCTTTTTCATCCAAACGATAGGCCGCCTCTCGCTCAGCTCTATCCGAACCCGTGATAAACGGACCGGCCGATATGAAAAGAACTTCCGGGGGTGAAAAAGTTCCAGCCCGAACCGATTGCCCGGCGAAAGCGAAAAAGGCTGCTGCAATCGCAATGAAAAAAACAAAACCGTTGCTCGACATCATCCACCCATTAAAGCGCGATCAAGCCATGATTTCATTTCACAATGCCGTTACGTTCCGGCATCCCCGTCCCGCACGCCCAATACCCCGTAGATGGCGCGCAGCAGGGTGAGTTTGTCGGTCAGTCCGACCGGTTGAGGGTCGACGTGGTTGAGGCTGTCGGTGAGGAAAAGGTGGGCTTTTCCTTCGGGCAACGCGGCAGCCAGCGCAGCGCTTTGGGTTTCGGGAACGATGGGGTCGTCGCGTCCGTGGATCAGGAAGAATTGGGGCCGTAACGACGCCAGATCGCGCCGGGCCATATCCAACGCCTCCATATCGGCGGCCATTTTTTTGGGCAGCGCGGCGATAAGCTCCGGCGTTGTTTCGGGGTCCTCATTGGTGATCAGCACATAGACGGCGCGGCCCTCAGGGCCCAGAACATCGACAAAATGCTGAACCGGGGCGCGGAAATCACGGATTTTGGCGTCCTGAATGGCGCGCAGAAGGGCCTGGTCGTTGCGGCTTTCCAGCCGGTCCAGATTGGATTGCACGAACACCCATTTGCCGTACGTGTTGGGGGGGCGGAACCGCCAGGGTTCATCCGAATTTTCGCGGAAATACCCGGTGGTGAAATAGGTGATCAGAGCGGGCAGATCGTAATAACCGCCGATGGCCAAAATCATATCCACCCGTTCGTTGACGCCGGGCTCGAACAAGGACGCGATGGCCGGACCGACGGCGTACGAAATAGCGCTTATGCCCAACGGCCAGCCGTCCGGCGTTTGGCCGTCCAGCCACAGGGCGGCGTCGGCAACGGCGACGGCGTCTTCGGGTTTGACCTTGAGCGCACGCAGGTTGGCAAGGTCCGGCACCAGCACGCGAAAACGCGCGCGGGCCAATGTAGTGGCGAAAGCCACCATGCGCGGATCGTCCTTGCCGGTGGCGGCAACGCCGGGAACCAGAACCAGACCGGCTCGTCCGCCGTGCTGCGGCGTATAGAGATCGCCCACGTAGGAACGGCCCCCGAAGGCATAACGAACCAGCTCTCGCCGGGGCGCGGGCGTTTCGTTCTTCAACTCGCTGGGACCGCCGGCGGCATCGATATCGGCCAGCACCAACTGCGCTTCGCTCAGCCGGTCCAGCGAACAACCGGTGACAAGAATTGACGCGAGAAAGACAATAACGATGGTGCGAGGACAGGCCATGCCTTAGCCAGGGAACGAAATGCCCAACCGTGAACCGACCTCGCGCAAGGCCCGCGCGGTACTTTCGGGCAACGGGATGCCATCTTTCAACCGTTCCGCTTCAAGCCTTGCCCCGCGTTCGCCGGGGAAGCGCACCTCGTCGAAGTCGGGCGCCGTTTGCAGGGCCTTCACGCGGGTGATCAGGGTGTCCATGCGTGTTTCGAATTCGCCCAGGTCCATGAAGGCGCTGACGTCCATGGCCATCAGGAAATTGCCGGAATTGACCTGGCGTTCCTGATTGGAAAAAAGATCCAGCACATCGCCCGCGAAAGCCGCCCCCGACAAGACCCCCGCCATGATCTCGACGGCCATGCCCAGACCCGAACCCTTGGCCCCGCCCACGGGAAGGGCGGCTCCCTTGAGCGCCGTAGCTGGATCAATCGTCGGAACGCCGTCGGCGTCCACCGCCCAACCTTCGGGAATGGGCTCGCCCAATTCCAGGGCCAGCCGGAATTTGCGGCGCGCCGCCGCGCTGGTCGCCATATCGAGCACGAACGGTGGTCTGTTACCGGCGGGTGCGGCGATGGCAATGGGGTTGGTTCCGAAAAGCTTGTCGCGGCTGCCCCACGGCGTGACATGAACCGATGAATTGATCATGGCCATGCCGATATAGCCCTGTTCCACCGCCATCAAGGGATACAGACACGCTGCCCCCAGATGATTGGAGTTGCGAACCGAGCCCACGCCGATGCCGATGCTGCGCACGGAATCGAGCACCGCCTCCATGGTGCGGGTGGCAGCCACGTGGCCCATGCCGTTGTTGGCATCAACCCTTACCGCCCACGGCCCGCGCCGTTCGATGCCAATTTCGGGCCGCGCATTAACCCGGCCGTCCAGAAGATTGTCCACGTACAGAGGGATGCAGCCAAGACCGTGGGTATCGAACCCGCGAAGATGGGCGCGCACCAGACAATCGGCCATGACGCCCGCGTCCGCGCCGGTCATTCCGGCAGCCTGAAACACGTCGCGCGCAAAGCCTTTTAGCGCGTCGACCGTACACGCCCTCTCGGAGGGCCTTGTGGCGGTATCGACGCTCATTACATCACGAACGCACCGACATGGGCGCGAATGTTCTTTTCCATTTCGGCGTTGAAATCGGCCATCACGGCTTCGACCAATTCGAACCACATGCGTTCGCGCTCGTTGATGCTGGCCCCTTCCAGGATTGATCGCGAGCGGCTTACCCTGGCCGTGGCGAAGCCTTTGCGAAAGCCCCTGTTATCAAGGATTTCAAGCATCCCGGCAACGGAGGCGTCATAACGCGCGGCGGGCTCCTTGTTAAACACGCCGGAAAGACCGGTTTCGGTTTTGAGCACGGTTTCGGTCACCCTGGCATCCGAAATGGTGAACCGCGCGGCATTGCCGATCCCCTTGGCCGCCAGGCGGTCTTCGGCCCACTTGTGCAAGGCTTGCGAGGGCGTCACCGGGAAAAGGTGCTCGACATTGGGCGCTTGCATGGGCGCCTGATATTCGGAAGCGATGCGAACGTCGGCTGCGTTCAAGTCAATCGTCGGCAAATGCCCGAAGGTAATGTCGGGAAATTGCTGGACCGTGGCCGGTGTCTCGCAGGCCGCTAACGCCAGCCCGGCAAGACCCATCAAAAAAACGCGTCGGGTTAAGGTATTCATATCGGACGCAGTGTCGCACGCCCGCGTACCTGTGTTCAAGCGGGCCAGTGTTCAAGCGGGGTGGAGGTCCGTCAGGCTTTGTCCCTCAAAGACGTATTCGCTTTTGCAAAACTCGCAGGTCACGGCAATACGGCCATCCTCGGCCATGGAATTGATATCGTCTCGGGAAAACGCGGCCAGCGTGGCCTTCACCTTGCCCTTGGAACAGCGGCAGGAATGGCGGACAGGCCGGGTTTTGAACAGGCGCACGCCGTCTTCGTGGAACAACCGGTACAGAAGTTCGCCGGGCAAAATCGCCGAATCCAACAACTCGTCCGCCGTCACGCTGGCGCTTAACGCCGTGGCCCTGCGCCATTCGTCTTCAAGGTCACGCCCTTCCAGACGGCCCGCACCCTCTTCCGGCGGCAGGCGCTGGATCATCAGACCGGCGGCCCGTGTGGACGTCGAGGCTAGCGAAATCACCGTTTCCAGCGGCTCGGACTGGCGGAAATAGGTCTGCGCGCAGGCGGCCAGCGTCGGCCCAGCCATTTCGGTAATGCCCTGGATTTGCTGGGAATTGGGACCGTGATCCACGGTCACCGCCATGCGCCCCTGACCGATCAGGCGGGGAACCGGCGCGTCCCTCGAATCACCCAGCGCGGCGATTGCCGCGTCATCGAAACGCGCGTATCCGCGCAAGGCCCCGTCATTGCCCATATCGGCGACCATCAGGCTTAGCGGTCCGTCGCCTTGAGCCTGAAACTTGAACACGCCGTCGAATTTGAGCGCGCTGGCCAGCATCGCCGTCAGGGTCAGGGTTTCGCCCATCATTTCGGCAACGGCGCGCGGGTAATTGTGCGGCCCCAGGATCGCTTCGGCGGTCGGCCCCAGACGAACCAGACGGCCCCGCAAACCGAGGTCCTCGATCTTGAAGGGCTGGATCAGATCCTTGAAAGGCGTCTCTTTAGCCATTTTCCTCGGGTTCTTTACCAAGGCCGTGCCGGGTCATGGTCGGAATTTGGCTCAGCGCGAACACGATGGTCAGCCCGGCCAGACCGAAAACCTTGAACGTGACCCAGAAATCCGTGCTTTGGGTGCGCCACACGGCCTCGTTCACCGCCGCCATGGCAAGAAAGAAAAAAGCGTAACGCACGGTCAGTTTGCGCCACCCTTCCGCGTCCATGGATATGGTCGCGCCCAGAACCGATTTCAAAAAGGATCGTCCGAAGGCAAGGCCGCCGAATAAAACCACCGAGAATATGATTTGTACGATGGTCGGCTTCATCTTGATGAAGGTTTCGTCCTGAAGCCAAAGGGTCAGCCCGCCGAAGACGCCAACGATGGCCGCCGTGACCAGGGGCATCATCGGCACGCGGCGTTCGAAAATCAGCGACAACGCCAGCGCCATCGCGGTAGCCGCCATCAGCGACCCGGTGGCGACAAACAGATCGAAATTGAAGTAGGCGATGAAAAAGACCGCCAGCGGCCCGTAATCCACCGCCGGGCGCAGCCAGCCCGGAGATTTCCGCGCCGCTCCACCCGTGGTGTTTTCAACCGTTTGATCGCGTTCCGTCACGTCAGTCCGCCCCGTCCAGGCACCATGCCAGAATGCCTTTCTGGGCGTGCAGGCGGTTTTCGGCTTCGTCCCACACCACCGAATGCGGGCCGTCGATGATTTCGCCGGTCATCTCGTCGCCGCGATGGGCGGGCAGGCAATGCATGAAAATGGCGTCCGACTTGGCCCCACTCATGAGCGCCGCATCAACACGATAAGGCGCCAACAGATTATGCCGCGTTCCGGCGTCTTCCTGACCCATTGAAACCCAGGTATCGGTGACCACCGCGTCGGCGCCGTCCACCGCACCCTTGGCGTCACGCGTGACGAACACCTTGCCGCCTTGCAAGGCCGCCCAACTCATCAGTTCGGCGTGCGGCTCCAATTGCTCGGGGCAGGCCAGCCTGAGCTCGAACCCGAACTTGACGGCGGCGTGAATCCACGACGCCGCCACGTTGTTGCCATCGCCGCACCAGGTGACGACCGATCCGGCAATGGGGCCGCGATGCTCTTCAAAGGTCATGATGTCGGCCATGATCTGGCACGGGTGCGACTTATCCGTCAGGCCGTTAATCACCGGCACCGTAGCATGAGCCGAAAGCTCGTCCAGCCGGTCCGGCGCGGTGGTGCGGATCATGATGGCGTCGCCATAGCGTGACAGCACGCGCGCCGTGTCGGCTATGGTTTCGCCGCGCCCCAACTGCGATTCGGTAATGCCCAGCACAACGGCGATGCCGCCCAGCTGCTGCACGCCCACCTCGAAGGAAACGCGGGTCCGGGTGGATGGTTTCTCGAAGATCATGACCAGCGTCTTGCCCGCCCACGGGGCTGCGACCTCGGCCTCGCCGCGCTTATAGGCCGCACCCAGATCGAGGATGCGCCGCAGCGTCGCGGTGTCGAAGGCGTCTAGGTCGAGGAAATGCTTGGGCGCGCTCATTGGTCTTCTCCGTTATCAAGTTCTTCGCAGCTTTTGGCGAAAATGGTCATGGCTTCGTCTATTTCGGCATCCCCGATAATCAGGGGCGGCAGGAAGCGCAATACGTTATCGGCGGCGGGCACGGTCAAGAGGCCGTTGGCCGTCAGTTTGGCGACGATCTCGGTGTTGGGCGCAACGCACTGCAGGCCGATCATCATACCAATGCCGCGCAACCCCGAAAACAGCTTGGGATGGGCCGCGACAATGGCCTCGGTCTTTTCCCACAGCCTGGCGGCGTTGGCATTCACACCTTCGAAAAAGCCGTCGGCCAGCATCACGTCAAGTACGGCGTTGGCGCACGCCACGGCCAGCGGATTGCCGCCGAACGTGGTTCCGTGACTGCCCGGAACCAGCGCGGTGGCGCGCTCGTTGGTCAGGCACGCGCCGATGGGAAAGCCCCCGCCCAAGCCCTTGGCCACGGACAGAATGTCGGGCGCGATTCCGGCCCACTCATAGGCGAACAGTTTGCCCGTGCGCCCCGATCCGGTCTGAACTTCATCGAAGAACAGCAACACGCCGTACTCATCAGCCGTCGCGCGCAGGGCTTTCAAAAACTCCACATCGGCCGGACGGATGCCACCCTCGCCCTGAACCGGCTCCACCAGAATGGCCGCCGTTTCTTCGGTGATGGCCGCCTTCAATTCGTTCAGATTGCCGAACGCCACCTGATCGAACCCTTCGGGCATGGGGTGGAACCCCGCCATGTGCGCTTCTTTCTTGGCCGAGGCCAGGGTCGCCAGCGTGCGCCCGTGAAAACAGCCATCGAATGAAATCACCCGGTAGCGTTCGGGGTTGCCCGCCGCGTCGTGAAATTTGCGAACCGTCTTGAGCCCGGCCTCCACCGCCTCGGCCCCGGAATTGCAAAAGAAAACGGAATCGGCAAATGAGGCGTCCACCAGCCGCTGGGCCAGTTTCTCCTGCCCCGGAATGCGATAAAGGTTGGACGTGTGCCAAAGCGCACCCGCCTGGTCGCGCAACGCCGCAACCAGATGCGGATGACAATGACCCAGCGAGGTCACGGCAATGCCCGAGCCGAAATCCAGATAACGTCGACCACGGCTATCCACAAGGTAAGCGCCCTCGCCACTGACGAAAGCAATATCCTCGCGCGCGTAAGTCGGCATCACCGCGGGTATCATAATTCGGCTCCTCTGGTTGTAACGGACATTAAGATGGGTCTGCAAAAAAAGAAGCGGAGTATCTAAACCCCCGCCTGCGAAGTCAACGCGGATTCGTGAGCAGGGCCCCAAAACCCGGCAACAGCCCCCCACTCCGACAACAAGCCCGGAGGAGCGCGGCAGCGCGACGACTAACGACCAAGCGGGAGTGCAACCTCAAGCCTCGTCCAGCCCGATATCGTTTTGAATTCGCATGACGTCGGCGATGAAGACGTCTTGGGCGTTGGGGGACAGGTGGAGGGATACGACAAAACCGTTGTCGGTCGCCCGCAGAACCTTGCCGGCAACGTCGCTCATGCCGTCGATGTCGAGGACGATTTCCTGTCCCGGTTCCAGATCGGCGTCGGAGCGTATGGAAATGCCGCCCGCCGAAATATCCAGGACGACACCATCAATAACGTTTTGATCGTCTCTTACGTCCACGTCTCTTTGGATTTCGACCCTGGGGTGAAGCCGCCGGTCCCTGCCGCTGCCCGTTTCGCTCATGAGAAACTCTCCCGCTTGGTATTACTCGCTGCCCGGTGACTGGGCGGCGATGGCCGGGCCGGCGCCGCCGTGGACTTCGGACCAGGTCATGGGGTCGGCGATGTAAGCTTCGATTTCGGCCAGGGTTTCGGAATCAAGCGCACCGCGGGCGCGGGCGGCTTTGATCAGGGCGTTCCAGTCGGCCAGCGAGAAGAGATCGACGCCGCGGCTGTCCAGATCGCGCACCACCAGATCGAAAATGCCGTATTTGAAGATGACGAAGGCGTGGCGCACGTCCGCGCCCGCCCGGCGCAGGCCGTCGCAAAAAAGCGCCTTGGTGCGGCCGTCGGTGGTCAGGTCCTCGACCAGCAGAACGCGCTTGCCGGGTTCGATCATGCCTTCGATCTGGGCTTTCGGGCCGTAGCCCTTGGCCTGCTTGCGCACGATAAGCAGCGGCAAATTCAGGCGGTCGGCGACCATGGCGGCGAACGGGATGCCCGCCAGTTCGCCACCGGCGATGATGTCGAACGCATCATATCCCACTTTCTGGAGGATTTTTTGCACGGCCAAATCGATCAACCGGTTGCGGGCCAGCGGGTATGAGATCAGCCTTTTGACATCGACGAACACGGGACTGACCCAGCCCGACGAGAAAAAGAACGGCTCGTTGGGGCGAAACAGCACGCAGCCGGTATCGAGCAGAATTTGGGCGGTATGTTCGGCAAATTCGCGGTTTCTCATGGCAACGCCTCCGGAGCACTCATTAACGCCTTGTATAAGACCTCTGCGCCCATAAAGAAATCGTCCATATCCATGGCTTCATGCGGATTGTGCGAACCGTGTTCATTGCGCACGAAAACCATGGCTGTGGGAATGCCCGCGTTGGCGAAAACGGCGGCGTCGTGGCCCGCGCCCGACGGCAGGCGTTCGTAGCGAATGCCCGCCTTTTCGCACTGTACGGCCAGAAGATCGACCAGCGCCGGATCGGTTTTGGCGGGAGCGGTGGGCATGGCCGGACCCAGATCGAACGACACCCCGCGCGTCCTTCCCACGTTGGCCATTTCCTCTTCGATGATTTCGCCGAAGAACTGCAGGGTGGATTCCGACTGGCTGCGGTATTCCATGCTGAAGCCGATTTCGCCGGGAACGCGGCTCATGGCGTGCTCGGCCGGGTTGGTGCCGACGATACCCAAGGTGAGCACCAGATCCTCGCCCTGTTCCATCATGCTGATCCAGTGCTGATCCAGCCTTGTGACCAGTTCCGACATGGCAAACACCGCGTCGTGACGCAGCCAGCGCGGAACGGCGCCCGCGTGGGCCGCCTCGCCCCGGCACACGACCTTGGGGCGGCGGATGTTGCCGCGAATGCCGGTGACCAGCCCCACCGGAACCTTGCGCGCGATCATCACCGGACCCTGTTCGATGTGCAGCTCGAAAAAGCACGCCAGATCGCCGGCACTCACCCAGCTTTCCCCGGCGGCGATGCGATCCACGTCGGCTCCGGCTTCAGCCATGTATTCACGCAAGGGCCGGTCGGTGTTGCGGTTGCGAAGATCGAGATCCTTGGGATCAAAACCGCCGAACATGGCGCTGGAGCCCACATAGGCGCGGCCAAACCACGCACTTTCCTCGCCGCGCAGCATGAAGACCTTGATATCGCGCGGCGGAACCGGCCCTTCTTGCTTGGCGCGAACCAGGGCCATCAGCCCGGCCACGACACCGGCAGCGCCATCGAAATTGCCTCCTTGCGGAACGCTGTCGACGTGCGAGCCGCAAGCGATGGCAGGGGCGTCCCGATCCTGACCGGGAAGGGTCACGATGATGTTGGCGGCGGCGTCGGTGGAAATTTCCAGGCCTTCGGCGTGGGCCGCCGCGGCCAGCGTCTCCATGCCCAGGGTTTCGCTGGGTCCGTAGCTTTCGCGGGAAATTCCGGTGCCGTCGAAGGACTGCTCGCGCAGCGTATCGAACAGCGACACGGCCCAGTCCCTGATGTCCGCCGGTGTTCCGGCTTTATCACTTGCCCTCGGAACCATGCTTCTTCCCCCTTCATGCACCGCCCCTTATTCAAGGCGCGGCCCGCGAAAAAAGGCGGGAACATACCCCCCGACGGGGATCATGTTAAGCCTTAAGTTTGTATCCCGTGTGAAACATCCGCCAGCAAACGAACCAAAGGAAGGTGTCGGTGGCGATCAGCACGAGAACGCCGACCATGGGAACCACGTCGGAATGGCCGATGAAACCGTAGCGAAACCCGTCGATGGCGTAGAAAAACGGATTGAAGTGGGCGATGTTCTGAAACAGCGGCGGCAGGCGTTCGATGGAGTAAAACGTGCCCGACAGGAACGATAGCGGCGTCACGACAAAATTGGTCACCGCCGCGATGTGATCGAACTTTTCCGACCATATGCCGCCGATGGCGCCCAACAGGGCCAGCAAAATCGCCGCCGCCACCCCATGAAATACGATGAACGCCACATTATGAATAGGCAGACCGACGACAAGGCTCATGGCGATGGCCACCGTCGTGCCGACGACCATGCCACGCGTCGCCCCACCCATGACGATGCCGAAGGTCAGCTCGTGGGCACTCAGCGGCGGCATCAGGGTGTCGACGATGTTGCCCTGAACCTTGGCGATGACGATGGACGACGAGGTGTTGGCGAAGGCGTTTTGCAAGATCGCCATCATGATCAGACCGGGGGCCAGAAATACCATGAACGGAACGCCCGCCACGTCGCCGCGCCCGCGCCCGATGGCCAGCACAAAGACGGCCAGAAACAACAGCGTCGTAATGACCGGCGCAATCAGGGTTTGGGTGTAGACCTTCATGAAGCGGCGCACTTCACGGGTGTAAAGCGTCCACAATCCAATCCAGTTGATGGCACCGGTTGCGTACATCGTCCAAATTCTCCGTCGGGGTTGATGGCCCTTATATAGCCTACACGCAAAAAAAATGCGGCACGGAAAAACACTTTGCGCCATCATGTGTGGATCAGGGGACGCGCCATGGATGATACGGACACCCAAAAACAGGCACAGCGAAAGCGCAAGGGGCCACGCAAGGCGACCGCGAAATCGCTGGAAAACGCGGCGGCGTTTTACTTGCAGCGCTTCGCCACGTCCAAGGAAAACCTGCGCCGGGTTTTGATGCGCCGGGTTGAACGCTCGGTGCGCCATCACGGCACCGAGCGCGACGAGGGTGCCGCCTTCATCGAAGACGTCATCGCCAAGTTTGAACGCCTGGGGTACCTCGATGATACGGCTTACGCCGAAATGCGGGTCAGGGGCCTGCGCGGACGCGGGGCGTCACGGCGCGCCATCAACGCCCAGCTTCGTCAGAAGGGGCTCGAGGCGGATGTCATCGACGCGGCGCTGGCCGCCTTCGCCGAGGAGAACGAAGAACCGGAACGCACCGCAGCCATAACGGCGGCACGAAAACGAAGGATCGGCCCCTTTCGCACCCGGGGCGGACGCAAGGAAAACCGCGAGAAGGATATGGCGACCCTGGCGCGGGCCGGGTTCTCCTATGACACCGTGCGCGAGATCATCGACGCCGAAACTGCCGACGAGTTGGAAGAGCGTCCCTAATCCTCGATATCTTCGTCGGTCGGAAGATCAAGTTGGCTCGGTTCGGGTTTTGCTTTTTTCTTCCGGGTCGCGGGCTTGGTAGGTTTTGGCGTCGATTGCACGAAAACCGGCGGAGCCGATCCGTCCTTGTCCACCCCGAAATAAAGGGTTTGGTGGGGGAACGGAATTTCGATCCCCAATTCGTCAAACCGGTTTTTCATGCGGCGATTGAATTCGCGCCGGACCGTCCATTGCTTCATGGGAACGGTCTTGAACCGGGCCTTGATAACAACCGCCGAATCGGCCAGCGCATCGACGCCCAGAACGTCCAACGGTTCCAGAATCAATGGCCCCCATACGGCATCCTCGCACATTTCCGCGCCTAGTTTTTCCAACTCGGCTATGACGTCATCGACATTTTCGCGGTAGGCGACGCCGGCCTCGATCACCGCCATCGAGAAGACCTTGGTCATGTTGGTGACCGTATCGACCGAGCTGAACGGGATGGTATGGACGTTGCCCGAAAGATCGCGCAACCGGATAGAGCGGATCGAAAGCCGTTCGACAACGCCGGTCAGTCCGCCCGCCGTCACCACGTCGCCCACCGAGATGGTGTCCTCGAACAGGATGAACGCGCCGGTGATGATGTCCTGCACCATCTTTTGCGAACCGAAACCGACGGCCAGACCGATGACCCCGGCGCCGGCCAGCAACGGCCCGATGTTAATTCCGATTTCGGCCAGCACGATCAGGGTCACGACAACCAGCAACACGACCATGATGACGTTGCGCAGCAAGGGCAACAGGGTGCGTGCGCGTGCGCCCCGTTCAATCACATTGCCGTCGGGATCGGTCCGCGACAGATAGCGCTCGATCGCCGTGCTGACCCCTTCCCAAAGAATGAGAGCGGCGACAACCACGAAGCCGATGCTGAACCCGCTGCCGATGACACGCCGTCCGGTGTCCGAACTCAGCCAATCGAAAACTTCGACGCCCCACGCCTGCAACAAGGCAAAGACGACGACCACCAGAAGAATGCTGCGAAACACCAGATGAATGACCGGCACATAGCGGTTGACCCGCGCTTCCAATGTGGGGAAACGCAACCGCACCTCGGGTCGCACCGCAAACCCGCGCTCGACCGCGCGCCGAAGCCCGACGGATACGAGTTTGGCAAAGGCGAGAACAAGCGCCGAAACGACCGTCGAACGGAACAGATATTCGAACCCGCCTTCCACATCCAGTGCCCAGACCAAAAAGACCCCGACCACATAAATGGCGCTCAGGACGTGCCAGATGTCGGCCAACCAGCGCAAATACCGCGCGCCGCGCAGCGCTACACCGGAAGTTCCACGAATTTTCTCATGAAGCCAGGCCGATACCACGGGGCGGTTTTGCAGAATGAAAACGACCACCATCACGGTGACGGTCAATCCGACCAGACGCAACAGGCCGGTCCGTCCGCCCGATGGCAATCCGAGGAAATAGGCCGCCTCGGCAACGTAATATCCAAACACCCATACCGATATGAGGCGGCGCGACCAGATGAAAAGGTAGTTGGCGGTTTCACCATCCAGCGGCAGTACGCGCAATGTGGGCACGCTCGGCACCAGCAGCATGCGCATCACAATGAACAACGCGCGGGCCAGCAAATAGGCCTGCAAAAATGTCACCACCATGACCTGGGCCTTGGCCCCGGGATTGATCAACGGCAACATGGCATAGGCCACGACCGCGAACGCGGCCACCGGCAGCACGTCCAGAACCGTGCGCACCAACAACAGCGGCAGGCGGGTCACAACACTCTCGGTTGCGAAGTTTTCAACAACCCGGCGCGGTTTCGCCAGAAGGAACCGGCCCAAACGTTCGGCGGCGAAACCGACGGCAACGATAATGGCCAGCTTGAGAAGCGCCACCAGCCAGGCGTTGCGCGCTTCTTCGTCCGAAGCTTGCGCGCGCATCCACTCAAGAAGGACGGGAACGTCGGTAAACCGGTCGACGGCGGTAACCAACTGCCGGCTGGCTTCAGCAGCGCTTTCCGATAGCGTCGTAATAAGCCGGGGCCCCAGACTTTGGGGAACCTGCTCTTCCTGTGCGCCGCCGCCCGCCACCTCGATCAGGGCGCGCAACTGACTTAGAAGTTCGGCCCGTTTGGTGTCGTCCTCGATGGCCTGGGCCAGCGATTCCAGATCCTCGACCGCGACTTGCTGCGCCTGAACGGGCGCAAGGGCGCTGCCCATCAAAACAACGAACACGATGAGGGCCGCACAAACTGAATACAAACGACGCAACCGAAATTCCTTTTCACCCGCGGCCGTTGAGACTACCTGTGATGGATCAACGTGTCACATACTTTGGAGTCAATTTGTATGAGCGTTACCATGTATCACAATCCCCGGTGCAGTAAATCACGGCAAACCCTTGGCCTACTGCAGGAAAAAGGGATTGAGCCCGAGATCATCGAATACCTCTCGGAGCCACCGAGTGCCGCCGAATTGAAGCGGGTTCTGGGAATGCTGGACAAAGGTCCACGCGACATTCTGCGCAAGAAAGAAGCCAAGGAGGCGGGGCTGGATGACCCCGGCCTTTCGGACGACGATCTGATTGCGCGCATGGTCGCCAACCCGATTGTGATCGAGCGCCCCATTGTCGTGACCGGGAACAAGGCCGCTCTGGGCCGCCCGCCCGAAAGCGTGCTGGAAATCCTGTAAGAAAAGACGGGGCGCACCCGTGGGTGCGCCCCGTCAAAGTTCAGCGTCGTGGAGAAAATGAAAACCTAGTGGACCGTTTCTCCGTGAAGATTGAGGTCCAGGCCTTCGATCTCGACTTCCTTTGAGACACGCAGGCCGATCACGGCGTCGATAATCTTGAGGAGTACGAAGGAGGCGGCGCCACTGTAGACGATGGTGGCGAGGATGCCTTCGATCTGGATCCAGACCTGACCGGCGTTGCCTTCGATCAGGCCCGGTGTTCCACCGACGGCCTCGACGGCAAAGACGCCTGTAAGGATGGCGCCGACGATCCCACCGACACCGTGAACACCGAAGGCATCCAGCGAGTCGTCGTATCCGGCCATGCGCTTCAACGTGGTGGCCCCCCAGAAGCAGGCGATACCTGCGATCAGTCCGATAAACAGCGCGCCCGTAGGTCCAACGAAACCCGAAGCGGGCGTAATCGCAACCAGACCGCTGACGGCGCCCGAAATCACCCCCAACACGCTCGGCTTCTTGCGGATGATCCACTCGATGAACATCCACGAAAGGGCAGCCGCCGCGGTGGCGATCTGCGTCACAGCCATGGCCATGCCCGCCGCCCCGTTGGCGGCAACCGCCGAACCGGCGTTGAAGCCGAACCAACCGACCCACAGCAAAGATGCGCCAATCACGCTTAGCACCAGATTGTGCGGGGCCATGTTTTCCGAACCGAAGCCAAGACGCTTGCCCAGCACGACGGCGCAAACCAGACCGGCGATGCCTGCGTTGATGTGCACAACGGTACCGCCGGCGAAATCAAGCACGCCTTCATCGGCGAGGAACCCGCCACCCCACACCCAATGGCAAACCGGTGCGTAGACAACGACCATCCACAACCCCAGGAACCACAACATCGCCGAAAATTTCATGCGATCGGCGAAAGCGCCGGTAATCAGGGCCGGAGTAATGATGGCAAACGTCATCTGGAAGGTCATGAACACGGACTCAGGGATCGTGCCGGAAAGCGATCCGGTTTCCATGCCGATCAGGAAGGCGCTTCCGAACCCGCCAAAATACGCGTTGAGCGAACCGCCGTCGCCAAAGGCGAAGGAGTAGCCCACGACCATCCACAATACCGTCATCAAACAGGCGACGGCGAAACTTTGCGCGGCGGTGGCCAGAACGTTCTTGCGCCGCACCATGCCGCCGTAGAAAAGAGCCAGCCCCGGGATCGTCATCATCAGGACGAGGGCGGTGGATGTGAGCATCCAGGCGGTGTCACCGCTGTTGAGCTCGTCGGCCAGTGCCGGTGCGCCCGAAAGCGAAACCGCAGATGCGGCAAGCCCGGAAATTTTAATCAGTTTCTTCAAACTCGACATTTCATAGTCTCCTTAAACGGCATCGGGGCCGCTTTCGCCGGTGCGGATGCGCGTGGCCTGCTCAACGTCCACGACGAATACCTTGCCGTCACCGATGGAGCCGGTTTCGGCTGCGCCACGGATCGTCTCGACGACTTGTTCAACCAAATCGTCGCTGACGACGATTTCGATTTTCTGCTTGGGCACGAAGTTCACTTCGTATTCGGCGCCACGATAAATCTCGGTTTGCCCCTTCTGACGGCCGAATCCCCTGACGTCGGAAACCGTCATCCCCTGTACGCCGATGGAAGTCAGGGCTTCACGGACCTCATCGAGCTTGAACGGCTTGACGACCGCCATTACCAATTTCAAAGACATCACCCTCTCCCAATTGAAAGAACTTCGGTGGGAGCCGTCCGTACGAAAACACGGCCAAACCGCGATCCCATTGTTTCAAGAAGCGTGCCAGAACTCGGAGAACGTTATTTTAACCGTATTATCAATGCGTTATGTGATTTTCTGCCCGATATTGCCGTGGTTTTCTGTCTGATATATGCCTAATAATTATGCAAATATTAATTTATGCTTATTAATTGGTCATTCTCGGTGGAAATCGCAATAAACTCTTGTTTTTTAGTAACTTGTACGTCAACAATGAGACATTGAAGGAAGACAGGAACGTCCGCAGACGAATTCTTGCGGATGAAGGAGAAGCCCCGGTCTTTAGGCCGGGTGGGGTTAGGCTGCAATCTCTTCTGAAGGAGACGCGCATGACCGTACCATCTCCAAAGCATGTTCTCAGTCGCGACAAGTATGATGCGGTTTTGTTCGACCTGGACGGGGTCGTCACCGCCACCAATCACAATCATTTTGCCGCGTGGAAACAGCTCTTCGACCAATACCTGAAAATTCGCGCTGAACGCGAGGGAGCCCCTTTTCGTGAGTTTACCGAAGATGAAATGAGCGAATATGTCGATGGCAAACCGCGCTATGAGGGGATCAGAAGCTTCCTTGAATCGCGGGATATTTCACTACCCTTCGGCGACATCAGCGATGCCGAAGACACCGAAACCGTCTGCGGCCTGGGCAATCTGAAAAACCGCTTTTTCAATCTGTCCATTCAGACCGACGGCGTCGAGGTATTCGAAAACTCCATTAGTCTGATCCATGACCTGCGCGAAAATGGAATTCGCTGCGCCATCGTTTCGTCCAGCAAGAATTGCCAGACTGTTTTGAAATCGGCGGACATTTCCGACCTTTTTGACGTCGCCTTCGACGGCAACAACGCGGCCGATCTTCATCTCACCGGCAAGCCCGATCCCGATACGTATCTTGCGGCAGCCGACTTGCTGGGCGTTGATCCGACCCGCGCGGTCGTCGTGGAGGACGCCATTTCGGGCGTTCAGGCGGGACGCGCCGGCGGGTTTGGACTGGTGGTTGGCGTTGATCGCGCCGGGATCGCCGAGGCGCTGGCACAAAATGGCGGCGATATCGTGGTGGCGGACCTTGGCGAATTGTCCGCCTAGACCAAAGCCCAGGAATACCAAGACGCAAATACCAAGACGCGAAAACCAAGAAAGAAAAGGAAACGTACTCATGTCCATGAACTTCAGCGACCTTCCATCGGCACTGGAGCGCGGCGAAGAGCTAAACGCCCGTCTGGCCGGAAAGAAACTTGCCATTTTCCTGGATTACGACGGAACCTTGACCCCCATTGTCGACCGCCCGGAAATGGCCATTCTTTCGCAATCCGCCCGCGCCATTGTGCGCGAGCTTGCCGAACGCTGTTCATTGGCCATTGTCAGCGGCCGCGACCGGCCCGACGTCGAAAAACTGGTCGGCATCGACAACCTGATTTATGCCGGAAGCCACGGTTTCGACATCGTGGTTCCGGGCGGCAAGGCCATCCAGCGCGAGGAAGGGGCCGAATTCGCGGAAGTGCTGGAACAGGTCAAGGCGCGGCTTCATGCCGAGGTGGATGGCATTGAGGGGTCCCTGATCGAGCCCAAGAAGTCATCGGTCGCCGTTCATTACAGATTGGTCGCGCCGGACCGCCACGCAGATATTCAGGCGGTGGTCGACGCCATCATCGCCGAGCACGACACCCTTCGCGTCACGCCGGGCAAGATGGTCTACGAAATTCAGCCCAAGCTCGACTGGAACAAGGGCAAGGCGGTCTTGTGGCTGCTGGAAGCCCTGGATCTGGACAAGCCCGACATCCTTCCGATGTATTTCGGCGACGACATCACCGACGAGGACGCCTTCCGGGCGCTGTCGGGCCGGGGCATCGGCATTTTTGTTGGCGGCGCGACCGCCGAAGCCAAAACGGACCGGCCCACCGACGCCGACTATCGGGTGGAAGACCCCGACGCGGCGGTGCGGCTTCTCGATACCCTCGCGCGCTGAAACACGCACGAAGCGGAACCGATCCATACCGAACCAAAAAACAGAAGAGGTCGAACATGCCAACATGGACCCTGACCTACCAAGGTTTCAATCCCGAGGAAGAAGGCCTGCGCGAAGCGCTGTGCGTTCTGGGAAATGGTTACTTTTGCACACGCGGCGCTGCCGAATGGGCCGACGCCGACGAGAATATCCATTACCCCGGAACCTATGTGGCGGGCGGATATAACCGCCTGACCACCGAAATCGTCGGGCGGCCCATCGAAAATGAAGATCTTGTCAATCTGCCGAACTGGCTGTGCCTGACGTTCCGCATCGAAGGCGGCGATTGGCTGGATCTTGCAAAGGTCGAGGTTCTGTCCTACCGGCAGGAACTGAACGTTCGCGAGGGTGTCCTGGTTCGCACGCTGCGGGTTCGTGACGGCGAAGGCCGGGAAACCACCATCAACAGCCGGCGCATCGTCAGCATGGCCAAGCCCCATCTGGCCGCCATTGAAATGACGATCACGCCAAAAAACTGGTCGGGGCCTGTGGAAATCCGCTCGGCCCTGGACGGCAGGGTCATCAACAGCGGCGTCGCCCGCTACCGCCAATTGGCCAGCGACCATCTGCTGCGTCAGGATGCCGGCATCGGCGAAGACGGGAATTCCTACGTTCTGGTGGAAACGGTCCAATCCGGGCTAAAGGTGGCGGAAGCAGCGCGGACGCGCTTTTTCGACGACGCTGGTCAACCCGTAGAAGCCGCGGTCGAAAACACGATCCAGGAAGGCTATGTTGCGCAGACGTATTCCGTCGAGGCCGCGGAAGGCAAGGCCATTCGCGTCGAAAAAACGATCGCGCTCTATACCTCGCGGGACCGGGCGATCTCGCATCCACTGATCGAAGCGGTGAACGCGGTTGGTTTTGCCTGCGGTTTCGCCGATCTGCTGCGCGGCCACGCGGTCGCATGGAAGCAGTTGTGGCGGCGGTGCGACGTGGTGCTGGACCAGCGCCAGCGGGTTCAGATGATCCTGCGGGTGCATATTTTCCATCTGCTGCAGACCGCTTCGCGCAACACCGTCGATCTGGACGTCGGCATTCCGGCCCGCGGTTGGCACGGCGAAGCCTATCGCGGCCACATTTTCTGGGATGAATTGTTCATCTTCCCGTTCCTTAACTACAACATCCCGGAACTGACCCATTCGCTTCTTCGCTACCGGTACCGGCGGCTGGACGAAGCGCGCACGGGTGCTTTGGAGGCCGGCTACAAGGGCGCCATGTTCCCCTGGCAAAGTGGCACCAACGGTCGCGAGGAAACCCAATCGGTTCACCTCAACCCCAAATCCGGGCGTTGGCTGCCCGACCTCAGCCGCAATCAGCGGCACGTCAACATCGCCATCTCGTACAACGTCTGGCAATACTGGCAGGCCACGGGAAACGACGGCTTCATGTCGATCTTCGGGGCGGAGCTGTTGTTCGAAATATGCCGCTTCTGGGCGTCCATCGCCCACTTCAATGCCGATCAGGACCGCTACGAAATTCACGGCGTTATGGGACCGGACGAATACCACGAGGAATATCCGGACAGCGACGAGGTGGGCTTACGCAACAACGCCTATACCAACGTCATGGTGGCCTGGTGCATGGATACCGCCTGCAAGGTCGTCGATTCACTTCTTCCCTACCGGCGCGAAGAACTGTGCGAAACCCTGGAACTCACCGACGGAGAAATTTCGATCTGGGCCGAAATGAGCCGCAAGCTGTACGTTCCGTTCCACGATGACGGGATCATCAGCCAGTTCGAAGGGTACGGCGATCTCAAGGAATTCGACTGGGAAGGCTATCGCAAAAAATACGGCAACATCGCGCGGCTGGACCGCATTTTGGAAGCCGAGGGCGACTCGCCCAACAACTACAAACTTTCGAAACAGGCCGACGTCTTGATGCTGTTCTATCTGTTTTCGGAAGACGAGCTGGCGCGGATTCTCGATCATCTTGGTTACAAGCTGGATCCCGCCGATATCCGACGGAACATCGACTACTATTCGGCCCGCACCTCGCACGGATCAACGCTGAGCACGCTGGTCCAGTCGGCGGTGACGTCCAGGTACGACCGCGACACGTCGTGGAAAACCTTCTGCGAAGCGCTGGAAAGCGACATCTCGGATGTTCAGGGCGGAACCACCGCCGAGGGCATTCATCTGGGCGCCATGGCCGGAACGGTGGACCTGGTTCAACGGGTTTATACGGGGTTGGAAATTCGCGAGGGGGTGTTGTTCTTCAACCCGCGGCTGCCGACCCAACTCGAATCGATCAAGTTCGCCATCCGCTATCGCGGCATGCGGATAGACGTTCATGTGACGAGCCACCAGTTGTCGATCTCGCCCCGTGCCGACAAGCGGACGGAACCGGTCAAGATCGGCGTTGGCAATCGCATCCACTTCGTGAAGCCCGGCTACGAACGCGTATTCGATCTGGAAGACGGGGCCTGACGAGAGAATACCGAAAACGCGGGCCGGACGTTAAAAGCCGGCCCGCGTTTTTCGTGCAAGGTTCGGTTCCGACAATTATTACGGGCGTTCGGTGAAGACCCCCCCTCCCTTGTCGCCGCCTGCGAGGGTGTAGTAAGCTCGATCCAATAGTTTCGGGCCAAAAAAAATAGAAACTGAGGGAGCAGACGAAAAGAATGGCCGCGTTGCCGACCATCCGTTCGACCATCCGCAGATTGATAGCGCCCGTCGCGTTGAGTGCCGCAATTGGTATGGCGGTTATCGGTGCCCTGGTGGTGATTGCAGCCCAGGAACTTGACCGGGTCGCCAGGGAGGATTCCGTCAATCTTCTGGCTTCGGCAATCAGCCACACCCGCGAAAAAGTCAAACAGGTCGCCCTTGAACACAGTTTTTGGGATCAGGCCGTTGAAAATCTTGTCAAAAACTTCGACCGCACCTGGGCGGACACGAACATCGGCCCTTATCTTCAGGATGCCTTCGATATTTGTTCAACCTACGTCGTTGATGCAAAAAACCGGCCCGTCTTCGCCAGCGCAAAGTGCAAGACCAAAACGGATGATCCCTTCGTGCGCTTCAAGGGTGGACTGGAAAATCTGGTTGATAGAGCACGCCAATCCCCGCGCGACAAAAGCCCGACCCCACAAGAAGGGCTGCTGTGGGACGGAAAATACGTCCATTCGGTGACCGCCAGCGCGTTGACGGATTTCGAAATTGTCGATGGCAAGGAAACGCCCAAAGGCACCGATTGGCTCCTCATCGTCACCATCGCATTTCACGAGGAAACGGTTTCCGAAATCAGCAAAAACCTCCTTTTGACGGACTTGCGGATCGTCCGGGACGAAAATATCGGATCGCAGGCGCATCTCCCCTTGCAGCTGGTGAACGGCGAAACGGCGAGCCATCTCGTTTGGACGCCGCCGCAGCCCGGCCGGGAGATGCTTGTCTGGACGCTGCCGGCCCTTTTCGCTGTTTTCGTCGTACTGACGGGTTTGACGGCGCTGTTCGTGCGCAGGGCGAACGAAACGGGGCGGCACCTGGAAAATCAAGCCGACGCCGTGCTCGACGAAAAGGCCAGATCGGCCGACTATCTGGATATTGCCGAAATTATCATTGCCGCTTTGGATCTTCGGGGCAACATTACCTTGATAAACCGCAAAGGGTGCGAGGTTCTGGGGTATTCCGAGGACGAATTGATCGGCGAAAACTGGTTTGAACGGGTCCTCCCGGCGGACGAAAGCCATGAAATAAAAGCGATGTTCCGCGAGGCGTTCGCCAGTAAAACCGAACGGGTTCTGCATCGCGAAAACCACGTGACGACCAAATCCGGCGAGCGCCGTTTGATTTCATGGCAGAACAGTTTTGTCATAGGGCCGAATGGTCAGATCACGGGCAGCCTCAGTTCGGGTCAGGACATCACGGAATCCAGGCGTGCCGAAGAAGCGTTACGGCAAAAGAGCGCACATATTCAGGCCGTGCTCGATAACTCCTCTGCCGGAATTCACCTGAAGGATATTGACGGGCGGTTCCTTTTGGTAAACGAAAAATTCGCTGCCGACCTGGTCGACGAGAAATTTACCGCCGATTTCAAACCGACGCCCGAGAATATCGTCGGAAAAACCTCTCACGATTTGGTTCAGGGAAAAGTCGCGGATACCTTCCGTGCCAAGGACCGCGAGGTCATCGAAACAAAGTCGGCAATCTCCTATGAATTCGAAATGAAGGACAAAAGCGGCTCTCCGCGCGTGTACATCTCGACCAGGTTCCCGGTCTTGGGTGACAACGGCGACATAATGGGAACCGGGGGCATTTCCACCGAAATTAGTGAACACGCCCAGGCCCAGGCCGCCGCCAAAAAGCTGCAGGAAGAACTTGCCCATATTCTGCGGGTCGGCACGGTCGGCGAGATGGCAACGGGCATCGCCCACGAAGTCAATCAACCGCTCGCCGCCATCAAGAACTACTCCATGGGTATGTTGCGGCGCCTGCGCTCAGGCGGGGCCGAGCCCCAGGATATGACGCGGATTTTGGAGTTGATTTCCGAACAGGCGCAGCGGGCCGGCGACCTGATCCGAAACGTCCGCCGGTTCGCACATCGCGAGGCCGACGGGGAAGACGAAATCGACGTCAACGCGGCGATTCGAGACGTTGCTTCGATCCTTACCAATGAAGCCGTCGCCAGGGACATCAGGATCGATTTGGATTTGAACGACGACCTTCCCCGCATACCCGGTGAAGCGGTGCAGATCCAGCAAGCCGTTCTGAACCTTGTGCGCAACGGCATGGACGCCATGACCGATATCGAACCCGACCAGACGGCCCGGTTGCTGAACATTCGCACGGCGCGAACCGACGGCGACTTGATCAAAATCTCGGTTGCGGATACGGGGTCTGGAATCCCCGAAAGAGTGCGGGCCAGGATATTCAATCCCTTCTTCACGACCCGTCCTGCGGGGTTGGGCATGGGACTTTCCATTTGCCGCACGATCGTTAAGGCGCATGGCGGCGACATATGGTTCACCAGCATTCCGGGCGAAGGGACCGTTTTTCACCTTACGCTGCCGATTTTGACGGAAGCGACACGCGGTTAGCGTTGAGACGCATAGCGCCAATCTCTATAAAGAACAGGGGAAAACGGGGAGACAATAAATGGCGGCGAAACCGAGCCTTCGCTTCGGCGTAATCAGCGTTAATCACTACCACATCTTTGGGCAGACCGATTGTCTGCTGGATGCCGGAGCCGAACTGGTTGCCGTGGACCTCACCGGCGGCGAACCCTTCCTGGTCGCGCAATTTCGCGAAAAATACCCGCAGGCCCGCGAGGTGGCCGACAGGGCCGAAATTCTGGAAGACGAAACCCTGCAAATGGTCGTTGGCGCGGCCGTTCCCTTCAAGCGTGCGGAACTGGGCATAGAAGTCATGCGCCACGGCAAGGATTACATGACCGACAAGGGCGGTTTTACCACGCTTGAGCAATTGGAAGACGTGCGCAAAGTGCAAAAGGAAACGGGGCGGATTTATTCCATCTGTTTTTCCGAGCGCTTTGAGAACCGGGCCACGGTAAAGGCCGCCGAGCTGGTCAAATCGGGTGCAATTGGCCGGGTATTACAAACGGTCGGTCTGGGTCCCCATGCCATTCACAACCAGCCGCGTCCCGACTGGTTTTTCCGAAAGACGGAAACCGGCGGCATTCTGGCCGATATCGCGTCCCATCAGATCGATCAGTTTCTGTATTTCGCCGGCGCGTCCGACGCCGAGGTGGTTTCCAGCCAGGTGGCCAATCACAACCACCCGGAACACCCCGAGTTCGAGGATTTCGGCGATATCGTGCTGAACGGCGGCGGCGCCACCGGTTATATCCGGGTCGACTGGTTCACCCCCGACGGATTGGGCGTATGGGGCGATGGTCGCCTGTTCGTGCTGGGAACTGACGGCTATATCGAACTTCGCAAGTATATCGATGTCGGCGGAAAAGCGGGTGCCAACCACCTGTTCATGGCCGACGCCAAGGGCGTGCAATACATCGATTGCAACGACGTCCCGCTCCCCTACGGCGCCAACCTGATTGCCGATGTTCACAATCGCACCGAGACGGCCATGGACCAGGAACATTGCTTCCTCGCCTCCAAACTTTGCCTCGAGGCCGAACTGAAGGCCCGCCGGCTGGGCAATTTGGAAAAATAAGAAATAGAGACCGATTTCGCGGCGATACACTCTTGCCGGTCGTCGCGAAATCAAATAATACTCATTCTTAATGACAATCTAAAAAATTGTGGGGGCGTCCAGAACCTGACAGGGAAGGTTTCTTGATGCTTAAATCGCTTCACATCGACCCGGGAAAATGCACCCTCTGCATGCAGTGCGAAATGGCGTGTTCGTACGAAACCGAGGGAACATTCAACCCGGCCAAGTCGCGGATCAAGGTCTTCGATTTTCACGACCGGTTCGTGCCCTACACCTGCACCCAGTGCGCGGAAGCCTGGTGCATGACGGCCTGCCCCGTGGACGCCATTTCGGTGAACGCGGATACCGGCGCGAAGATCGTTTCCAACGATCTGTGCGTCGGCTGCAAGGTCTGCACCATCGCCTGCCCGTTCGGAACGGTGAACTACAACAGTGACACCGGAAAGGTCATCAAGTGCGACCTTTGCGACGGCGACCCGGCATGTGCCAAGGCCTGCCCGACGGACGCCATCACCTACATCGATGCCGATTGGACGGGTTACGACAAAATGCGCCGCTGGGCCGGCAAAACCGACGCCGGCGCCCAGGCGCAAGCGTAAGCGGGGGGCTTGAATATGGCTTGGACACGAAAAATCCTGCGCGTGAACCTGACCAAGGGAACATGCGCCGTTGAACCGCTGAACATGGACTGGGCTGACAAATATCTCGGCCAGCGCGGTCTTGCCAGCAAGTATCTGGTCGAAGAGGTCAACCCCAAGGTCGATCCCCTTTCGCCGGAAAACAAAATGATCATGGCGACCGGTCCGCTAACCGGCACCACCGCCTCGACCGCCGGGCGCTACTCGGTCATCACCAAGGGAGCCCTGACCGGAGCCATCGCGTGCTCCAACTCGGGCGGCTATTTCGGCGCCGAGCTGAAGAACGCCGGTTGGGATATGATCATCTTCGAAGGCAGGGCCAAAAAGCCGGTCTACCTTCTGCTCCGAAACGACGAAGCCGAACTTCTTCCGGCCACCGATTTGTGGGGCCAATCCGTCTGGGAAACCGAAGCGGCACTGAAAGCGAGGCATCAGGACGCACAAATTCGTATCGCGTCCATTGGCCGTGCCGGTGAAGCGGGCGTCATGTTCTCGTGCATCGTCAATGATCTGCACAGGGCGGCTGGCCGCTCGGGCGTGGGCGCGGTTATGGGGTCGAAAAACCTCAAGGCCGTGGCCGTGCGCGGCACCATTGGAGTCGCCGTTGATGATTTCGGAAAATTCATGGGCGCCGTTGCCGCCGGAAAACAGGTGCTGGCAGATAATGCGGTGACCGGTCAGGGTCTGCCTGCCTTCGGCACGCAAGTGCTGATGAACGTCATCAATGAAACCGGCGCTTTGCCAACCCACAACCACCGTGACGTCCAGTTCGATGGCGCCAGCAAAATCTCGGCCGAAGCCATGGCCGAAAAACGCCCGACCGACGGCAAGCCCAATCTGGTCAACACACAGGCCTGCTTCGGCTGCACCATCGCCTGCGGGCGCGTCTCGCAAATGGACCGGGGCCACTTTACCGTGGCCGACAAGGAAAAATACTGGCAAGCCTCTGGCGGCCTGGAATACGAAGCGGCCTGGGCCCTGGGCGCGGCCACCGGCGTCGACGATCTGGAAGCCTGCACCTACGTCAACTACCTGTGCAACGAACAGGGCATGGACCCGATCTCGTTCGGGGCCACTGTCGGTGCTGCCATGGAACTCTATGAAATGGGCGCCATTACCAAGAAGCAGACCGGCGGCATCGAGCTGACATTCGGTTCGGCTGAAGCGCTGGCTGCGGTTGCCGAACTGACCGGCATGGGCGAAGGGTTCGGCGCGGAAATCGGTCTCGGTTCCAAGCGTTTGTGCGAAAAGTACGGACATCCCGATTTGACCATGTCGGTCAAGGGTCAGGAATTTCCGGCCTACGATTCGCGCGGCATTCAGGGCATGGGACTGGCCTACGCCACGTCCAACCGTGGTGCCTGCCACCTGCGCGGCTACACCGTGGCTTCCGAAATTCTCGGCATTCCCGAGAAAACCGATCCTTTGGTGTCCGATGGCAAGGCCGGTCTGGTCAAGGCCTTCCAGGACGCCACTGCGGCGGTCGACTCGTCTGGTCTTTGCGTTTTCACGACGTTTGCGTGGACGGTGGAGGACATCGCGCCACAGATCGACGGTGCGTGCCAAGGCACATGGACGGCGGAAAAACTGTTGGAAGTGGGCGAACGCATCTGGAACCTGGAACGCCGCTTCAATCTGGATGCGGGCTTTACGGGCAAGGACGACAATCTGCCCAAACGCCTGCTGAAAGACGCCGCCAAGACCGGCCCGGCCAAGGGCAAGGTCAACGAGCTGGGCAAGATGCTGCCCGAATACTACAAGGCCAGGGGCTGGACTCCGGACGGCGTGCCGACCAACGAGACCGTCCAGAAACTTGCCCTCTAGGTAGTGACGCCCAATGTAAAGGCTCAAGATCGCCCGTCGTGGCATCGCCTGAGACCAATCCGGTCTTAGGCGATGCGGGCGGCGGGCCATATTTTTGAGGAAAACCGCCATGCGTTATGTGCTGATCGGTGCGGGCCCGGCGGGCGTGATCGCCGCCGAGACCCTGCGCAAGACGGACCCGTCGGGCGAGGTCGTCATGTTGGGAGACGAGCCCGAACCCCCCTATTCGCGAATGGCTTTGCCGTATTTTCTGATTGGTTCCATTGACGAGCCGGGGACCTATTTGCGTAAATCCGAGACCCATTTCGATGAATTGGGCGTCGAGTTTCGCCACGCCCGCGCCGATCATGTGGATGCGGGCGCGCAAACGGTGAAACTGACCGACGGTGGTACTTTGCCCTATGACCGCCTGCTCGTCGCCACCGGCTCCAGCACCTTCAAGCCACCGATTGCGGGAATTGACCTGCCCGGCGTCCATCCGTGCTGGACGTTGGCCGACGCCCGCGAAATCGTACGGCTGGCCGCGCCCGACAGCCATGTCATTTTGATGGGCGCCGGGTTCATCGGTTGCATCGTTCTGGAAGCCCTGATCAAACGCCAGGTGAAGCTGACCATCGTTGAGGCCGCTGATCGCATGGTTCCGCGCATGATGAACGAGGCGGCCGGCGGTCTAATGAAGAAGTGGTGTCAGGAGAAGGGTATCGAGGTCCTGACCTCGACCCAGATCACCGGCATCGAGGAAACCAAAGATCCCGAAAATCGCCTGCGCGTACATCTGGACAAGGGCGAAGACTTGCAGGCCGGTCTCGTCGTGGTCGCCACCGGGGTTCGTCCAAATGTGGGGTTTCTGGATGGAAGCGGTGTTGAGACCGATTTCGGAATTCGCGTCGATCATCATCTGCGCAGCACCGTCGAGACCATATTCGCCGCCGGTGACGTGGCCCAGGGGCCGGATTTCATGGGCGGCTGGTCGGTTCACGCCATTCAGCCCACCGCCGTCGAGCATGGCCGGATCGCGGCCCTGAACATGGCGGGCGGCAACGCCACCTACCAAGGCAGCCTCAGCATGAACGTGCTGGATACGGTCGGACTGGTGTCCAGTTCGTTCGGGCAATGGCAAGGGGTCGAGGGTGGAAAATCGGTGGAACGGCTGGACGAGGGCCAGTACCGCTATATCCGCCTCGAATTCGATGGTGACAAGCTGGTCGGCGCTATTTGTCTGGGGCGTACCGACCATATCGGGACGCTGCGCGGTTTGATACAATCGCGGGTGCGCCTTGGCGATTGGCGCGACAAATTATTGATCGACCCGAACCGCATAACCGAGGCATACATTGCCTGCACACAGAAATAGGACATCTGCATGAAGGTCACGGTCAAACTTTTCGCGCTTCTCGAAAAATACCTTCCGGCGGGGGCCAAGGACTATCAGGTTGAAATCGAGATGGACGACGGGGCGAGCGCGGCAAATGTGATCGCCAAGCTGAAACTGCCACCTGAGCTATGCCATCTGGTGCTCGTTAACGGCATATATCTACAGCCCGACGAACGCGAATCCCGCCCCCTGACCAGCACCGACACCCTCGCCATCTGGCCGCCCATCGCCGGCGGTTAACTCCCATGCCAAGCCCGGTCGTCATTGAAAAGGAAATGGGGATTACGCACGAGGAATTTTTCCGCGTGATGGCCCGAGCGCTGGATGGTCGCGAACACGACGTAAAACCCGATGGCATCGTGATGGGCACCGGCCCGCAACGGCTGGACATCGCCATTTCAGAAGAAAGCCGACGGCGCATTGCCCTTTTTTCCCTGCCCGTCAGCCATGTCACACTGACGTTTGACGGCTATTCGGCAGCCGAGGTCGACGAAACCCTTGTCTGGTTCGACCGCCACTTCCAGCGTGGCGGCGGGTAGGGCGCTTGAATTCAAATCCGCGCCATGGCAATAATTGCCATGGAACAATCACTCACCGATCTGATCCGCCGACTGCCGAAGGCAGAACTTCATCTGCATATCGAGGGAAGTCTTGAGCCGGAGATGCTGTTCGAGCTCTCGCGGCGCAACGACGTTGCCATTCCCTTTGAAACTGTGGATGCCGTACGTGCGGCTTACCAATTTTCCAATTTGCAGGATTTCCTGGATATCTATTACCAGGGAATGAGCGTGCTGCGCACGGCGGGCGATTTCTTTGATCTGACCATGGCCTATCTTCGGCGCTGCGCGGATGAAAACATCGTGCATGTGGAAATCTTTTTCGATCCGCAGGGACATTTGGAACGGGGCATTGCGTTCGAGACGGCGCTGGATGGCATCTGCGGCGCGCTGGAGGAAGGCGAGACACGGTTTGGCATTTCTTATCGCCTGATCATGTGTTTCCTGCGTCACCTTAGCGAGGAAGACGGCTTTCGCGTGCTCGACATGGCACGCGATCACAAGGACCGGATATTGGGCGTCGGACTGGATTCGTCGGAACTGGGCCATCCGCCGGAAAAATTTGAGCGTCTTTTTGCCGCCTGCCGCGCCGAGGGCTTCAAGCTGGTCGCCCATGCCGGAGAAGAAGGCCCGCCCGAATACATCCGTCAGGCCATCGAGCTTCTGGACATTGATCGCATCGATCATGGCAACCGGTGCATGGAAGATCCGGTGCTGACACGCGATATCGCCGGGCGTCGGCTGGCATTGACCACGTGTCCGTTATCCAACCTGAAACTGCGCGTCATTACGGATTTGAAAAACCACCCGGCGAAACGCATGCTGGACGCCGGATTGTGCGCCACCGTCAACAGCGACGATCCCGCTTATTTCGGCGGTTATCTGACCGAAAATTTCGTGCAACTGGCCGAAGCGCTGCGCCTGAACCGCGAAGACGTGAAACAACTGGCGGCCAACGGTTTCACGGCGTCGTTTCTGGACGACGCGGAAAAGGAAAAGCACATCAGGAAAATTCAGGAGATGCTCTAGATCATTGCCAAAATCGCGCCCAAAACGGCTGCCGGAACCGCCACCATCCACGGCGGCAACTTGAACACGGCCAGCGCACCGAATGCCGCCAAAAGAAGCACGAAATCCTTGGGGCCGTGGACGGTTCCGGTCCACACCGGATCGTAAAGAACCGCCACCAGAAGGCCGACCACGGCGGCGTTCACCCCCATCAGCGCCGACTGGACGGCGGGCCGGGCGCGCAAGGCGTTCCAAAACGGCATGACGCCGACCAGCAACAAAAACGACGGCAGAAAGATGCCCAGCAGGCACAAGAGGGCCAATGCGATGCCGCCGCCCGGTGAGGTCACCGCGCCCAGAAAGGCCGAAATGCTGAACAACGGGCCGGGTAACGCCTGGGCCGCGCCGTAACCGGCCAAAAAGGTGTCGGCGTCGACCCATCCGGGGGGCACCACATGGGCCTGCAAAAGCGGCAAAAGCACATGTCCGCCGCCAAACACAAGCGAGCCCGCGCGGAAAAAACTATCCAGCACGGCCAGCGAATGGCTGCCGCTCAACGCCGCCGCAACCGGCAGGCCCGCCAGAAGGATGAAAAATACGCCGAGAACCGAAAAGCCGGTGCGCCTGCCGATGGGAATGCTCAGGGACGGCGGCGGCGCGACAGCGCCATTGGATATAAACAACCAGCCCAATATGGCGCCCAGACAAATGGCCGCCACATGGCCCAGCGGGCCCTGCGCCACCAACACCAGGACGGCCGCCGCAATGGCGAAGCCCCGGCGGGTGCGGTCCGGACAAAGGGCGTTGGCCATTTGCCAGACGGCCTGCGCCACCACGGCCACGGCCATGACCTTCAAGCCTTGCAGCCAGCCGGTTCCAAGGGCGTCACCCGCCTCGATCAGTCCGTAGGCGAAGGCCAGCATGAGGATGGCCGAAGGGATGGTAAAGCCCAGCCACGCGGCCAGCGCGCCGCCGATACCTGCCTTGGCGATGCCCACGCCCATACCGACCTGAGAGCTGGCGGGGCCGGGTAGGAATTGGCAAAGGGCCACCAGATCGGCGAAGCTGCG